>JAJRDU010000001.1 GCA_028748685.1 Methylococcaceae bacterium
CGTTGGCCAACAAGAATGCCAGGATTATCTGGGCGCTGGCTACACGCCCCGGCGAGTATGCGGCCCAAGTGGCCTGATTGCGTGAGGTCCGGGTTATCCACCCTTTGCCCAACGCCTCCACGCGAGTGAAGGGTTCCGGCGTCGGGCAAAGCGTGGATAACCCTCAATCCGGTGCAGGACAAGACAAACAGAGTTCAACAGATTGCGGAGGCAAGTAACTCAAAAGTGATGACATTCAACAGGTCAGACCGGTGCTTTTTAATTCCGTTCAGCCCAGAGATTCTTAGAAATCGGTAGGATGGTAGTGAAAAAAGCGCGCGGATAGATTCATCAGGGTCCGAAGGTCAATTAAGCGCCTTCATCAAGAGACCGAATATATGGCTGCAATCTCGATCTCTGTTGGAACATCATTTTGAGCATTCTTGGCTTGCAATTGGGGAGGAGTCCATATATGTGCATAACAACGTGAAGCGCGTCGATCGCGATTGATGCGCCTCCTATCGTCGGCAAGGCCGTAAGGTGTAACCATATTGCCCCGCATGGGATCGTTTAATATTCTATACCTTTAGCGCATCAAATTTCGGCTTGTGTACACCCTCACTCCAGCCCTCTCCAAAAGGGCTAGAGAGAAGATATGCCGCAATTTGATGTGCGATGACTAAAAATCGCATGTTCACAACTCATTCCAGCTAAAGCCGCGTCGCTAATCAAACCGCCGCGCATCCTCCGGCAGCTTGTCGAAAATCGGGTGTTTGGAGATGCCATAGGATTCAGGATAAAACACCGCCCCCAGATGCAAGCCATAGGGTGGCGCTGTCGAGGCGGCTTGGGTTCGGTCCTTGATGTCCAACAGTTGCGAGGTCCATGTTTCCGGTTGCTTGCCTATACCGATTTCCATCAACACGCCAGTGATGTTTCTGACCATGTGGTGCAGGAAGGCGTTGGCACAGATATCGATAATCACGAGCTGATCCTGGCGGTAAACGTCGATGAAATGCATCATTCGATTAGGACTAAGCGACTGGCAACCTTGGGCGCGGAACGAGGAAAAATCGTGTTCGCCGATTAAAGATTGCGCGGCCCTATGCATTTTATCGGCATCCAATGGCTGGTAACACCAGGTGGCCTGCGTCCTGAGCAAGGCGGATTTCATCGGCCGATTCAGAATCACGTAACGGTAGAAACGGGCGATGGCGCTATAACGGGCATGGAAATCGCCGACGGCGGGCCGGACCCAGATGATGCGAATATCGTCCGGCAATTGGCTGTTGCCGCCCATCATCCAGGCGCGCAGATCGCGCTCCACTTCGGTATCGAAATGCACCACCTGCTCCAAGGCGTGCACGCCGGCGTCGGTGCGGCCGGCGCAAATCACCGTCACCGCTTGATTGGCGATCTTGCTCAACGCGGTTTGCAACTCACCTTGCACGGTGCGCTTGCCTTCCTGCCATTGCCAGCCGGCGTAAGCCGTGCCGTCGTATTCTATGCCTAGGACGATGCGTTTCATGGCGCTATGCTATTCATGAATAAACACCCTGCAACCGGCTTCGACGGCGTCGAACAACTCGACGACATCGGCATTCTTCATGCGTATGCAGCCGTGAGAAGCCGGTTCGCCCGTCATCAACTCATCCGGGCAACCGTGGATATAGATGTAGCGCCAGGTGCTGTCGACCTCTCCGTAACGGTTCTTGCCGGGTTCCAGGCCGCCCAGCCAGAGGATGCGGCTGAGTATCCAGTCGCGCTCGGGGAATTCGGCGGCCAGCATTGGCGAATAGATTTCGCCGGTCGGGCGGCGGGCCTTGAACACGGCGTTGAGCGGCAAGCCCGAGCCGATCTTGGCGCGGATACGGTGCCAGCCGGTCGGCGTGCATTCGCTGCCCTTTAATTGGCCAGGACCATTCTTAGCGGTGGAGACGGGATAGTCTGCCAGCACCTTGCCATTCACCAACAGGCGCAGGCGTTGTGCGGCAATGGAGATGTCCAAATAGCCCTCACCCCGGCCCTCTCCCGGTGGGAGAGGTGGATTGGACGGCTCGTTGCCGAATGGGGTGAATGATTTCGCTCCCACACCGTTAACCATCATTTCACGAATAAGGCGATGGATTCGACATGCGCGGTCTGCGGGAACATATCCATCACGCCGGCCTTGACCAGCTTGTAACCCAACTCGTTGACCAGGATGCCGGCGTCGCGGGCCAGTGTCGACGGATTGCAGGACACATAAACTATGCGCTCCGGCTGCCAATGCTTGAAGTTGTGTAACACTTCCGAGGCGCCGGCCCGTGATGGATCGAGCAAAACCTTGGTGAATTTTTGCCGGCTCCAGGGCAGCTCCCGCACGTCCTTGCTCAAGTCGGCGACATGGAATTCGACGTTGTCCAGTTGGTTCAGGCGGGCGTTTTCGCGGGCATGTTTCACCAGCGGCAGATCGCCTTCCACGCCGACTACATGGCCGGCCCGCGTCGCCAAGGGCAAGGTAAAATTGCCCAGGCCGCAAAACAAATCCAGCACCCGGTCTTCCTTGGTCAGCTCCAGGGCATCCAGCGCCCGCGTCACCATCTTCTTGTTAATCTCATAGTTGACCTGGGTGAACATCGCCGGGCGGAAGTTGAAGCTCACACCTTGTTCCGGCAACGCATATTTCGGGATCACTTCCGGCTCGCCGTCCAGCGGGACTATGGTGTCCGGGCCTTTAGGTTGCAGGCAGATGCTGACCTTATGCCGCTGGGCAAATTCGCGCATGATTTGCTTGTCGGCCTCGGTCGGCGGTTCCAACACCCGAAACGCCAGCACACACTCGTTGTCGCCGATCGCGACTTCGATCTGAGGAATCTTGTCCTTGATGGTCAGGCCGGCAATCATCTCGCCCAGCAAGGTCAGCTTTTCGCCGACGATGGGATGCATGACCTTGCACGAGTCGATTTCGGCCAGATACGGATTGCGCCGTTCTCTGAAACCGACCAGCACCCTGCCCTTCTTCGCCACCCATTTCACGCCCATCCGCGCCTTGGTGCGATAGCCCCAGTGCGGGCCGGTCAAGGCTTCCCAGATTTGCGGAATTTCGACCTTGCCGATGCGCTTGAATTGTTCGCGCAACAAATCTTCCTTGAAATGAATCTGCTCGCCGTCGTCAACGTGCTGAAAGCTGCAACCGCCGCAACTGCCGAAATGCGGGCATTCGGGATCGACGCGGTGCTCCGAGCGGGTGATGAGTTTTACGACCTTGCCTTCCGCGTAATCGCGGCGAATGTCGGTGTAGACAAACTCCAGAGTTTCGCCAGGCAGGGCTTCGTCGATAAACACGACCTTGCCGTCGACGTGGGCCACGCCTCGGCCGTCATGGGATAAGGATTCAATGGTGACTGTTACGGGGTCTTGCGGAAGTTTTTTCTTGTGGGCCATTTTTGATGCGATGATAAATCAAATGCGTAGGCCGGAATAAGCGAAAGCGTTTCCGGCGAAACGGGATGCCGGAAACGCTTTCGCTTATTCCGGCCTACATAAATCAGGTTGGAAAGATGCCGGTGGACAGATAGCGGTCGCCGCGGTCGCAGACGATCGCCACGATCAAGGCATTTTCCAATTGCTTGGACAATTGCAAAGCCGCGTACACCGCGCCGCCGGAGGAAACGCCGGCAAAGATGCCCTCTTCCGCCGCCAAGGCACGGGTGGTATTTTCGGCATTGAGTTGATCGACTTCGATGATCCTGTCCACACGGCCGGCATCGTAAATCTTGGGCAAATATTCCTGCGGCCAGCGGCGTATGCCAGGGATTTTCGAATCGCCCTCGGGTTGTACGCCGACGATCTCGATAGCCGGATTTTGTTCTTTCAAATATTTGGAAGTCCCCATGATGGTTCCGGTTGTGCCCATGGAACTGACGAAATGCGTGATTTTACCGTGGGTATCGCGCCAAATTTCCGGGCCGGTGCCTTCGTAATGAGCGAGCGGATTGTCGGGATTGGCGAACTGATCCAATATCCGGCCCTCGCCGCGCGCTTCCATGGCTCTCGCCAGATCGATGGCTGCTTCCATGCTGCCCTTGGCAGGTGTCAAAATGATCTCGGCGCCATAAGCCTTCATCGAGGCGATGCGCTCGGCGCTCATGTTGTCCGGCATGATCAGCGTCATCTTGTAACCCTTGATCGCGGCCGCCATCGCCAGGGCGATGCCGGTGTTGCCGCTGGTGGCTTCGATCAAACGGTCGCCGGGCTTGATCTCGCCACGGGCTTCGGCATGCTGGATCATGCTCAAGGCCGGCCGGTCCTTGACCGAGCCCGCGGGATTATTGCCTTCCAGCTTGACTAAAATGGTATTGCCGTTTGCAACCGGCAGGCGTTGCAAACGCACCAAGGGCGTGTTGCCGACAAAGGATTCGATAGTGGGAAAATTCATGTGTGTATTAGGGTGACAATCAGCCGACAAATTATAACAAATCCAACATTCTTAACCGTAGCCATCTACGGCGATATTTTGATCTATAATCCGCTCCCCGCTTCAATTAAACCAACCGTGACATGGAACCCATAGCCCTTAACAGCCCTGAACTCTACATTAACCGTGAACTGAGCCTCTTGGAATTCAATGTTCGCGTGTTGGCACAGGCCTTGGACGAAAAACTGCCTCTACTGGAACGGCTCAATTATCTATGCATTTCCTGTTCCAACCTCGACGAATTTTACGAAGTCAGGGTCGCCAGTTTGTTGCAGATGGCGCAGATGGACCCGAACGTCATCAGCACCGACGGCTTGACCATCAACGAACAGTTGGACAGAATTTCCGTCAAGGCTCACAACCTGGTCGCCGAACAATATCGCATCCTGAACGAAGTATTGATTCCCGCCCTGGAAACCGAAAATATCCGCTTCTTGCGCCGCGACCGCTGGAGCGCTACTCAAAAAGCCTGGTTGGAAAAATATTTCAACGAGGAGTTACTGCCCATCCTGACGCCGGTCGGCTTGGATTCGGCCCATCCCTTCCCGCGCATCCTCAATAAGAGCTTGAATTTCATCGTCTCGTTGACCGGCAAGGACGCCTTCGGCCGCAACAGCGGCCGCGCAATTTTGCAGGCGCCGCGCGCCTTGCCGCGCATCATCCAGTTGCCGGCCACCGATACCGACAGCGGTCCGCACGACTTCGTGTTTTTGTCATCTATCATCCACGCCTTCATCAACGACTTGTTCAACGGCATGACGGTGAAAGGTTGCTACCAGTTCCGGGTCACCCGCAACAGCGACTTCTTCGTCGATGACGATGCGATCGACGACCTGTTGCTGGCCGTGGAAGGCGAACTGGCGATGCGCAATTACGGCGACGAGGTGAGGCTGGAAATCGACGCCAACTGCCCGGAAGAAACCTCAAACTTTCTGCTGGCCCGCTTCGACCTGACACCGGATCGGCTATTCATGGCCAGCGGCCCGGTCAACCTGAGCCGGGTGCAGGCGCTTTACAACCTGATCGAGCGGCCGGAATTGAAATTCCCGCCCTTCAAACCCAACGTGCCGTCGGCGTTCAGCCGCAACCGCGATTTTTTTGCCAGCATCCGCAAGCAAGATATTCTGTTGCACCATCCCTTCGAATCGTTTACGCCGGTGGTGGATTTCATCCGGCAGGCGGCGATGGACCCCGACGTCATCGCCATCAAGCAGACCTTGTATCGCACCGGCGTCGATTCGCCGGTGGTCGCCCAGTTGATCAAGGCCGCCCGCGCCGGCAAGGAAGTCACCGTCGTGATCGAATTGCGCGCCCGTTTCGATGAAAAGGAGAATATCGGCCTGGCCGCCAAGTTACAGGAAGCCGCGGCGCATGTGGTTTACGGCGTGGTAGGCTACAAGACCCACGCCAAAATGTGCCTGGTGCTACGCAAGGAAGGCAGTATCCTGCGTAACTACGTGCATTTGGGCACCGGCAATTATCATCCTCAAACCGCTCGGCTTTATACCGATTACGGCTTGTTTTCCAGCGAGAAGGAGTTGGGCGAGGACGTGCGCCGGGTATTCATGCAATTGACCAGCCTGGGCAAGGTCAGCAAATTGAACAAGCTGCTGCAATCCCCCTTCACGTTGCATCATGGCCTGTTGAAAATGATTGAAAAGGAAATCGAACAGGCCAAGAAAGGCAAGCCGGCCAAGATCATCATCAAGGTCAACGCCGTGGTGGAGGAACAGTCGATTCAGGCCCTTTACCGCGCCTCGCAAGCCGGCGTAGAAATCAAGATGATCGTGCGCGGCATTTGTTGCCTACGTCCGGGGGTTCCGGGCGTTTCGGATAATATCGAGGTGCGCTCCATCGTCGGCCGCTTCCTGGAGCATACCCGTGTCTACGCCTTTTATAACGGCGGCGATTGGGCGGTTTACGCATCCAGCGCCGATTTGATGACCCGCAATATGTTCCGGCGCGTTGAAATTTGTTTTCCGATTACCGACAAGAAAATCATCGAACGCATCCTGGGCGATCTGGATGGTTACTTAAAAGACAATTCGCAGGCCTGGCTATTGCAAACCGACGGCCAATATCAGCAGGCTCAACCCGGCGACTGGCCGGTTTTTCAGATACAGACTGAATTGCTAAAAACCTTCTGCTAATCATTTCAAATTCATGAGTAGACCCAATCAAATTCGCCAGGTAGTGCTCGATACCGAAACCACCGGCATCAATCCCAAGGAAGGCCACAAGATTATCGAGATCGGCTGTGTCGAGCTGGTCAACCGCCGCCTGACAAACAAGCATTTCCATGTTTACTTGAATCCGGATCGGGAAATCGATGCCGGCGCGATCGAAGTTCACGGTATCACCAACGAATTCCTACAGGACAAACCCCGATTTGCGGATGTCGTCGACGACTTCATGGCCTTTACGCGTGGCGCCGAGTTGATCATCCATAACGCCCCGTTCGACGTCGGCTTTCTGAATCATGAGCTGTCCTTGCTGAAAAGCGAAAATCGGACCGTGGAAAGCAATAGCACGGTGTTCGACACCTTGACCTTCGCCCGCAAGAAGCACCCCGGCGCCCGTAACAGCCTGGATGCGCTATGCAAACGTTACGGCATAGACAACAGCCACCGCGAATTGCACGGCGCGTTGCTCGACGCGGAAATCCTGGCCGACGTCTACTTGTTAATGACCGGCGGCCAGGCATCCTTGCTGGACGAAGGCGACACGATGGGCGGTACTCAACAACAGGCCATCGTCCGCCTGTCGGCCGACAGGCCACGGCTCAAGGTGATTCGCTGCACGGAGGAGGAACTGCACGATCATCAACAGCGGCTGGCAAAGATCGCCAAAGCGGGCGGCCAGTGTATCTGGGAACAATGAAGATCACCATTCAACGAAGAAGACTTGTTGGACAGGGCATTCATACGCTGCCTAGCGTTGAAATTGCTCCATAACCTAACTCTACTTTGTCAGATTACCTTGCTAAGCTGTCATTCCGGCATTGGATTGCCGGAATCCAGACACCAAGGATGGGTTCGGCCTTACCATCCTTGGCTCTGGATACCCGCTTCCCGGCGGGTATGACGAACTCATGGATAATCTGACAAAGTAGAACTAAGGATTCGGCTAAAAATAACTTTCCGAAATAGCCGTTGCTCGCCAAACCGTTCGTGCTCGACTGCATGGATGCAGGAGTTAGGGCAACGCATGGAGCAGTTGCCGAGAGCAAAGTCGAAGCATGAACCTAAAAAGAGTAGTTGGGCCTTGAAAAATCCCGTTCGTCCTGTCGAAAGGGGAACGGGATTTTTCAATCACCCAACGGGTGGGTGTGGATTTTTCCGCCCATCCTTCGACAAGGCTCTCCTGAGCGAAGCCGAAGGGATAGGGAACTGATGTGCCGAAATTTGACGTGCGATGACTATATTTATGGCCAAATCCAGAAATCAATCACCAGGGCATCTCAAAACCCGATTTACGATTGCGGCTTTAACGCCGAAGTGGAATTATCCGAGCGGGATACGCCGCCAAGATTTTGCACCGAAACCGGCCTAATTCTCCACACCCGAGTCCCCCTGCTAACACTGGTTGTTTCTTTATTCTCCCTAGCCTTTGGATTTTGATCGAATTTATGGGTTTGAAACATGATATTTTTCCTTCGAGTATGAGTATTTCGGAGCAATTCCGATCTTGTTCACCACGTACCGGCAATGGTTAAAACAACCGTCAAACAGCCGCCGCGCACCGTCCTGTCTATTGGGGAAACTCCGAACAAGTCCTTCGACTGGGCTCTCCAGGACCAAGCCGAAGGGCTCAAGACAAACGGTAATTGTCTGATTCCGTTCCCGGTGAACCTGTCGAACCATGAATGGAATGAACTTATTCAGAGCTCCCTTTGGTTTATGTTTATTGACGGGCGTTCATACTTTACTTGATTTGACCGGTCCGAAACTGTGAACAATTCCACTTGGAATTTGGTTGGAAATAACTTACATACTTGCAAATCAGGCCCAGGCCATGAGTGTGCTGCAAACTTATACCTATCGCGCATCAAATCCGGGCACCTCAATTCCCTCTACTGCTGGATGCCTACATGGATGTAGGTAGTAGGGCAATGCAGGAGCTATTGCCGAGAGAGTTGGTAAGGAGAATCTAAAACCGAAATTTAAGGTATATTTTTACCGAAACCCTAAGCGCCGCCGGCCATGGCCAGAGCCTGCCAGCCATAATCGCCCGAAGGGTTGGCCATTGACAGGGAACTGGAGCGAACGCAAACAACCACCTCGGCTTCGGTGTAGTGATGCACGAATTGCGAGCTGTTGACGATGGTGTTATCCCATACGCTAACAGTCACAAGGTATTCGCAAGGCAATAATTGACTGGCGGCGGAAATACATGACGTATCCAATTTCCAGCCATGTCCAAGCGTCGATTCGGTTGGCGACGAGTTTGGAAGCGCCGGGTTTGTCACCGGCTTTATCGGTAGCAGGCTATTCGTAGTCGTTTCGAGTGCCCAGGCCCCAAAGTGGCCATTGGGATCATAGGCAACGAAATGCCCACTCACCGTAGAGTCACGATCGAAGTCATTGCAATCCAAAGTCGCAAAGCTCCTGCCGATATGAATAGCCGCGATCGGTGCCTGATTGTCCAGCTGAATGCGGAGCCAGTCGGTTGATGCCAGTATCGCCGATATCGAATCGGCCAGCTCTAGTTTGATTTCCCAAAGCTCGTTGCGTTCGGATGCTATAAGGTTGCCCGATTGCCAGTTGCCTAAAACCGAATAGATATTCTGATCCGGGTGTAAATAATTCACCCACCCGGTACCCAGTTCTGGGGAAACCCAGAGGGTGCCGCCGCCAAGCGCCAAATTTCGGGTAACAACAAAAGGCGACATCAACGGCTCGCCGCTGCCGGACGAACCCGCCTTGCGAACCAGGAGCCTATATTTGTATCCCGCCATATGGAAACACAACGGCGCTTCGGCATTGACGTAGATATCCCCGCCAAAAGCGCACCGCCGGGAGGCCACCCAGGGATCGGCCGGCGAGCCTGTTTGGGAAAACGGCGCATTCGGAACCGTCATACCGTCGCCGCCAACATTGATATAGGCAACCCCGATACCGCCTATCGTATCGATCGCGGGTTGATCACCCAAAATCCGGCCGGGTTTAATCTCAAAAAACGTATCCAGCCGATTGCCCCAATGCGGTACTTCGTGTGGGTCGGTATCCGAGGGCCGGACATTCCATGAAAGCACCGCACGCAACCGGCCAATCCTGGCTTCCTTGCCGGACCGGCGATGTTCGCCCAGTCGAGCCGGAACGCCCACCCAATAATTCAGGCCGTCCGCCGGGATTGTCGCGATGTCGTGAACCCTAACGCCGACCGTCGCCAGGTAAGTCCATTCGCCATTATTATCCCAATCGACCCAAAAGGCGACGTGTTCCATACTCCCATGCTCGCAATGACTGCCTTGATAACCGGCGGGGCGTTTAATGGTGAAATTGGCCACAACCCATTCACGGTTATAGTCGAGTCCGAGTCCGCACAACTGCTCATAGCGCACATCGCCTTGCGGTTTTGCCAATTCCGTAACGTTGGTCTGCCAATCGAGACCGTTAGCCTGGTATTGCTCTAATTTGGCTTCGTCCACCATGGGATCGTAAAGTAATGAACTCGCCAGCGTCGCCTGCACATCCGCCATTGCGAAGCGATGCGGTTCCACCGTGCAACCGCTATGCTGATGCTGGTAGAGTTTCGCGAGCGTTTCTATGGACCTATGCAAGGGTGTCGAGAGATCCCGCCTGGTATTCCCCAGATAACCCAGTTCATCGGACAATACCGCCTCCGAGTCAATTGTTTTGATTAAATCGTTGGCAAATTCGATCAGCTTGCGTGGTCTGGGCGCAATCTGAATATGCCTTTCGACGACATTGCCCCACACTGACTGCCAATTCGGATCGGTCGGCGGCATCACTTCCCACGACAAAATCGCCCGAACCTTGGGGACCACCGATGGATTGCAACGATCGCGATTCGGTCGGTGTTCCAAACTGATGGCATAACTAAGCGGATAGCCTTCACCATCTATTTCATTGGCCAAGTCATGGGCCTTGAAGGATGCAATACCGACATCCTGCCAGCCCTTGCCATAATTGACGAAAAATCGCACAAATTCCGAACTGCCGCCATTGGAAATACAGCCGTTGTAGCCGCGTGGCATTTTGATTTTCACGACGGCTTCCAGCAAATCGAGATCGGGGTTGTAGGCGACGCAACTGATTTCCTCGTACCGGGTATTGCCGACAATTTTCAAGATCGACGCCTGTTTACTGGCAGGCAGATTGCCAAAGAAATTGGGATTGACGGCGAGCAGTTGTTTGAACTGCTGGCGTTCCGTTTCTATCTCGATTGAGTTATATTTTTCGGACATCGTAATGACCCTACGGTGGTTGCTAATCGGGGAAAGTGCCGCCACAACTTTTTCCCATTTCGCGCTAACTGATAAGATGAAAATGTGTCTCGTCGGAAGTCCAGTTTGGCACCGGAAACAGTCTATTAAGGCCGGGGCAAAACTTTTGTGTGTTAATCCATCGGGAAAAGGTGAATAATTCACAATTGACGGGCTATTAAAACCCGCGAGCAATTCTGGAATTTTGAATGGCTGAAAAATCCCGTGCCAACGAGGTGTCGGTTTTACCTGCTTTGAGAACTAAGATGACGCTTTTAACCCCTGCTCGATCACACTATTTCCCGACGATGCCCGGCATTGCCGCTTCACGCCCGACAGACCGATACATGATCGTTAATGACTCTCGCGGGTAGCTTTCGCCATGCAACAAGTATTATTGTCGACCCTTGCCAAAATCCCTTTCCTTGCCAAGTTACCGGATGAAGCGATTGCCGCCTTGGCGACAAAAGCCAAAGTGCTCAGATTTCCCAAACAGGCCGTGATCATCTCGGAAGGCGACGAGACCAGTTCCCTCTACATCATCCTTACCGGAAAAGTACGGGTTTTTGGCAGGGACGATAAAAGCAAGGAAGTTACCTTGTTGGTTGAGGAAGCCGGCCAATACTTCGGCGAATTGGCCTTGCTCAGCGACGACCCACGCTCGGCGGCCGTCGAAGCATTGGAGCCGACCGTCTGCGCCGTGGTATGCAAGGCGGATTTTATCAACTGGCTGAAATTGCACCCCGACGCCGCCATCGCCTTATTGGGCGTGCTATCCAAAAAAGTCCGCTACTTGACCGAAAAAGTTAAGCAAATGGCGCTATCGAACGTTTACGAGAGAACCATCAAAGCGCTTCAGGATATGGCCGAGCCGGAGGGCAATATTTTCGTGATCCGCGACAAGCCGACTCAGCAAGAACTCGCCAATATGGTTGGTTCATCGAGGGAGATGATCAACAAGATCATGAAGGAGTTGACCAAGGGCGGCTACATCGTGGTTAAGGGCAAATCCCTCAGAATAGAAAACAAGCCGCCCGCTTCCTGGTAAATCGCCCTCGCATCCACCAATACCCGTCATAAAAGCGCACGCAGACTGAATAACGGTAGGTGCGAAATCATTCGCTCGTCGGCCTTAAGGTTCGAATCCATTCCAGGCCAATCGGCATGGTCCGCAGGCGAGGCATATCGACGAAGTCGTCCGATAAATTGTACTGAAACTTGTATAACCGGGCATTATTCACTACT
>JAJRDU010000002.1 GCA_028748685.1 Methylococcaceae bacterium
CACACTGGCTACCCTTGCAATGCGCCGGATCTGCGCAGGCCGGTGATTTTGAACGTTGACCGACAGCTTACAGAGTTGTTGCCGCCATACGCTTAAATCTTCGAATGTCGCATAATGGCCGTTTGGTTGAGGTCGCCAGCGGCGGCTTTGTAGGCCTCCAGTTCCAGAATCTGGCTTCGGCCGACTGGCGGCTTTGGAGAAGCGCGAGTGGCAAAAATGGGTCGCCTGGCGACCATCCGCTCTTCAATTTCATCGCCGGAAAGCTGTCATTGAATTCGGATACCTGAAAGCGGCCGTTCGTCACTGTGTCCAACCGACCCATTGCTGCCTTTTAACTATCCCCATGTATGAGTCTGCTGTAATTCGTATAGCGGACATGCCATTGGAACCGCGCCAAATTCAAATCAAACGGCACAATCGCTGCAAACAGGGCATATTACTCAACTGCGAAATCGCAAAGCCCAAATTGTAGGAGACACCTGGATACCTCGAAAAACATTCAGCCCTGAGAAGGTCCATCAACAACTTCAAGGAAGCAAGCGTGTCGTCAATTGCCAGGATGTTGCCTTTAGTTATCACGGCTCATTTGCCGATACAGTGACCCTGTAATACGTTCAGAATGGTCGGGTAGTCGAAGTTTTCCGCCAACCGCGACAGGGTTTTATATAAAGATATGTCATAGGTAGCGACTTTCCCAATAGCGGAAATGATTAACTCTACCTCCAGGCTTTCCAGAGCGTCGCGCAGTTCGCTTTGTAAGTCGGCTGGCAACACCAACAACATCTCAGCCGTCAATGGCTCCGTGGCAACCTCGGCTGTCGGTTGCGCATCGGCGTAGATATATTGCACGCCTAATTGTCTGCTCAAACATTCGTAGATTTCGTCGAAGCGGTAGGGTTTGCGCACGAAGTCGTCCATGCCGGCGTCCAGCATCTCCTGCTGCTCTTCCTTGAAGGCGGACGCTGTTACTGCCACTATCTTGACCTTATCCCCTCCGGGCAATCCGCGGATACGTTGAGTTGCCTCGATGCCGTCCATCAGCGGCATTTGCTTGTCCATCCAGATCAGGTCCGGGCGCCAGTCCTGAAACAGCTTCACGCACTGTTCGCCGTTTTCAGCCAGTTTCACCTCGAGGCCAGCGCCAGTCATCAGCCGGTTTAGCAGCAGTCGATTTTCATGCTGATCTTCTGCAATCAGGATGCGATAGCAGGGCTGTCCAGGGGCGAGTCCTACGATTTCCCGTTGCGTCTTGGTTTCCGGTTTGGGGACATTCACTACATCCGCAAGCTCTACCGGCAATTCGACTCGAAACAGCGAACCCTTGCCCAAGGTGCTTTCCACCGAGATGGTGCCCCCCATCAGCTCCACGAACTGCCGGGTAATCGTCAGACCCAAGCCGGTGCCCTTTTGCTCGCCGCCTTCCGCCAACTGCACGAATGGTTTGAACAGGCGCTTCAGATTTTCCGAGCTGATGCCGGGACCGGAATCCTCGATCTCGATCAACAGGTGCAGCCAGTCCTTTTGCTGCGTGCTCAAACGGATGATTACCCTGCCTTGCCGGGTGAACTTCACCGCATTGCCGACCAAATTGACCAGAATCTGCCGTATTCGCGCTTCGTCGCCCTTGATATAACGTGGAAACTCCGATGTCATGTCGAGCAGGAGTTGCAAGCCTTTATCCCTAGCACGCAGTTGCATCATATCGGTGACATCGCGCACCATGCCGCCCAAGTCGAAAGGCGCAATATCCAGCTGCAGTTTCCCCGCTTCGATCTTGGCAATCTCCAACACATCATTGATCAGGGTGAGCAGGTGTTCGCCGCTGCGGTTGATGATGTCCAGGTTCTCTCGCTGGCTTTCTGTAATCTGCGGGTCGCGGCGCATCATGCCGGAGAATCCGAGGATAGCATTCAACGGCGTACGCAGTTCGTGGCTCATGTTGGCCAGGAATACGCTCTTGGCCTTGTTAGCAGCCTCCGCTGCATCGCGCGCCAGGAGCAGTTCCGCCGTGCGCTGTTGCACCGTGCCCTCCAGTTGATCCTTGTAGTGCCGCAACTCCTCTTCGGCTCGCTTGCGTTCGGTGATGTCGCGGCCTTCCGGAATGAGCTGGACGACGCGCCCTTTAATGTCGGTAACGGGTTTGAGCGAAAAGTCGATATAGCGTACCTGTCCGTCCAGCATGGTATGAGTGGCCTCGAAGCGCACGAATTTTCCGCCCGCCGCTTCCTGGACCGCCGCCCGCACCTGCTGCCGCAACTCGACGGAGTGCGTCCACCACGGCGTCTCCCAAAACGGCTTGCCGATCACGGCATCTTCGGTAATGCCCGCGAATTGCAACGCGGTCTGGTTGACTTGCAGCACAACGCCATCGATCGTCAGCACACCGATTAGCTGGAAGGTTTGATCGAAGATCGCGCGGAATTTCTGTTCGCTCTGGCGCAAGGCTTCTTCGGTCCGTTTGCGCTCATCGATTTCTCCGATCAAGCGTTGGTTGCTGGCATTGAGTTCCGCCGTCCGTTCGGATACGCGTTGTTCCAGTTCGGCATGCGCCTGCTGTAGCTCTTTTTCCGCCCGCTGGCGCAGGGTGATGAAACGCGCCTGCTGAACGTTCTGGTAGGCTTTGATCGAAAGTTCGTTGGCCAGCAGGAACAGCGCGTCGGCGATTTTGCCGAACTGCTCGATGGACATCACGGGGACCTCTCGCAGTGCGATTTTGAATTCCTCCTCGTCCGCCTCGATCTCGCGCGCATAGCGAAGCATATTTTCCTCGTTGATCGCCTCGTTTTTGACCTGCCCGATCAGCCAGTTCGCAATGTGCTTTCCGCCCACCGTGATGCTTGCGCCCGCATCCCACAAACCGCCGCTCAGGCAGGGTTGGACGATGGGACCGCCTGGATTTTGCCGGCCTATCATCGCGTCGGAATAAAAACAGTTCGCGCAGCCCTTCTCCGTATTACGGATGATGTCTCGGCATAACCGACAGAAGTTACTAGGCGTCGTGATAGGTGTTCCATCCGGCTCGGTGATGATGGACGCAACCTTGGTCGCGGCGGCGAAGGCATCCTGAATTTTCTGGATTTCCTCGATGTTGAAAAGGTCATCGAAGCTGATGTCTGACGTTTCCAGCGGTTCGGTCAACGCCACCAGGCGTTGGTTGAGCGCCTCCTGGACCTTCTTGCGTTCGGCGATCTCCTCGACGAGTTGATGGTTGGCCGTGGTCAGCTCCAGCGTGCGAACCTTGACCTGTTCTTCCAGATAATCGCGGTATTGCCGCAATTCGCCTTCGGCCTGGCTGAGTTCGCTGATTTTGTGCTCCAGATCGGCGTAGAGTCCGGCGTTTTCTATCGAGATCGCGGCCTGGGAGGTTAGAGCCTTTAATAACTCCAGGCGGTCCGCAGTGAACACATCGGTCGCCAGATTATTTTCCAGATAGAGCAGTCCGGACAGTTTCCCTTGATACACAATCGGCAGACATAGCAGCGACCGAATCCGGCGTTCGGCTATGTAGGGATCCGTTCCGAAAATCCGGTCGTGGCAGGCGTCACCCAACACCACCTGGCTTTGCGTGCGCGCCACGTAATTGACCACCGAGAGCGCCAATATGCCGCTGGTTTCCACCGGGGCGCCTTGCAGGATTTCCACCCCCTGATGTCCGATTTCGGCGCTGGCCTGGATTAGCAGTTCGGCGCCGCTCTTTTGAATCAGGATTCCCTTCTCCGCACCGGCATTCTCAATGACGATATTCATCAGCTTTTCGAGCAATTGCTCCAGCCGGATTTCCTGCGAGAGCATGTGCGAAGCCTTGACCACAGCGGCCGTGTCTAATGGCGCGGCCGCCTGGCTGGCCAGTGGCTTGAACCGGCGTTCCAGATCTTCGACCTTTGCTAACGCTCCCCAGGATTTAAATGCGGCCACGGCTTTTCGTAGGGCATGCCCGGCAATATCTTCGCGGCCCAGCGCGTTGTAAAACACGGCTTCGCGTTCGTATGCCAGGGCTTCGTCCTGAATGTAGCCGTTCTTCCGCGCCAGTCGTATCGCTTCGTTGAAGCACTCCATCGCCCGGCCGTTTTCCCCGGTGATGCGCGCATACTCGGCTTCAACCAGCGCCCGCTTGTGGGCGAAATTCATCGGCGCCAGTACCGCCCACTGTTTGAGCTGGTCGAGAAGTGTTGCCGCAAGACTTAGACAATCAATGCGTTCCGCACTATTGGCCGTTGCAGTATGCGCCAATAGTGCCAGAGCGTAATAGAAGGAGTGATTTGCCTGGTAAAGCAAGCCTTGCGCGGCTTTGGCGTGATCAACCGCCTGCCGGCCCGAGGCCACGGCGCCCGCATAATCGCCGAAAAGATACTGGAGCATCATGCGGTTGTGGATTGTGCTGAACACCAGCAACGCGTTGTTCTCTGCTATCCAGTTAGGCAGAAATTTCGATTCATCGAATAGTTCTCCGACGAGCCGGGTGGAATCGCCCACAACATCGCATAGATTGGCTACCGTCTGGCTCCAGATTCGTGCCAGCTGACTGTGGAATGGCAGGCGCGACCGCTCCATCGCCTCGAGATACTCCGTTTGTTTCCGGCGAATCAGTTCCAGCGGCGCGCCGGTGCAAAACAGATAGGCACAGTAATGGATCGCGCCATAATAGGTGTATTCCAGGTCGCCGGTTTCGATCCCCAGCCGATAAACGTCCAGCAATGGCGGGATGCAGTCCTGGGCGTGTTCCTTCCAGTGCCGGACATAGACGTTGAACAGGAAGATCACCTTCGCTTCGAGTTCCGGTGCCTGGAATTGGCGCGAGACTTCGAGCGAAACCAGGCCGAAGCGATAGCCCGTCGCGATGCCGTCGGCGCTACCGCACAACAGCGCTCCATGCCAGCCATAAGCGAAAGCGGCCATCGGCGAATTGCCATGCTTTATCGAGAGCGGCACCATCCTGGCTATTATCGCTTTCAACAACCCCAGATTCGTCCGCTGCGCGGCAGCGGTCATGTGCATTAGGATGCGCAGGGTGGCAAGATGCCGCGGATTGGTCATCTCAGGCAAATGCGCGAGGTCTTCAATCCGGCTTACCGCCGACGACAGCTCCAGCTGTTGTTCGACGGCGAATGCCTCGGCGTTCTCTAGTTCCGTCGGCAGCGCTACGTTAAGCTCGGCCAGTGCATTCAGCCCGGCCTGAATAGCGAGATCGCCCTGGTCCTGGGCCGTAAAGAAAAGAATCCGAAGTTCGTAAATCCTAAGGCGTGTGAACAAATTCTTCGCGTGTTCCAATACTTCCGTCGAAAGCAGCGCCGCCCGTTCGAAATTCGTGCTCAGATATTCCGCTTCGACGGCCTCCATGAACAGCTTCAGGGTCGTTTCGCCGTCGTTTTCCCAACGCTCCGCCGGCAACAGGCCGATGCCCATGCTCAAATAGCGGATCGCCGCCTGATAAGCCGCGGCGCGCTTGGCCTTGCGGCCCGCCGCCAGGTTTAACGCCACCAGTTGTTGCCGCTCATGCTCATCTTTGAGGTATTGAAAGCCTTCGTTCAATTGATCCGTGATTTCGAAGACGCGTTCCTCAGGAATCTTTTCCGGTGTCCTTGCCAACAGTAGTCGTCCGATCTTGAGATGGGTCAGGCGCCGCTGCTTTCTCGGCAGGAGTGCGTAAGCGGCTTGCCGCACGCGATCATGAGAAAACTCGAAACGCGATTCAGGCTTTTCCGCCGATGCTTCCGGATTGGCTCCAGGCAGCCGCTGGGAGGCGAATGCCTGAATCAGTCCGGCCTCGGCGGCCGCCTCCAGGCGATCCGCGATTTCCGACGCGGAAGAGTTGGTCAATTCGGCAAGGTTTTGCAGATCGAAGCCGATGCCGATGCACGCCGCTATCGACAGCAATGACTGGGTTTCTGTCGGCAGCTTCTCGATTTTTCGAGTCATCAGCGCCGCCACGCTGCTGCTGATCTCCAGTTCCCGAATGCCGTCGCTGTCCCACAGCCACCGCCGGCCTTCCACATCGAACTTGAGGAGGCCGTCTTCGTGTAGTGATTGCAGGAATTGAACGACAAACAGTGCGTTGCCACCGGTCTTATCCTGTACCAGTTGCGCCAGCGGCTGCGCGAAGGAAACTTCGACTTTCAGCGAGTCGGCGATCAGACGGTTGACTGCGGTTAGCGGGAGATTTTCCAGGGTGAGCACTCGGACCATCGCCCGCAAGGGTTTAAGGGTGTCAAGCAGCGCCGCAAACGGATGGCCGGGGCCTACCTCGTCATTCCGATAGGCGCCCAGGAATAGGACATGCTGGGTATCGAGTTCCGGCAGTAGCAGATTCAGCAACTGCAACGATGCCTGGTCGGCCCATTGCAGGTTATCCAAGAACAACACCAGCGGCCGCTCTCGCGTTGCGAGAGCACAGACGAAACTCTTGAGCAAATGATGAAAACGATGCAGCGCTTCGCTAGGGCCCAGTTCAGGCGCGGGCGGTTGCTGGCCAATAATTAACTCCAGTCGCGGGAGCATTTCGATCAGCAGGCTGCCGTTGCCGCTGGCGGCCTCCAACATCCGCGTCTTCCATTGAGCCAATTGATCGGCACTTTCGGTCAGAATCAACTCCACCAGCTCGGCGAAAGCCTGGTTCAAGCCAGCGTATGGCAGGTTTCGTTGCGAACCGTCGTATCGGCCCTTGATGAAGTATGCACTTTTCGCCGTGGCGTATTGCCCAAATTCTTCCACCAAAGCCGTCTTGCCCACGCCTGCCAGGCCCTCCATCAATATCACGCGCCCGGCGCTTTTGCCGGCGTCCTTCATCGCGTCCGTCAGCTGACGGAGTTCCTGCTCTCGGCCATAGAGTCTTTCCGGTAAGCGGAACACGCCGCTGTAATCGGCTGAGCCCAGCGTCAAAGGCCCGATTCGGCCGGTTTGCCGCAGTTGCTTCAGGCAGTTTTCCAGATCGGTTTTGACCCCGTAGGCCGATTGATAGCGCTCGTCAGGGTTCTTGGCCATCAGGCGCATCAGGATGTTCGATACCACCTCCGGTATCTCGGGATTAACCTCGCAGGGCATTACGGGGTTTTGGGCAAGATGGCAGTGAATCAGTTCGGCGGGATCGTCTGCGTCGAAAGGTAGCTTTCCGGTGAACACCTCGTAGAGCATGGCGCCAAAGGAATACAAATCCGCGCGCTGATCCACTAAGCGGTTGATCCGCCCCGTCTGCTCCGGCGAAATATAGGCAAGCATGCTATCGGACAGGTCGCCCGCTTCCGGGTGCACGCCCTTGCCGTTCGTCAGCGAAGCGCCGCCGAAACCAATCAGCATGATCGTCAGCGGGGTGTGAGAGACGAGGACGTGGGAACTGCCGAGGTTGCGGTGAACGAGGTTTTGACTATGTATACCCTCGAGTACGGTCGCGATGGCGATGGCCACTTCCAGGTTTTCCGCCAGCGAACGGCGTTCCCGAACGAATGCGTCCCGTAGCGTCATTCCCCCGAAATATTCCAGCGCCAACGCGGGCCGCCCTTCGAGCTGCAGTTGCGCACAGGCGCGGCGAACGCCGGGAAGCCGAAGGCCGAAGGTCAGACGAAACTCGTTGGCGAGCCTATTGGCTTGCTGTGCCGAGGCATCCTGCAGCAGCGTCTTGATGACTGCGGGCTTGTCCCAGGAGCTGTCTGCCTGAAGGTAATGGCGATAGTTCCGGCCCTCGTGAATACAGGGTAGAGTGGCCAGTAGTCGTCTGGTTAATTCGAGGGTTTTCATTGAGACGTTTCCGCCTCCTCGGGCACTAGCGTCGATTCGATAAAGCTTTTTGCGGCGCGCCAGGCCGTGGTCAGCAAATCCATCGTCCCCTGGCGAACTTCCAGACGCAGGCCGGTTTGCCGGCTGAATTCCTCGCCGCGCCTGAGCATTTCGCCCTCTGTCAGCGCCGGCGTCGGCACCAGCAGCGCCCGTTCGTAACCGGCAAGCACCCGTTTGAGCCCAGGCTGAGCCATCTCTCCGGAACGAGGATCCAGCATCCGCTTCCAGTGCGTCGCCCAGCCCGGTGTCAGGAAAAACGTGCCAGGGATTTTCCGCAGTTCGGCGTAATAGCAATCTCGTCCTCCCAAGCATAGGGCCACGCAATCGTCCACCGGGCGATCCTGGTCCATGGGCAGAAAGACCGGGATATCCACATCCAGCACGGCTCGAGAATCTTCGAGAGCGTTGCCGCAAAGACCGTAACCGAGCAACAAGGCATTCGCGTGCGGGCGGAGTTCATGCGCTGCCTTGCTCAACGCGTCGCGCAGCACCTTGCGATTGCGGTGCAATCCCAACTCCAGCACGCGTATCAACACTTCAAGCGGTTCGTTGGGTTCCGGCTGAAAAGCATGGACGTGCGGCAGGCGTTGCAGGTTGTGTATCGGCTGGGCTTCAAGCAACTCAATCAATCGCGCGGATTGGCGATTTTCCAGTACGCTGATGCGTCCGATCTCGGTGTCGGAGCCCAGTATTGTGGCGAACTCGAGCTCAAGAATCTCGCAAGTGATGATGCCAATCACCGCCATCGCTTACTCCTTGCCGAATCGTCTTCTGCCGCCTTCCGGCCCAGGGTAAGGTCAAAAAAGTCATTCAGGTGAAACACCTTGGTCGGGCAACCCGGCTCACAACGCCGGCAGGCCACGCCGTTGCACAGGGCATGATCCAGGAAGATCGTCGGCGGATTGGTATCCTGTCTGATCGAAATGGCATTGCCAGGACATACCTGCACGCACGTCATGCAGCCGATGCAACCATCCAATGGCAACGCAGCGACCATGCCGACATGCTCCAGCGTCACTAGCCCAATCCGTCCCGGTTCGGCTATATCCTGCTTCACCGTACGGTGGACTTGCGGCTCGGCGTCGACCGCCGGCAGGTCGGGCAGACGGTAGCGGCTCAGCAATTCACGGTATTTAGCCATCGGCATGCCTTCGGTCCAATGGGACAGTTCCAGGATGAAGACGCTGGCAAAGGTCTTGGACAAGGCAAACATGCAGTGGGTTTTCTGGAGTCTACCGGCCAGATCACTCATTTCCTGGAGTTTCTCCGGCGTCATCACCAGTTCCCGTGCCATGGCCAGGGAAGTGTTGCCCACTTGCCGGACGGCTTTTACCCGAGGCGGAATCAGACCCAGACGCCGAGCCTTGAGTGCATCCATATAGGTTCCCGATGCACCGGCCAGATAAGCAGTGTGAATTTCTGCGGGCGCGATACCCGCCGCCACGCTCAGGGTGAAATACCCGGCGCGCACCGCACCGATGGCTTTACCGGCTTCGGACAGATCTTTTTCCGTCAGGAAAATGTCTTTCCCGAAATGCAGCCGGCTATCCGCTGTGCGGATGTGCGGTAAAGCGATCAATCCCGCCTCGATCGCTTGATCGAGGGCGGCAATGACGCCGGTGCCGGTGATCGCGAGGGCCTTGGGTCCGGCAGCCGCGGCGATCTCCACCGCTTCGCGTAGATAGATCAGCGAGCCTGGCACCGGCCGCATCTCGGGATTCAAAACGATCAGCCGATGTTTATCGCCGACGGGTTCCAGATCGGCGATGGCGCCGGGAATCGCCAGTGTGCCGCAGCTGATGTGCTGGCCTTCCAATGCCGGGCCGGCCGCGGCGGAACCGGTGTAGATGCGGCCTTCGTGAGCCAGCACCATTTCCGCATTGGTACCGTAGTCGATCGCAATCGTCGTTTCACCGTCCTGCAACATGCCGGTCTGTAGAATCAAGGCCAAGGTATCCGCACCGATTTCGTCGTGCACGGCAGGCGGAATGATCACGGCGCATTCGCCGGGAAGAACCAGACCGGGGAATTCGACGGCGGAACGAATCGCCGCCGCGCGTTTGGGCGGCACGACACCCAATGCAAGCAACTTTCGGGATCCGGCAAAGGCCAGATCGCGGATTTCCATGCCCTGGAACAAGGAAAGCTGGGTGGGATTTCCGCAGACGGCCAAACGCACCACGTCGCCAGCGGAGACCCGCAGTTGTGCAATCACCTGATTGATCGCCTGGATCATGAGGTCGCGTGCAGTCTCGACGCCTAATTCCAACGCGAAGTGGAGATGATCGATCACATTGGCGCCGGGCAAGGGGTGGCGGGTGGTGATCGCCGTGGACAACATCTCTCCGGAGCCTAGATCCAGCGCCTGTGCGCGAAAGCCGCTGGTTCCGAGGTCCATGGCGATGGCTAATCTAGGCATCATCAAGCCTGATTGGAAAGAAACGTCAGCCAATCACCCAAAATCCTCGCTTCGGCAAGGATTGCCGGAGCCCAAACTCCATGAACAGGGATCGGAATAACTTCGTCGGCTGGATACTGGCAAACCATGCCGGTGGTTCTTTTATCAGGCTTAGGCATCTTCATCATAATCCATACGCGGCCGGGAGAAATCCCTTCACCTTGCTGTATTTCTTCAGGCAGAGATCGATGAAGTTCGCCTCGGTAGGCGGCAGAGATTCCATTTCCTTGAGGTAGCCGAGCAGCGATTCCTTTTCGAAGGTAGTGAAACGTAGTTGCTGATCGGCGAGCATGAGTGCGGCGCAAGTCATCGCGGCAGCCTTGGCGCGCACATAATAGCTCTCGTTGTTGTCCACTACCGCCTTGCCGATGCTCCAGGCGTTGTCGGGGCACAAGATGAAACCGTGCAGGCTACGATAACGGTCCGAGGCTATCAGGCAGGCTTGATATTCCTTCTGGTAGCCCAGGGCGATAGCTGCGTTCATCGCCGCCACGTCATAGCTGAGTATTTCCGCAAACACCGCCGGCGTACTGCCGCCGAACAAGCGGTGATACTCGACGGCCTCGTTCGACCATAGATCGCATACGGCGGCCATCACATTGCCGCACAGGGAAGAATGGGCACAGGCGCTGCTTTTGCCTTCGGTGGACATGGGCAGGCCGGTGATGGCCTTGAGTATGGGGTTTTCGTAGCCGCAGTCCTTGCCCGGACCGACCGCGCCGCACTCATAGGCAACCAGCGAACGGCTGACACTGATGGCGCGGCACAGTGCCGCCAAGGTATGCGGCACATCCTTCGCGGTAAATCCGGCGGCCATGAACATCGCGGTGTTGGCCTGGGCGCAATCGGTATCACCGCCCGGAATGGCGCCGTGCTTCGTCGCGATACCGACGATTTGCGGCCACAGCCAAGCCATGTCACGGCCGCCGAGGACCGCCTGGGAAAACAACAGCCCGGTGATGTCGTTACGGATGATGGCGTGATCGAAGATCTCCTTTCCGCCGATCGACTCGATGGAGACGATCTCCGCATGTCTGGCACAGGCGTCGAAGGCTTCAAGCACCTTGCGGGTCCGATCCGAATCCCTGAGGTTTACCATGTCGGGCTTGCGGATGTCGGCGATGGTGGCGCGGTAGGCGGCCTTGAGACCGTATTGTTCCTCGTATTCGCGGATCTGGTGTGTAGCGAGCGCGGCGATTTCCATGCCCCACTTGGCATTGTCGGTCATCTGGAACACATGCTCGTTCTCTATCACGACAGACGGGACGCCGATGTTGACGCAGCGTTCCAGTACATCTTCGTTGGCACGCTCGAATTCACGTAACAGCGTGCGCATCGTTTTCTCGCTGCCGGGCCTGGGGTGCGGAACGACTTCGGCGATGACAGCGCCGCCGCCAATGACGAGTCCCCGCCGCGTCGTTACCGGCTTTTTGGCAAAACCAAACATCATCTCGTCAGGGCCGGTATAAGCCATAACATCAGTCATTTTCATAAAGCCCCCTGATAGAAATCAGCCGTTCCACTTGGTTCGCATCTCAGACCAACTGAGGCCACTCAATGCGTCTTCGGCCATGGCGGGCGCCTGGCTGGCTTCCTTTCCCCAAATGCCCAGATCGAAGCTAGTCACATAATCCTCGCTCACCGCACCGCCGCCGCAGACAAACGGAATCTCCAGTCCGGCTTGCTTCAGTCGCGCGGCGATTTTGGGAAAGGCAGTCATGGTCGTAGTCATCAGTGCCGTGCCTGTCACCATGATCGGTTTATGAACGCGGCAAGCCTCCACCACATCATCTACCGGCACGTCGGCCCCGAGATTGATGACATCGAAACCCGCGACGCGCAGCAACGAATTGACGATCACCTGACCGATGTCGTGGATGTCGCCTTCCGCGGTGTGGGTGACCACCTTGGCTTTTTTCTCCAGCGTCCGGCCCAGTTTCTCTTCGCAGAGTGCAATGCCGGCGATCATGGCGTCGGAGGACAAAATGACCTGCGGCAGGAAATACTCACCGAGATCCCATAGCCGGCTGACTTCTTTCATGCCGGGAATCAGGCCCTTGTTAATGATTTCAAGCGGCGCTCTGTCATTCAGAACCTCGGCCACGACCTTTTGGGTTTCCTCTTCGTCACCGGCCACCAGGCAGTCGGCCACGTGCTGAAGTAAGGCATCTTCCGAGACCTGGCGCACAGTCCGACGTTGCGCGTTCTCGATGGCGAGGTCGTAGCGGGTGAAGATCGGAGCGGTATTCAAAGCGTCTTTCATACGATGACCTTCCCATTTCTTTGGTCGGATTGTAGGCACCTTAGTGGAATTATGCGCTCCTTTGTTTCGTAGCAAAAGCTTGGAAAAATGAGGTGATTCGAATGACCGATTTTTGGCCACGTTGAGTCATTCGAGACCAGTACGTTGATTGGCAGGTTTTGGCCGGGTCGAGCCAAAGAGGACGCAAGGTTACTTGCCGAAAAGGCGCCGTTCGCTGAACTTAGAGATAGAAAAGTACGCCAGCATCCTCAGCGACCGGTAATGGCCGATTGGGTGAGGTCGTCAACGACTGCTTTCTGGCCATCCATTCGTAGAATCTGGATTTGGCTGACTGGCCGGTTTGGAGAAGCGCGACAGGCCATTTTGGGTCGATTGCGCCAATTTGACGCGTCCAAAAGCAGTCATTCAATACTGGCGTAATCATATCGGAATCGATGGCAGGGTTTGAATCAGAACTGACGGCGGTTTTCAATCGGAATGGGTGGCTGGTTTGGACTGGAATATGCAATAGCTAGGCATTTTAGCTGCTAAAATGCCTCCGGCACGTTTCAACTTCCTAATAGGAACTCTTTACGAACCGTCGCTAATGCTTTAGATACAGCTTGTCGCGACAGCGGTTGTTGTTTGCTGTTTAGCATACGCAGCCCAATCTCAGTTTTGTTGAGCCCGGATTTCTTGAGCATCAGCATTTTCTTTTTGGTGTCTGACAGTTTTGAGTCCACCATCCGGCGGGCTAGGTTTCGTAACTCAGCCTTATCAGCTGGCTGTAAGGTTAGCTGCAACATCAAGTGGTAGATATAGCTGTCGACCAGCGTGTCGCCAGATATTGTTAGTGGCTTGGCTCGATTTACGCATTGTTTGCTGATTCTTTCTAGCTCAATGTCAAACTGTGTAATAGAGCGTTTTGCCTGCCTATATACAGGGTTCCAAGCACCATTCGGCAATTTGGGCTGGTGCTCCATGCAATACTGGTTGCTAAGGCGTAGAACATCATTGCTGCCACGCAATTGGGATTTGTCATCCGCGAAGGATGTTAGCGAAGTTGGAGCACCACAGAAACGGCAAAAACTGTTGCGGCGCTCACCATTTAGCCCCCTAGACTTCCCAGTGATAGATCGCATAGAAGATTTTACTGGTTGCTTGCATGCACAATCCCAAACTAATTCAATCAGTGATTCATGCGTTGCGATGAATCGTTGATCTGTTGTTGTCTGCTGGTCTTTTGTTTTTATAAACGCTCTTAGCAAATGGCGTTGTAGTCGAACCGCTGCATCAAACCCAACCAGCTGAGCCATCTCGCTGAAAGATACCTCTGCTGAACCAGGCATGTGTGCTAGGTAGTCAGGAGGGAGCATTTTCCTATATGCGATTACAGCGGGGTCTATCAGCTCATGTATTAGCCGATTAATGGGGTAGCGCCGTGACGCTACGGAATATGGTTTCCAGCGATCTCTGAACTGGCGGATGGCGGTGGCAATAATTGGGTCACAGCCACCCCAGATAGCTATATAGCAATCCCCAAGGCGCTCTTTTGCTTGCTCTTCATTTTCCATGTCAACCATTTTAGCCAATTTATAGGCTTAATCAAGTAGCATTACTTGGCACTATAAAGCTTTCATAAGCAAGTGGAGGCACAGATATGCACGCAATGGCAAACAAGACACTGATCAATCGAAAAGTGCTCTTAGAGATAATTCCCCTCTCCTCACGGACAATTTACAACTTAGAGAAGCGAGGTGAATTCCCTCGTCGTATTGCACTTACAAGCAGAAACATCGCGTGGGAACTGTCAGAAGTAGAGCAATGGATCGAAGAGCGAAAGTCGTCTGGAATCAAGGCTGTTCGACCTGGCAACACCATAGAGGGCTGACAGTATGGCCCTTGATCTTATGGTGGCCTTTTCGGAGTCTCCTCCGCCACTTGATTATGTTTTACCTAACATGGTTGCCGGTACGGTGGGTGCCTTGGTTTCACCAGGTGGTGCCGGAAAATCCATGCTGGCCCTACAACTTGCAACACAGATAGCTGGAGGCCCGGACTTGCTGGAAGTCGGAGAACTTCCTGTTGGACCAGTTATCTATCTCCCCGCAGAGGATCCCCCTGCTGCTATCCATCATCGACTGTATGCACTGGGAGCGCATCTGTCCGCCGAGC
The DNA here is from genome assembly GCA_028748685.1 of Methylococcaceae bacterium. Lineage (GTDB taxonomy): Bacteria > Pseudomonadota > Gammaproteobacteria > Methylococcales > Methylomonadaceae > Methylomonas. The sequence continues at coordinate 14,643 of JAJRDU010000002.1, forward strand.
AGCAGCAAGCCGTGGCTGATGGTTTACTCATTGAGTCGCTGATAGGGAAATGCCCCAACATCATGAATTTTGATTGGTTCGACGGCCTCAAGCGAGCGGCGGAGGGACGTCGTCTGATGATTCTGGATACCCTGCGCCGGTTCCATATCGAAGATGAAAACGCTAGCGGCCCGATGGCACAAGTGATCGGACGTATGGAGGCCATAGCCACCGATACGGGGTGCTCTATCGTATTTTTACACCATGCCAGTAAGAGCTCCGCCATGATTGGCGCGGGCGACCAGCAGCAGGCCAGCCGTGGATCGTCTGTTCTGGTCGATAACATTCGCTGGCAATCGTACCTGTCTGGCATGACACAAACTGAGAGTGAGGAATGGGGCGTTGATGATAGTCAGCGCGGTTACTTCGTCCGCTATGGCGTGAGCAAGACCAATTATGGCCCTCCTTTCCCGGAGCGTTGGTTCAGGCGTTATGAAGGTGGTGTGCTCAAGCCCGCAGCGTTGGATGCGCAGCGTAAGGCCAAAGGAGTAATGCAATTTAAGAGGTCTAAGGGTGCGGCACGTGATAAGCTTTGACCTTACCCATGTTCGACACGATCCAGCTCACTGCCTGGCTCCTGGCTTGTTCCGTAGCCTGAAGCGTGGAGAACGGAAGCGGCTCAAGCTAGACGTGACCTATACCTATGGCGACGATTCGATTCGATTCGATTCTGGGGGCCGGAACCTCTAGGCGTTGATGATCTCCGCATCCTACAAGGGCTTGTGGCTATGGCTGCAATTTCTGGGGAAAGTGGTCGCGGCATTGTGCTGCGAAATGAAACAGAATCTGAGGTCGGGCTGCAATTGCGCCACTTGCTTAACCTGAAATGGGATGCAGTCGAGAAAGATGCGATGGTTGCCAAGGGCAGCTTCCGTCAACTGGCCCGAGAACTTGGCTATGCCGACGATGGGGGCAGCCAGTTCAAAACTATCCGCGATAGCATCGAGCGCCTATGGGCAGTATCGGTCATTGTGGAGCGTAACGGGCAGCGACAGGGATTCCGCATCCTATCCGATTACGTGAGCGACGAGCGAGAAGGCAAACTGTTTGTCTGCCTGAATCCGCGATTGGCTGAGGCTGTAATGGGGGAGCGCCCTCATACCCGCCTCGACATGACTGAGATTCGGACGCTACAAACGGACCCCGCCCGATTGATACATCAGCGTCTATCCGGTTGGATTGATGCCGGCAAAGCAGGCCGCGTAGAACTGGATACCCTTTGCAGCTACGTCTGGCCGGATGAAACGAGCAATCCTAATACCATGAAAAAGCGCCGCCAGACGGCTCGGAAGGCACTGGCCGAACTTGCTACCGTGAGCTGGACTGTAAATGAATACGCCAAGGGAAAATGGAAAATCAGACGGCCTGAGACCAAACATGCCCCCCCCCGGCATAACAGTACCCGCCCCCATCAAAAAAATCCTGACAGGGCAAGGCTTTCCGGCCTGTTCTGCAAATCAATCCAAGATATTCTAAAGAATATCCATCATGCGCGGCATTGCCCGCGCCTTGAGGGCGCGGGCAAGCCTTGCCAATTCAATCGGCCTCTGGCCGATGATTTAACGCCAAGAGGAAGAGCAATTCTGCGTACTCGCCAGGTACTGCCTCCCATGGCGTTCAACCCGTCCGAAGGACGACTAACAAAAACCCCAGGAGAGCCATTCGTAGGCTGATTAAAGGTATGGGCTAGGCCGATGCCTGAAACTGGAGGACCGTAAGCATGTGCCGGTAGCGTAGGTCAAACGACACGATTTCGGCCATTTCCTGTGTGGCGCATGCCTTTTCTTTGGGAAATCGATCAAAAATAAGGCCTCAAGAAGCCCATTTTATCGATTGAGAGCATTTTCGTGTCATTTGAGCGACATGTTTCTTACTATCGCTGACAGATCTCATCCTTTTGGCGTTTAAGTGACCCAATCCAGTTTTTGAGCCAATGCCTTCCACCGGTATTTCGATGAAATCCACTCTAACGGATTATCTATGTAAGAATCGATCTGATGTAGTTCGACGCCAACCATAAGCCGATATGATTCATCGGTAGATAAGTACTGGCTCTCCATATTGGCCAAGACATTGTAAACGCGATGAACAACGCCAAGTCTAAATAATTCACCCCAGACATTAAGATCGTTCAAACAGATACGAATACACCGATAGATTCCTGAGCCATCAGCCTCAGTTTTAACCACATCGTTTATAAAACGGTGTAGCCTGCACAATGCGATTGCTTCGGTTAAATGCCGTAGCGTAAAGGATTCGCCGTATTGCTCAGCCAGCAATAGCTCGCCCTCAAATTCAGCCATTGCCTTTTCAAGGCTTCTTTCATTCCGGAGAAGCCGTTCATCCTCAAACATTTCCCAGATTCGGTCATCGTATTCCGGGCCATCGTCGCAATAACGGGTTCGGCATAACGCCCATAGTTCGCGCGGATCCGCCCACAACGCTTTCCATAGATCGGCAGGACCGTTTTGATAATACTGCCAAGCGTCCGGAAAAAGTCCGGACAACAATTCAAGCTGTTCGTTTTTTAGCGATACCTGGCCTTTAAAGTTTTTAGCCCATTTTCCAGATCCCACCGTAGTCGCTCTGTTTTCTGCCGTTTGCTGGCCGTCATACCACTTCGCAAATTGATGAGGATTATTAGCGTCCACCCGTTTTGCTAAATGATTCATCAGAGCAATCGTGCGGATGATGTCCCGATTTTTCTCACTGGTCGTTCTCGATTGTCGGCTCATAGGGCAATTTGTCCTATTTCTAAACTGAGTTTGTTTGAAGTAAAGAATTTACTCTTTTTAGGTCAAAAAATCATTAGTTTTCACGAATTCTTAGCTATTTTCACTGAATTTATTAAACAAGTTTCGCTAATGCAAACTGTTACAGAATAGCGCTTTATTTAACATATGTTTTTCCCTTATTAACGCCAATAATTTCACCAATATTCCTACTTTCCAATACTAAAAACGTGAGTTCGACATTCGAGATTTTAAAAAGCAAATACGGCGCTGTTTTAACGCTTAAGCAACTTGCCGAGGTACTAAGCAGAAAACCAGAAGGTTTACGCCAAGCACTTTTAAAAAAAGAACCGTGGACTCGTGAGCTAAACGAAGCTAAGCGTTATATCGGAAATAAGGTGTATTTCCCGGTCGATGTTGTCACCGCATTGCTGGATGGTACTTCTATCAACGAGGAATCAAACAGCGATGGGTCCATCGATCATTCCACAATTGAATAATGATT
>JAJRDU010000003.1 GCA_028748685.1 Methylococcaceae bacterium
AGAATACTCAAAAGATCACGCGCGCCATGGAAATGGTGGCGGCGAGCAAGATGCGTAAAACCAAAGACCGTATGCAGGCGACGCGGCCGTACTCGAAAAAAATTGCCCAGATCATCAACCATCTGGCGCATGCCAATCCCGAGTACAAGCATCCGTTCATGATGGAACGCGAAGTTAAACGCGTCGGCATCATCGTCATTAGTTCCGATAGAGGCCTGTGTGGCGGCTTGAATGCCAATTTGTTCAGGAAAGTGCTGAACGAAATGCAGCAATGGCACGGTAAGGGCATTGAAGTCGATGTTTGCACGATAGGCGGTAAGGCGGCCGGTTTTTTCAACATGATCAATGCCAATGTAGTTGGTCATGTATCCAAATTGGGCGATACCCCGCATCAGGAAGATATTATTGGCGTGATCAAGATCATGCTGGATGCCTATACCAACGCAGAGATCGATCGTTTTTACGTGATCAGCAATGAATTCGTCAATACCATGACGCAGAAACCGCTGATGGAGCAATTGTTGCCGGTCGCTCCTAGCGACACGAATGAAGTTCAGCGCGGACGTTGGGATTATCTGTACGAGCCGGGCGCCCAGGCGGTGTTGGATCATTTGCTGAACCGTTATGTCGAGTCCATGGTTTATCAGGGCCTGGTCGAAAACAATGCCTGCGAACAGGCGGCGCGTATGGTAGCGATGAAAAGCGCATCGGATAACGCCGGCAACATCATTAAAGAATTGCAACTTGTGTACAACAAAGCCAGACAAGCGGCAATCACGCAGGAAATTTCCGAAATTGTTGCCGGAGCCGCGGCTGTTTAAAGCATTTCACAAGTTTAGATAGATTTTAAAAGAGGACGACACAATGAGTTTGGGTAAAATCGTTCAGATCATCGGTGCGGTCGTAGACGTGGAGTTTCCACGCGAGAACCTGCCGAAAGTATATGACGCGTTGAATGTTAAGGGCGGATTGGTCTTGGAAGTTCAGCAGCAATTGGGCGACGGCGTAGTCCGTACCATTGCGATGGGTTCCACCGACGGATTTAGCCGTGGCGCCGAAGTCAGCAATACCGGTGAAGCCATCAAGGTTCCGGTCGGTCAAGCGACCCTGGGTCGCATCATGAACGTGCTGGGTGAAGCCATCGACGAAAAAGGTCCTATCGGCGAAAAAGAAAAATGGGTCATCCATCGCGATGCACCAACCTACGCCGAACAGGCACCGGCAAACGAATTGCTGGAAACCGGCATCAAGGTCATCGACCTGGTTTGCCCGTTCGCCAAGGGTGGTAAAGTCGGCCTGTTCGGCGGTGCCGGTGTCGGCAAGACCGTCAATATGATGGAGCTGATCCGCAACATCGCTATCGAACATAGCGGCTATTCGGTATTCGCCGGCGTAGGGGAACGTACCCGTGAAGGTAACGACTTTTACCACGAGATGACCGATTCCAACGTTATCGACAAAGTATCGCTGGTGTACGGCCAGATGAACGAGCCACCTGGAAACCGTCTGCGCGTGGCGTTGACAGGTTTGACGATGGCCGAATATTTCCGCGACGAAGGCCGCGACGTGTTGTTCTTCGTCGACAACATTTACCGTTACACCCTGGCCGGTACCGAAGTATCAGCGCTGTTGGGCCGTATGCCTTCCGCGGTAGGTTATCAGCCTACGCTGGCCGAGGAAATGGGTGTATTGCAAGAGCGTATTACCTCGACCAAGACCGGTTCCATCACCTCTATCCAGGCGGTATACGTACCCGCGGATGACTTGACCGACCCGTCGCCCGCGACGACTTTCGCTCACTTGGACGCGACCGTGGTATTGTCTCGTCAGATCGCCGAGCTGGGTATTTACCCTGCCATCGATCCCCTGGATTCAACCAGCCGTCAGCTGGACCCATTGGTGATCGGTCAGGAGCATTACGACACCGCGCGTTCGGTTCAAGGTATCCTGCAACGCTATAAGGAATTGCGCGACATCATCGCGATCTTGGGTATGGACGAACTGTCCGAAGAAGACAAATTGACCGTGTCCCGCGCCCGGAAGATTCAAAGATTCCTGTCACAACCATTCTTCGTTGCCGAAGTCTTTACCGGATCGCCAGGCAAATACGTGTCCTTGAAAGACACCATCGCAGGATTCAGAGGCATCATCAACGGCGATTACGACAGTTTGCCGGAACAAGCGTTTTACATGGTGGGTACTATCGACGAAGCCATTGAAAAAGCCAAGGGCATGTAAGCCGACTCAGCAGAGGAGAGTTTCGATATGCCAATGACCATTCATGTTGACATCGTCAGCGCCGAGCAGGAAGTCTATTCCGGACTGGCGGAGATGGTGTTTGCGCCCGCCGAGTTGGGCGATGTGGGTATTGCACCGCGTCACGCACCGTTGATCACCAAGCTTAGAGCGGGTGAAGTACGAGTTAAAATCAGCGACAAGGAAAGTCAGGCATTTTATGTGTCCGGCGGCCTGCTGGAAGTGCAACCGCACGTGGTAACGGTGTTGGCCGATACCGCAATCAGAGCTAAAGACATCGACGAAGCGGCCGCTTTGCAGGCAAAAGCCAGAGCGGAAGAAATGTTGAGCGACAAATCCGGCAAGTACGATTATGCTATTGCCCAGGCCGAGCTGGCTCAGGCAGTCATGAAGTTGAGAACGCTGGACAGGTTAAGAAAACGCGGATCTTAAACCGTCATTCTAGTGTACACACAAGCCCGATAACGCCAGCGTCATCGGGCTTTTTTTGTTTAAGGAATAGCAATGTCGATCAAAACCATCATCTTGGCCGCGGGCCAGGGAACGCGGATGCGCTCCTCGCGTCCGAAAGTGTTGCACGAAATCGCCAACAAAGCCTTGTTGCAACATGTTTACGAAACCAGTCTGGCGCTGGAAAATAACCGGATATTCATTATCTACGGTCACGGTGGCGAAACCGTCAAGCAAACCCTTAGCAGCCTGAATGCCACCTGGATAGAGCAGAAACAGCAGCTGGGTACCGGCCATGCCGTGCAGCAAGCCATTCATCATGTCGATGATCCCGATACCGTGTTGATACTTTACGGCGATGTGCCTTTGCTGAAAGCGCAAACGATACAGACCTTATTGCACAAAGTCAGCCTGACCTCGCTGGCCTTGCTGACCGTGACGCTCGACGATCCCACGGGCTACGGCCGCATCGTTCGAGATAAGGATCATGCGGTCGTTAAAATAGTCGAGCAAAAAGATGCCAACGAGGCCGAGTTGCGGATCAGCGAAGGCAACACCGGCATCCTGGCCTGCAAGGGCAGCCAGTTGAAGCAATGGCTGTCCAGGTTGAGCAATAACAATGCGCAAAACGAATATTATTTGACCGACATCATCGAGATGGCGGTGGAAGACGGCTTAAGCATCGAAACCACTCAAGCCAGTAGCCAGGACGAAGTATCGGGTGTCAATAACCGTAGCCAGTTGGCTCATCTGGAAAGGGTCTATCAGCAGCAACAGGCCGAAAGCTTGATGACGCAGGGCGTCACCTTGCGCGATCCGAACCGGATCGATGTCAGGGGCGAATTTGCGGCGCTGGGTCAAGACATCGATGTCGACGTCAACGTGATTTTCGAAGGCGTCAACCGCATCGGCTCCCACGTCAAAATAGGCGCCAACTGCATCATAAAAAACGCCAGAATCGCGGATGGCGTGGAGATTTTAGCCAACAGTGTGATCGAGGATTCGACGATAGGCGAAGGCAGCCGGATCGGACCTTTCGCAAGGCTCAGGCCGCAGACCGAGCTGGCCGACCATGTGCATATCGGCAATTTTGTCGAAATCAAAAAATCCACGGTCGCGACAGGCAGCAAGATCAATCACCTAAGTTATATCGGCGATAGCGAGGTGGGAGCCAAGGTCAACATCGGTGCCGGCGCCATCACCTGCAATTACGACGGCGTCAATAAATTCAAAACCATCATCGGCGACGGCGCCTTCATAGGCTCGGACAGTCAATTGGTGGCGCCGGTCACTATCGGCAAAAACGCCACGATAGGTGCCGGTTCGACGATCACTCGGGATACGCCCGAAGATCAGCTGACGCTGAGCCGGGTCAAGCAGGTCAACGTCGAAGGCTGGCAGCGTCCTGTCAAAGGGGAGAAAGAATAATGTGTGGCATAGTCGCGGGCATCGCGCAACGCAACGTCGTACCTATCCTGATAGAAGGCTTGAAGCGCCTGGAATATAGGGGTTACGATTCGGCCGGTCTCGCCGTGATCAATCAGGGCGAGATATTCAGGAAAAGAGAGCTGGGCAAGGTCAAGGGCCTGGAAGCCTTGATAGCCAGCGATCCCATCGAAGGCAATCTGGGCATCGCGCACACTCGCTGGGCGACCCACGGCAAGCCGAGCACAGCCAATGCCCATCCCCACGTCAGCCGGGACAAGGTGGCGGTGGTGCATAACGGCATCATCGAAAATCACGACCAACTGCGTACCGCGTTGAAGCAAAACGGTTTCGTATTTACCTCCGAAACTGACACCGAAGTCATTGTTCACAAGATCGCCGAAGAACTGCAGCGTACCGGTAATTTGTTAAGCGCGGTAAAAAATACCGTGGCCGTACTGCAAGGTGCTTATGCCTTGGGCGTGGTGCATAGCGAGCAACCGGATACACTGATCGCCTGCCGCAAAGGCAGTCCCTTGGTAATCGGTGTCGGCATCGGCGAATATTTCATCGCCTCGGATATCGCCGCCCTGCTGCCAGTGACTCAACGTTTTATATTCCTGGAAGAAGGCGACGTCGCTCAGCTCAAGATCGACAGTCTGGTCATCTACGATAAGAACGACAAAATAGTCGAGCGGCCCATCACCGAGAGCCAGTTGAAACCCGACTCGGTCGACAAGGGCAAATACCGCCACTACATGCTCAAGGAAATCTACGAGCAGCCCTGGGCGGTCTCTGAAACCCTGGAAGGGCGGTTCATCGACAAGCGCTTGCAGGATACCGCGTTCGGCCATAATGCGCCGGAAGTCTTCGACCAGATCAAATCGGTGCAGATTCTGGCCTGTGGCACCAGCTATCATGCCGGTCTGGTGGCGCGCTACTGGTTCGAGAAACTGGCTCGAGTCCCCTGTGCTATCGAAGTCGCCAGCGAATTTAGATATAGAAATCCCGTGATTTCGCCGGATACGCTGGTCGTCACAATCTCGCAATCGGGCGAAACCGCCGATACCTTGGCTGCCTTATTGGAAGCGAAAAGGCTGGGCGTCAAGCATTCCTTGGTAATCTGCAACGCGCCGGAGAGTTCGCTGGTCCGGGAGTCCGAACTGGTGTTGATGACCCGCGCCGGCCCGGAAATCGGCGTCGCCTCGACCAAGGCCTTCACCACGCAGCTGGTCGCATTGCTGATGCTGGTGATCGCCGTGGGCCGGCGTTTTGCCTTGACCCAGGAAATGGAGGAAACCATCGTTTCCGAGCTATTCACCCTGCCGGGTAACATCGAAAAAGCCTTGCGACTGGATGGGGAGATCGAAACCTTGTCGCAGCGTTTTGCCGACAAGCACAACGCGCTGTTCCTGGGGAGAGGCACTCATTATCCTATCGCGATGGAAGGCGCGCTGAAGCTGAAGGAGATTTCCTATATTCATGCCGAAGCCTATCCGGCCGGAGAACTGAAGCACGGGCCCTTGGCCTTGATAGACGCGGAAATGCCGGTGGTGACCGTAGCACCCAACAACAATCTGCTGGAAAAACTCAGGTCCAATATTCAAGAAGTGAGCGCCCGTGGCGGACAGTTGATCGTCTTCATGGACGAAGCATTGGCCGAATCGGAAGACGAGAATGTACAAATCGTCAAGATGCCCAGCGTCAGCAACGTGATTTCGCCTATTGTCTACACCATACCCTTGCAACTTCTGTCCTATCATGTCGCGGTTCTAAAAGGCACGGACGTCGACCAGCCGCGCAATCTGGCTAAATCGGTGACGGTGGAATAATTCAGGCAATGAATATATCGTTTGAAATCGTACCCAGAAGCCTGGAGGCTTTTGAGGAGCAATACGCCTTCGTACAAAAGCTGGATGACGGCATCCACTTCATCAATATACCGGACATTCAGCGTTTCGAAATCCGCAGCTGGGAGTTAGCGACCCGCATCGACCGCGGCAAATACCGCTTCATTCCGCATTTTCGGGCCATCGATTTCAAGATCGAAAGCGGCGAGCTGTACCGCATCATAGAAGAATACCGGCTCGACAGCGTGCTACTGGTGACCGGCGATCCCCCGGAAGGCCTGAAGCGGGCTTTTTACAACACGGATGTCGTTGATCTGATCCGCGCGGTGCGCCAGCGTTTTCCGCAATTGAATATCTACGCCGGCTTTGACCCGCACCGCCAGGGCTTGCAGGACGAATGTTGCTACACCCTGCGTAAGGCCGAAGCCGGCGCCACTGGCTTTTTCTCGCAGCCGTTTTACGACAGCCGCTTGATCGAGATTTACGCGGAACACATGCAGGGCTTGGAAACTTATATCGGTATCAGCCCGATCACGACGTCGGCATCCATGCATTATTGGGAAGTGAAGAACAAGGTCCAGTTTCCCAAGAGTTTCCGGCCGGATTACGACTGGAATGTCGAGTTTGCCAATAGCGTGATCGCCTCGGCGGCGGCCAACGACTGGAATGTCTATTTCATGCCGTTTAGGATTGATTTGGAGAGGTATTTTGGGGGGATTAGGTTGGGTGGTGCATCTAAAATATAGAGTGCTCCGACTGACAATTAATAGATAGGTAGCATTCGCAAAATGGAAGATAAAATTGTCAATACATTGATTTCGGTTACAGCGGGTTGGTTACTCGCGCAGGGAACTTCAGTTTTCAAAGATTGGTGGGCAGCTCGAAAGTTGAAAGCCGGTTTGCTTACTGAGCTTGAGGACATTCAAAATCAAATTCAACGAGTTTTACTTATTCACAAACGTCAAATCCAGATATTTGCTATAAAAGGAATGGAACCAACCGCAGCGCTTCCAATTCCGAACATGTTTTTCAGGCAGTACTTCAAAGATGCCTTTCCGCATCTCAATCGAAGTCAACGAATCTCTTTCCAGCTTATTCACGCTAATCTTGAGTATCTCAACAAGAAGAACGAAGACCTCGCAAAGTTTGCAGAGGAATCGTATAAAGATATAAGAACGAAATCCGACGAGCAGATGATCCTGCCCATAATTGATGTATGGGGGGATCGGGTTATTGCGCTTTATAAAACCGCAAAGGATGTGCATTGGCATATCTCGTATCACCTTAGTAATCCCAAGGCTCCAGCTTTTGATCTTATGGGGTCAATGCACGAGAATTATCTCAAATTTCAAGATGACTTAGAGCAAGAAGTAACCTGATTAGCAAGCTCCTTCAGCTAATCAGCGGAATCCGGGTTATTGCCGATTAAAAAGCGCATACTGGTTTCCAATTCCAAGGAGACACCCGTCATGGCTATGAATCGTATCCAATTTCA
>JAJRDU010000004.1 GCA_028748685.1 Methylococcaceae bacterium
TTTGCAATATCCAAACCCACTACGCTACGATTCATTTCGGACTCCTCTTTGTCCCGTTATATATTCTCAGGTGCATTGTGACACCGTTAGGGGTGGGGAGGAGTCCATGTCATCATCCTACGCCCCTAAGAAGTAAGGTGCATTCAGACAAGATGTTTCGACAAGGAGCGAAACCCTGAGCGGCGAAAGCGTTGGTTCCAACCGCCGGATACGGAAAGCCGAAGTCCTGTAGTGTGGGAGAGCCTGACGGGCGAAATTCCGTCACCCTGACCCGATCCGGACCGACATTTCAGAACAACCGCACTATACCGCGTGATTTATTTTTTATACGCACGCAAAGAAAAATATAAATTATTATTAGGTATAGGAAGCGGGTAAGGAGTACTATTTTGTGGATCCCACAGGTAAATTATTCCGCCTGTATTCCTCTCCCCGCGCAATATATGGCGTGTCCAACCAAGAAAATATTGACCTTTGTCAGCGCTTCCCAAGAACCGGGCAAAATCTTTGTAGTTACCGTACCAAATTACCTTTTCATGGCGAATTTTCAAGGTATCTAGATACCTGACTAGGTCTTGGGTCCCCACACCAGCATTAATTTGAATAAGTGCTCTAAGCTCTCGTAACGACAGATCAAGAAAATCAGCGATTGAGCATTCTATACAATTAGGTAGGCCTAGTTCTGTATTAACCATCTTTTTAGCGGCGTGTACTTCATAAGAAGTGGGACTTTCTTGGGCATCTTTTGAAGAGCCCAAACCCTCAAGATGGAAATCTAACTTTTGGTTTTCGGATGGGTGGCTGGGTTGTTTTCCATTCTTAATGCGGGCTTTCTGTTCATTTCGTGACATGGCGGTTTTTCTCCGTTAATTGATCCCGGTGAGTGAGCAAACAGTTCTATCGTTTGCTCTGGCGGATCAGGTTAAATTAGTCCCATAGGGGTACGCTGTTTGTGCCCACGCGGAATTAAAGCTATTGCCTCTACAATGGTGGGCAGAAAAGCATTGCCCACCTTACACTTGTCGCATTAGGCTTGATATTACTCATTCAAATACGACAGAGCACTACCGACAAAATCAATACTATAACCGCTAAGCGTTTTCCGAAACCATAGCACGCGACCTAGCGGATTGAATAGTTCGCTGTCATGCTTCTACACTTGCAGGAGGCAACGATATGGTGAGTTTGTATGAGTGTTTGTGTCAAGCATTCCGCTTTGCCAGTTGCTTAGTCCTATGAGTTGGCGGCGGAGTATAGGCGATATCTGGATAAGGGTGTGTCTGCCTTAAGCTTCGGTCCGCCGATAGGGTCAATTTCGGCATGGTTGTGGTGAAGTACGAACCGCATCGTTCGCGTTATTCACTTAACTTCGATGTTTCTCGTGAACCGTTCGCTTACTTGCTATTCTAATAGCGCTTCTCAGGTTCCTATCTATCAACACGGAGAACTGTCATGTCGCAATCAAGCCATCAAATCGAGAATGATGTTCGGGAGACGCTGGAATCGGGCGTCGATATTTATCAGCGGGTCCGGACGATTACGCTTCGGGCGCTGACGGAGCGCGAACTGGATATGGACAATATCAAAAGCGTCGTGGAAGCCGCGTTCAAAGGGATTAGCGCCGGCATGAGCGGCCAGTACGAACCGGCGAAATCGGCCTTCACCGAGGCAGTGTCGGCAATAGACGATGCCTTGGAAAAAACCGCCGAGGCTTCGAAACTGGCGATCGAGGAGGCGGCTTCCCGCGTTAGCGAGTTCTCGCACCACGATCTGAATCAGGCGACCGATGAGCTGAAAAACCTGGAAAAAATTTTTCTGGAAACGATCGAAAAAGTCACGCACGGCGGCAACGAGATGATTTTGGAAATCGCCCGAAATTTCATCGACCATGCGCGCCGGAATGGCACCGCCGTCGGCAGGCAGTCGCAAGCCGCCTTGGAAACCTTGAACAACGTCCGGCTTAAGGGACAAAACGCCGTAGCCACCACCACGTCAATTCTGGCGAAGATAGGCAGCGGGATTCTGACCGGCATCGCCGAGAGCCTCGATCCCGACAAACCCGCAAAATAGCCGGCCATAGGACGCCATCATGCTCTGGGAATTTCTGAACGCCGCCAAGGACATTGGCCGAATGCAGGACATCGCCACCGTATTAATCCGGTATGGATTCGGCGGTTTCGTGCAATTGCTTGGTCTGGAGCGCGTTTTGGCGCATGTCGGCAAGAGCCTGCATTGGCAACATGCCGAGGAATATGCCACGCTCGATACGCCTTGCCGAGTCCGTCATATATTGGAGGAGTTGGGGCCTACCTTTATCAAGATGGGGCAAATCCTGGCGACGCGGGTGGATTTGTTTCCGCCGGCCTATATTGCGGAATTTGAAAAACTGCTCGATCAAGTTCCACCCTTGCCGTTTGCCGAGCTGCTCCCGCAATTGGAAGAGGACATCGGCGGCAGCGTCACCGACATCTTCCAGGAAATCGATACTCAGCCGCTGGCGGCGGCCTCTCTGGCCCAGGTTCATAGAGCCGTGTTAAAGAACGGCACCCCGGTGGTGTTGAAGATTCGCCGGCCCGGGATACGTAAAATTATCGAAGCCGATCTGCATTTACTCGATCGCCTGGTCGATATTGTTGAATCCGATGCCCCCGAATTACGCCGTTATCACCCACGGGAAGTGGTCCGGCAATTTTCCCAGTCGCTGCGCCGGGAGTTGGACTTTGCCGCGGAAAGCCGAAATGCCGAACGGGTGGCCGCCAATCTAGCCGGCGACCCCCATATCATGATTCCCAAGGTCTATTGGGAATTCACCGGAGAGCGGCTCAACGTCCAGGAATATGTTGACGGCATCCTGGGCAAGGATCTCGACGGGGTGAAAAACGCCGGCCTGGACAAGCGCTTACTGGCGGAAAGGGGTGTCAAGGCCGTCCTGCAAATGATCATGGTCGACGGTTTCTTCCATGCCGATCCGCATCCCGGGAATGTGTTCTATTTGCCCGACAACCGGCTAGCCTTCATCGATTTCGGCATGATGGGGCGCTTGACCGATGAGCGCCGCGAGCAGGTGGTTAGTTTTTTGTATGGCATGGTCAACCATCATGCGGCTACCGTCGTGGAGATATTGGAAGACTGGTCGGACATCGTCAAGACCGATACCCAGACCACCCTGGTGGTGGAGATCGATGGCTTCGTCGAACATTACAGTTCCCTGGCTCTCAAGGACTTAAGTTTGCCGATGATGATAGGCGATCTGATGGTGATACTTAGGGATCATAATTTAAGCCTGCCGCCCGACCTCGCGCTGTTGATTAAGGCCTATATCACGCTGGATGGCTTCGGCAGATACCTCGAGCCCGAGTTTAATACCCTGAATTTCTCGGCACCCATCATCCAGAAACTGATGGAGGACCGCTATAAACCGGAGGCCATTGCAAAACGCGGTTGGCGCAACCTGGTCGTCGTCGCGGAACTGTTGTCGGCTTTACCAAAGGAATTGCATCAGCTTTTAAGGGCATCCCGCAAGGGCACCATTCAGGTGGATATTAATGTCAGGGGGTTAGACCGTCATATCAATAAACTCAATGGTGCCATTACCCGGTTAACGATGGGCATTGTCACGGCCGCGCTCATCATAGGTACCTCCATTATCATGACGGTGAAAAGCGGTCCGACCATCCTCGGCATGCCGGTTTTCGGCTTCATCGGTTTCCTTTCCGCTAGTATCGTCGGCGTCTGGTTGCTGATTTCCATCTGGCGAGGACGTAAAACCGATTGACCGAGCGGTTGTGAAATCAAAAAGCCCAAGGGGGGGCGGTATTAATCCGCAGTGAGTACAATCACCGTGACGTTATCCTTGCCGCCAGCTTTCAAGGCGGCGGCGATCAGTTGGTCTGTTCTGGCCTGGTTTTCGTTGGTTTCGGACAGAATGGCGGCAATGGCTTGATCGGACAGTTCGCCGGTAAGGCCGTCGCTACACAATAACATGGTGTCGTTTGCGCCCAACTCACCCGATACCGTATCGACCTTAATCTGGTTCGACAGGCTATCACCCGCGCCAAGGGCCTGGGAAATGACGTTGGAATGTGGATGCGCCGAGGCGTCAATCTCGGATATGACGCCGCTATCGATCATCATCTGAATATAGGAATGGTCTTTGGTGAGGCGATACAAGCCAGCGTTCCACAAATAGGCGCGGCTGTCGCCCACCCAGGCGATTTCGTAGCGGTTTCCGGTTAGCTTCAGCGCAACCACCGTCGAGCCCATGTCTCTTAGGCGCCTATCGTGTTCCGCGGCGGACAGTATCGAACGGTGAGCGCTCTCGATGGCCTCGGGCAGAGACTGATTCAGCTCGATACAGCGCGCTATTTCCCGAACCGCGATGCCGCTGGCCACGTCACCGGCCGCATGACCACCCATGCCATCGGCTATCACCCATAGTCCAAACTCCGGCAAACAGGCGTAACTGTCTTCATTACACTGCCGCACCAAACCGATATGGCTGCCGTGACCGAAATGGTTTGCCATGTTCGTTCCGTGTAAATTATTCGGAACCAAGGAGATGCTTGGCTGCGCGGAATTGGTCCGAACTACCGGTGGACATGCGCGGCAAAGTCGCCATGATTTGTTCCAGAGATTGTATGCGGTTGGTATCCAGTAGATGCACCGCGCCCCCTGAAGGCAGGCGCCGCGCCACATCCAGCATGGCTCGCGGGTCGAAACCGGCGGCCTGGAGTATGGACAGGGCGATCTGGTCTGCTTGCCGCTCCTTAACGGGATTGATTATCTGAGTCATGGAGCCTATATCCGTGTCGTATTGTTGAGTCTCGGGCGCCGAGAATATATCGAACAGGCCGTGGGAAGAATTTGAACGGGATGATTCGCAGAAATGGCCCGCCAGTTCATGAGCCTGCTCATGAGCCAGAATCGCCGCCAGTTCGGCTTCGTTTTGGGCGAAGGTGATTGCACCTTCGTTGACGAAAACATTGCCGGCACCGATGGAGAAAGCGTTCGGTGCCAGATTGTGAACCAAGGTGAAACGCCAGGGAATCGCCCGTCCCCCGGCGCCGTAACCCTCGGCAAGGCGGAGACCGAGATTCTGCACATATTGGCTAACTTCGTCGCTATCGGGCCGTAACGGCCATTCGCGAACGATGCGTTGGCGCAGCTTCATGGCTCTTTCCATTTCTCCCGGACACAAGCCGTATGCGTCCGCGTTGCCGATCAAGCCCGCCAACAGCACGCATGCAACCCGGAGCCGTCGCCAGCTCCTTGGGTCGCGCGAGGCTTTCGGCTTAACGGCTAACGACGAAAGTGGATTCGTCGGTGTCATAGCTGCTTCCCGCCAGAACCTTGTGTTCGATGACATAGGTGCCGAGTTCGGCGTTGGTCGGAATCGGCACAGTGGCGTCGGCGTTCCAACCGCCGGATGTTCTTTGGCTGTTTTGTGGCTGAAGATCAGCCTGCACCTTGCCGTCTTTTTTCAATGTCCAGCTTTCGGACACCGGCGTGGAACTCATATTGGTCGGCAATTGCACGGAATAGTCGGTGAACAGTTTCACCGAGTCCCCCGGCCTCACCATGTTTGGCGTCGACGTTCCCTTGTTGATCTTGATCTGGGTGGTGTTCACCGACTTGGCCAAACCGTATATTTGCTGATCTTCCAGCGCCGAGCGCACCTGCGTGGCCTGATATTGGCTGACTTTGACCGCGCCCCATTCGGTCACCGCAGCGCCCTTCGCGCAACCGCCCGCATGGCCGCTCGCCAGAAAACCGGTCAAGCAGCCCAGCGCCGCACCGCCCGCCATGCCGACGCCGGTACCCGTCAATTGGTCAGTACCCTGTTGGGTGGCGCACCCGCCGGTCATCAATACCGGGGCCAGCAACAAGGCGATCAGGTGTTTTCGATTAAAGGCCTTGTTCATGTTTTAACTCCGTTTGTTATTTAGGGGCGCCAAAAGTGGTCGCCGGGGTCTTGTCGAAATAAGGCGATACGGCGCCCACTGTTAGCGGCGGAATCGTTTGATTCAACTGCTGAATCAGTTGCTGAAGCTGCGGCGCGGGCGGCGGTTCGATGGCTTCGAACTTGGCGCCCTCATAAGTGGACTTGCCGCTGCCGGAAGGGTACTCGACGCCCAGCTTGAAGCTGTGTTCCTCGCCGTCCACCAGCACGTAGGAGCGGAACGTGACGACATAATCGCTTTGCACGATGTTCTGTATCTGTTCCACGACCTGCATCTTGTTCATGGTTTCGCCGATCAAATAATAAACCCCGAAGGAATTTTTGGAAATAGATTCCAGGTTGCCGAAGTATTTTTGACTGACCCTGGAATAGGCTAGGGAATAAACCGGAATCGGGATACTCATATTGGTGATGCGCCCGTTCAATACATCTGCATGGTGGCACCTATGCTGTCGTAAAGCCGGGTCTTGTTGCCGTCGGCGCGCACATCCAGCAAGCGGCGGCTCAGGGCGCCAGGATCGCGCTCGAATTGGGAGACGATGTCATAGCCCTCCTTGGTGTCGCATATCGACAATGCCGCGACCTCGTCTTGGGGGCGCTTGCTGTCGACATAACGGGCCGCCGCCAGGGAGGCCTCGAACGGTGCGCCGGCCATGGAACGGCTGGCGTCCAGTACCAGTACCGTGCGCGTCGCCTCGGGACGTTGCCGCAGCGGCTGGATCGTGGATTGCCGTTTCATCGGGTCGTAGGATTGGCCTTTCACCATCAAGCCGACGTTCATTTCGTTAAGATTGATCAAGGGCTGTCCTGATTAGCAAGCTCCTTCAGCTAATCAGCGGAATCCGGGTTATTGCCGATTAAAAAGCGCATACTGGTTTCCAATTCCAAGGAGACACCCGTCATGGCTATGAATCGTATCCAATTTCA
>JAJRDU010000005.1 GCA_028748685.1 Methylococcaceae bacterium
CTTGTTATAAGCCGTTTCCATTCGTCTCGCCAAATCATCGCCAATATCGCGTCGCCTTGTTAGGTCAGTTGTCAATATCTGGCTAATGTAATTAGTTGCTGTTCCTGATTTATCGGCAAAAACGCCTTTCCTATCTCCAGATTCCTTTAGTAGGAGAAGCATATTCTCTCGTCGTATGTCGTTGATTGTAAAACTCAAAAGCTTAACGCCATTCGAAATCTCAACTCTCACCAGCCCTGAAGTCAAACTCGATCTTCCAGCGCTGTTGGTCGCGGCGCGACACGGCTCTCAGCTCCAGTGTGCCCACTTCGCTGACCGCCGCGGACAAAAACACCGGCACCACTTCGCCGGCATTGTGGCCCTCTTCCGGCAACGTGATTTCGATCTCGTCCAACTCTTCCAATTCATCTTCGCTCCAATACTCCAGCCGGGTACCGACTACGTCCTCGCGTCGGGTTTTCGAGCCGAAGAAACGGAAGCGCACCGGCTCGCCGATCACCAAGCCGAATTCATCGTTGGGCAGTTCCTGTTCGCTGCCCTCCTCCATGCCGAACGGCGCGATGCACAGCGCCTCGATTTCGGGCGCCAATCCCGGCACCGCCGGCATGGCACTTTCAATGCCGACATAATAGGCCGCCGCCGTGCCGCCCTTGATGCGCACGCCCTTGCCCTTGCGGACATGGCCGTAATAAGCCGCACCGCGCGCCACGGCCAGGTCGAGATCGGCGCCTTGCAGCAAGCGGGCTTCGGGTGCCTGCTCGGTCCGCAGCCAGTTATTCAGCACTTGCATCAAACGTTCGGCCAGTAGGCCCGCCTTCAATACCCCGCCGTTGAGCAGCACGCCGGTCGGATGCAGGAAGCCGGCATGTTCGGGCAGATTGACATCCTTCAATTCGGCCGTGGCATGCATTTGTTTGGACAAAAACGCCGCCAGATGCCGGGTGATCGCCGCATCCTGGGCATACGGCAAACCGGCGCTACGCAAGCCTGACCGTGGATTGGACAAGGGTTTGTCGCCGACACCGACAAAAGGCAGGAAACCCTCGACCAGAATCCGGTTTAGTTCGTCACGGCTTAATTCGCTACGTAAGGTGCCGCCAATCAAGGACGAACCCCGGCTTGCCACCACCAAGGGTATGTTGTCCAGCTCTGCCTGATTGAAGAGTTTTTCCTTGGCTTCGCGGCAGGCATGGGTCAGTGCCTGCACCTGCCAGGATTCCAGGCGCTTGCCGCCGTCTTTTTCCAGCTTGGCCTTGACGGTGTAGGCCAAGGCCAGATCCATGTTGTCGCCGCCCAGCAGAATATGGTCGCCGACCGCGACCCGCGTCAGCTGCAGATTGCCGTGCTCTTCGGTGACCGCAATCAACGACAGGTCGGTGGTACCCCCGCCGACATCGACGACCAGAATCACGTCGCCGACGGAAACATGGTTGCGCCAGTCGCCCTCGCTGTTTTCAATCCAGCTGTAAAGCGCGGCTTGCGGCTCTTCCAGCAGCACGGCCTGGCCCAGGCCTATCGCGCGGGCCGCCTCGACCGTCAGTTCCCTGGCAGCAGGATCGAAAGACGCCGGCACGGTAATGGTCACGTCCTGTGCTTGTAGCGGATTTTGCGGAAATTGATGGTTCCAGGCATCCTGCAAATGCTGGAGATAGGCTTTGCTGGCCACGAACGGCGAAACGCGCTGCACGTCGTCCGGCGCTTCGGCGGGCAGTATTGGCTGTTTACAATCGACGCCGGCGTGACACAGCCAGCTCTTGGCGCTGGCAACCAGCCTGATCGGGGTCTTGCTGCCCAGATTGCGGGCAATTTCGCCGACCAGATGTTCGGCTTTGCCGGACCACGGCAACGCCGTCGACCCTTCCGCCAATTCAGCGGCATGCGGCAGATACATGAAGGACGGCAATTGCGGCTTGTCTTCGATCACGCCAGGTGCCGTCAATTGCGGCACCGCCAACACCGTCGGCACAGACTGATCTTCATCGGCCTGCAAGTCGACATAAGACAACACGCAATGAGTCGTGCCCAGGTCGATACCGACAGAATAGCGCGGCTCCTGTGTCAACTCAGAAATCATAACTCGACCTCGGCGGCGGCGATGATTTTGGGGTTATGACCTTCGGTGAGTTTTGGCAAGCGCAGATCAGTGACCTGCCAGCCCTTGTGAACCAAAGTGCCGGTAAACGGCGCTTCGCCGACGATATTGCCGGTCAAACGAAATGCGTTGGCATCGAAACCTTTATTCAGCGTGATCCGGCTACCTTCCTGATCCTGGCTGACTGCCGCCAGCGTAAAGTGCTCGGCAATCGCCTTGGCACAACCCTGATGAACGATACGAGCTGCGGCACCAATATCGGCGTCGCCGTATGCGCTCATGTCTTCCTTGATGAAATCGATGAAGCGCGCTTCCTTTTGCAACAGGCTCAAGAGCTGCAAGGCCGCATCGGGCGTGGTTTCTTTAAGGATCACGGGCTCGGGCGCCGGCGCCTGAATGATCTTTTCGACTTCGACTATTTTTTCGACGACTTTGACTTCGGGCGCTTGGACTTGAACGCTTGATTCGGATTTGCAACGCCGGGCGGCGAGCAACGTCGAGACTAATACGGCGATTAAAGCCAGGGCCAGCGCGGCTACGGTACCGGCCAGACAAACGTGCCACAAATCGAACGTGGTGGGGCGCAACGACAGGTCAATGGTGTAGGTGTTCATGAATAATGTTTACACTTAAGTTAAAGGTAGTGGGTAGTAGATAGTGGGAATTGACATCGCATTTTCCACTTCCTACTCCCTACTTACTACTGACCAGCTTTCTTGGCCGCTTCGGCGTACATCAATTCCTGCAAGACATTGCGTGTTACCTGAATCCGAAGTTTTTTGAGGTGGCGATCGGCCACCACACCCGGCACATTGGAATCGATATACACCTTGCGCATCTCGGCCAGCACCGGCTCGCATTCCCTAATCACCACATCGGTGGCGTTACGGCTTTCCAGTTTGGCATATTCGGGTTTACGCATGGAGTCGACCACGCATTTTTTGTAGCCGTATTGCGCTTTCTGGATTTTTTGGATGACGTCTTCGCTTAACGTAGTTTCTTGCCATTCGTCTTTTGTGTCCTCGGCAAAAGCCAGGCCTGATGACATCAGTAACATTAGAAAAACAACCGGTTTCATGATATTGCCCCACGGACTGAATAAAGTGGTGGCGATTTTACGCGAAGCAAGCGGCAATGAACAACACACCATCCTGGTGTTATCACTTGAGAAAGAAGAATTAGGCGCCGATAATGCAAAAACGCTGACCATTTCCCATTCCATGCCCAAACCCGATACCCCGACGAATAGCCGCCTGTTTACGCCAGCCATTGAGTTGATGGGCCGACTCAATCATATCGGCCGTTTCTTGCTGTTGGGGCTCATCTTGGCCATCGCGATTTTCTGCATCGCATACGGTTTATTCGTCAACCTCGATCAAGTCTTAGATACCACCCAACATGAAATCGACGGCCTTTATGGACTGATAGACCAAAACTCCGCTCCCACCAGCCATGCACTCATCCAGGCTCGTATCGACCGCGCCAAGACCACGTTTTACGCCAGCGCCGCCATCGGCGCGGTGCTGTTTATGCTGGTGTTGTATTTGGCTATGGGCATTTATTATTCGACCATGAACAGCATTCGCAACCTTGCAAGGGCCGCGCGCCGCTTTGCAGACGGCGATCTACAACAACGCGTCAGGTTGAATACCGGCGATGAGCTCAGCCAGATCGGCGACAGTTTTAACGAGATGGCGGCCGGTTTTGCGGCTTTGCTGGTCGCTCATCAGGAAGACAACATGCGGATGAGCGCGATCGTCAATACCGCGCGGGATGCGGTGATACAGGTCGACAAAGACGGCCTGATCACGACCTGGAACCCCTGCGCTGAAAGCATGTTCGGTTGGCGGGCCGATGAAATAATCGGTCGTTACGCGCATGAAACCATCATTCCGAAGCGCTATCGCGCCACATACCAAAAAAACTTGCTACGGCTTTGTAACGGCGGCGACCGTGTTTTAAACCATCGTATAGAAACCGTAGCCCTGCACCGTCTGGGACACGAATTTCCGGTCGAAGTGGCCATCAGCGTCAACCAGTTCGGCAACCAAACCGAATTATGCGCGTTTGTCCGCGACATCAGCGCACGGGTGCGAGCCGAAGCACAGTTAAAAACCCTGTCAACCGCGATTGAACAAAGCCCAACCACCGTCTTCATTACCGATGCCAACGGCACTATCGAGTACGTCAACCCTCATTTTACCCAAATAACCGGCTACAGCCGAGAGGAAGCCCAAGGCCACAATCCAAATTTCCTAAAATCAGGCCTGGTTCCACAACATATCTACCAGGAACTGTGGCGGACCATCAGTCACGGCGGCGTCTGGCAGGGCGATGTCGTCAACCGCCGCAAGGACGGCAGCCTTTACTGGGAAAACACCCATATCGCTCCGGTTAAAACCGCAGACGGCAGCATCAGTCATTATGTCGCCATCAAGCTCGATGTCACCGAGCGCATCCGCATCGAGCAACGGGAAAAATATCGGGCTCGGGTGTTGGAATTGCTGGCAACCGGCGCCACGCTTCAAGAGGTGCTTAAAGTCCTGATTTACAGCATCGAAGCCGTCAGCCCGGACAAACGCGGCAGTATTTTGCTGCTGGACGAATCCGGCAAGTATTTATTGAATGCCGCGGCCCCAAACTTGCCTGATTTCTATAACGCCGCCATAGACCACTTGGCCATCGGTCCGGGCGTGGGTTCCTGCGGTACTGCGGCATATAGCGGGGAACGCGTAATTGTCGCCGATGTGCAAACCCATCCCTACTGGGCGGCCTTCAAGGATTTAGCCGCCAAGGCCGGTTTGGCCGCCTGCTGGTCGGAGCCGATACGTTCCAGCGATGGCAAAATTCTCGGCACCCTGGCGTTGTACGACGAAGTCGTCAGTGAACCCACGGCGGATGATATCGAATTGCTGGAATACGCCGCGCATCTGGCCGGCATTGCGATACAAAAGCATCAGTCCGACGAAGCCCTGCTACTTGCGGCCCTGGTATTTCGAAACAGCAGCGAAGCGATGATCGTCACCGATGCCGACGGCATCATACTCGATACCAATCCGGCCTTCACCCAAACGACGGGCTACAGCCGGGAAGAAGCGCTGGGAAAATACCCAAATTTCCTCAGCTCGGGCATACACGGCAAAACCTTTTATCAGGCGATGTGGCAAGCCATTCATACCACCGGCCACTGGCGAGGGGAAGTCTGGAACCGCCACAAAAACGGCGACCTTTATATCGAAGAGCTGACCATCAATACCATTTATAACGCCGACCATAGCGTTCAACGCCGAGTCGCGCTTTTTTCCGATATTACGCAGCGTAAACAGTCCGAGGAAAATATCTGGCGGCAAGCCAATTTCGACCCGCTCACCGGTCTGCCCAATCGCAGTATGTTCCGCGAACAACTCAAGCAGGAAATCAAGAAAGCCCATCGCTCGGGACAAATGTTGGCGGTGTTTTTCCTCGATCTCGACCGTTTCAAGGAGGTCAACGATAGTCAGGGGCATGAAATGGGCGACGCATTGCTGAAGGAAGCCGGAAGACGTCTCACCAACTGCGTGCGCGAAACCGATACCGCCGCACGCTTGGGCGGCGATGAATTTACCCTGATCGTGCCCGATCTTGACAACCTGGATGGCGTCGAGCGCATCGCTCAAGACATTCTCAAGCGCATGGCGGAGCCCTTTCAACTCGGCGAAGAGCAAGCCTTCATTTCGGCCAGCATCGGTATCACCCTCTATCCGCAGGATGCCGAGGACATCGAACAGCTGTTGAAAAACGCCGACCAAGCCATGTACACCTCTAAACGCCTGGGCCGAAGCCGTTACAGTTTCTTTACGCAAGCTATGCAGGAAAAAGCGCTTCAACGCAGCAAACTGATCAACGATATGCGCTCGGCCTTGGCCGACCGGCAATTTAAGGTGTTCTATCAACCCATAATTGAACTCAAGAGCGGCGACATTCACAAAGCCGAAGCCTTGCTACGTTGGCAACACCCGGTAAGGGGCGTCATCGCGCCCGACGAATTCATCCCCCTGGCGGAAGAAAGTGGCCTGATCAACGAGATCGGCGAATGGATCTTCCTGGAGGCCGCCAAGCAAGCCGCTATCTGGCGCGGTTCCTATCATGCTTTATTCCAGATCAGCGTCAATAAATCACCGGTGCAGATCAAAAACCGCGATAGCGACCACCCGCCCTGGCATCTGCAATTACAGGCACTGGGTTTGCCGGGTCAAGCCATCGTCGTCGAGATAACCGAAGGCCTGCTGCTCGATGCGGAACCGGCTACCCGCGAACATCTGCTGGATTTACGCGACTCGGGCATTCAAGTGGCCATCGACGATTTCGGTACCGGTTATTCGTCGCTGGCCTATCTGAAAAAATTCGACATCGATTACCTGAAAATCGACCAGTCCTTTATCTGCGAGTTGGACGCGGGTTCGGACGCCTTGGTGTTGTGCGAAGCGATTATCGCCATGGCTCACAAACTGGGCTTGAAAGTAATCGCCGAAGGCGTGGAAACCAAGCAACAGCGCCAACTGTTGCTGAATTGCGACTGTGATTATGCCCAGGGCTTCCTATTCGCCCAACCGATGCCGGCGGAAGATTTTACTCGCTTGTTGGCGAACGATCGATAAAACCGTAGCTCTTGGCGTGGATCGGTGGGTTACGAGATACTTCGTATCTTCGTGGTAAGCCCGCGTTTTTTTATCGTCCCAAGCGTTTTTCCAAGGCCAACACCCTTTGCGTGGTTTGCAGCACGGTATCGGGGTTCAGGCTCATCGAATCGATGCCGATTTCCACCAGATATTCAGCCATCTCCGGATAATCCGACGGCGCCTGACCGCAAAGACCGGAATGCCTATGATTGCGCCGGCAGCCTTCCACCGCCATCTTAATCATGGTCTTGACGCCCGGATCGCGTTCGTCGAAATCGTTGGCGACGATTTCCGAGTCGCGATCCACGCCCAGCGTCAATTGAGTCAGATCGTTGGAGCCGATCGAGAAGCCGTCGAACAGTTCGGCAAAGGCGTCGATGCGGATCACGTTATTCGGTATCTCGCACATCACGTAGATTTCCAGGCCATCGTCACCGCGTTTAAGTCCATACCGCGCCATCGCATCCAGCACCTTAACCGCCTCTTCGACCCGCCGGCAGAACGGAATCATCAAAACCACGTTCTTCAAGCCCATCTGCTCGCGAACCCGCTTCATCGCCGCGCATTCCAGCGCGAAGCCTTCGGCATAGGCCGGATGTACATAGCGCGAGGCGCCGCGAAAACCGATCATAGGATTGGCCTCGTCGCGTTCGAACCAGCGCCCCCCCAGCAAGGTGGCGTATTCGTTGGTCTTGAAGTCAGACATTCGGACCACCACCGGCTTGGGATAGAAGGCTGCGGCGATGGTGCCGACGCCTTCCGCCAGCCTCTGGATGAAAAATTCCTCGGGTTTATCATAAGCTTCGGTCAGTTCTTTGAGCTGTTCCAGTTCGCCGGCATCGCCGACTTTTTCAGGATGAATCAAGGCCAGTGGATGGGCCTTGATGTATTCGGTGATGATGAAC
>JAJRDU010000006.1 GCA_028748685.1 Methylococcaceae bacterium
ACTTGTTTTGCAATATCCAAACCCACTACGCTACGATTCATTTCGGACTCCTCTTTGTCCCGTTATATATTCTCAGGTGCATTGTGACACCGTTAGGGGTGGGGAGGAGTCCATGTCATCAACCTATTCTACTTCTTGAATGGCATCCGGTATCAAATTCGGAAATGAGCCCTTACGGATATTGAAAAACAGCAATTCGGGTACGCTGACCGCGATGCCTTTCAGGCTTTTTTGCAGTTGGTGGCCGGCATCCCAGGGCCAGCTAAGCAAACCGTATATCGCTTGGCCGGCCGCAACCGCTAGATTGATACTGCC
This sequence comes from Methylococcaceae bacterium, assembly GCA_028748685.1. Classification (GTDB taxonomy): domain Bacteria; phylum Pseudomonadota; class Gammaproteobacteria; order Methylococcales; family Methylomonadaceae; genus Methylomonas. The sequence continues at coordinate 316 of JAJRDU010000006.1, forward strand.
CTGCAGCGGTCGGGGCCAAACCGCATCCTGAGTGAAAAACAAAAATGCCGCGTCGCTGCCGTTCCAGTCGTAAACCGTGGAACTGAGTACATTGGATTCCTGTATATCTACCGTCCATTCCGGGGCGTCAATATACAGCTTATGCAGTTGTGTTTCCCGATAGGGAGTTAGCCGGTAGCTGGAGTGTAGCCGGTATTCGCTGCCAACCCGGTCGAAGGCGACGAAGGGGATCATGTTCAATCCCTGGCCATCGATGTAGCCGCCCAGCAGCCGGCGCGATGCCTCCGCGAGTCGATTCGAATCTTGGCTAACCGATGCGATTTGTCGACTCACCGTGTCGTTGATAAGCCGAAAGATTTCAGTCACGCAATTGCGGCCGATCAAATCGTAGCCGTAAATCGACTCTAGCTGTTCGCGATATGTATCCAACCGTTCCTCGACTGCGCTTATGTAACCGTCCAATGCGTCCGGCGCTAAGGGCAAGGCGATGAGTTCGGCGCTGGCGGCTAGCGAAGGGGTACTCGTCAACGCCGAGAGTTTGGATGATTCGTGGTCCGAAAGTCCAATGACTTGCAACAGGGCAGTCACGCTTTGCTCGATTTCGGCGTAAGCGCGCTCGTCGAGCGGGCCTGGCTCGGTCAGGCGTGAGTGGGCGGCGGCGAAGATTCGCTGAGTGTATTGCAACGCGGCGGGCAAGGCGTCGGCGTCTATATTGGCGCTTGATTTGTCGGCGTCGGTTTTGCGGCCGCGATCCAGCACAACCAGATAACCTGAGGTAATGGACGCGTCCAGCGCATGCAGCCGGGCCATGCCGACCAGCAGCGGATAACCCCAGTCCGGCCTTTCGCTGTGCGGCAATCGGACCAGATCTGTGAACAATTTATCCCTAAACCCGGCCAGCGTGGCAATTTGAGCAGCATTCAGTTTGAATTCCGGTAGCCTGGATCGCAGCAAGGTGTCCGAGCGCGGCGCGATGGCCGCTTGCAGCACATCGAGCGCGGCCAGATTGAGTAACTGGTTTCGATAATGCCGCGCAAAACCGAGCGCGCCTGGATCGAAGTGGTCAGCGGCGATTGGGTTTGCGAGTTTCGCCGGCAAGGCCGGCATCAACGTTTGCAGGCGTTCCCGAATTTGTTGACGCTTATTCGGTAAAAAATCCTCGCCATGGGCCGCTTCGATTCGTTCTCGCAATTGCTTGAGCAGCGGGCTGGTGTCGCGGGTATCGGCGTTCGCGATGTTTCCGGAGAGGGTTGGCTGGTATCGGTCCTGGAAGTAACCGAGCGCCTTGAGTTCGATAGTGGGCCGGCTTTCCGGGGTTTGCAAGCCGGTGGTGACGATGAGATCGTCTTGCATGGCTTGCAGCGCACCCAGTTGCTGATTTTGAATCAGCAGGCGGCGGTTGAAGGCGCCGCGCAGCGTCCGGAAAAAATCCTCGGAGACTTCGATGCGATGGCCGTGGATGGTGCGATTTTCCTGGTAGCCGTAAGCAAAGCGAAACGCGGCGAAGTCGTCGCGGTAGAGACGCAACAAGCCTGATTCGATGTGTTGAAAGTGGAAGACTTCCTTGTCGAATCTGATCGCGGCATGGCCGCCGCTGGCGCTGCCTTCGTTGGCGTCGATGTATAGAAAGTCGAAACTGCGAGCAGCCACCGTTGGTACGCACAGGCTTAACACCAAACCGAGGACGGGCAGCCCGATGCGATTTTTCGACCGCCAGGACACCACGGCTGCTTGTCCGACACCGTTGAACTTATTTTTTCATGCCTTCTTCTATGGTCTGTTTTTTCATTGGGTCGTTGTTGCTGAGGCTTTCGGTAAACGCTGAAACTTGTGGCTTGCCCAGATTGGCTTTGCTCAAGCCCCGACCTATGCCCAAATAAGTCTGGCGGTCATTCTCCCAGTCAGTGATGCCGTATTTTTCCGCCAGTTCGCCGACGTGGGAGCGGAATGTGTCGAGCGTACCGGTCGAAGAGACAACAAACTCGGCCGTGTAATCGGCGACGTCGCCCTCGAATTTTTCCTGATCGCTACGCGACGAGTCCGAGCCTGAACTCAACGGGCTGGAGGCGATGTCGAAGATGCCCTTGGAACTGTCGGACGAGCTTTCGGAGCTTTTGGAAAACGAGCAAGCGCTCAGCAAGCTGACAGCCAGGACTGCGATGCAGGATAAAGCTAAGGGTTTTAGGTGATTCATGATTATCTCCGGTCTTGATCGTGGAATGGGAAACAAGCTTGTCGATGCGGCAGCCCGACTAAGTGAAGTTGGGCGCGGACTCCATCGTTTGTGGGAATCAAGTATATCCGCTAACGGCGTCAAATTAACCTACAACATTTTGTGATGCCCTCGAGATCGATACGGCTGCCGACGATCCAATTTCTATTTCACAGTCGCGGCCTTGAATTTGTAACGTCGCTAAGCTGGAGCCGGGTATCGATAAACTGTTACCATAAGCACCTTTAACGGTTCAGGGCAAAGAGGAGTTGGGTTTTGACACAGGTTCAGGATATTACCAGTCCGATGACGGCCATGGAAAAGCGGGCGACCGTATCGCTGGCCAGTATCTATGCGCTCAGGATGCTGGGTTTGTTCATGTTGCTGCCGGTGTTGTCGCTGTTCACAGAGCAGATGCCGGGCTCGACACCGAAATTGGTCGGCTTGACCATGGGAATTTACGGCCTGACCCAGGCCATTTTGCAAATCCCGTTCGGTTTATTGTCGGATAGGTTCAGCCGCAAGACCATCATTGTCATCGGTCTGATTTTGTTTGTATTCGGCAGCATTTGGGCCGCGCTGGCTACCGATATTTACGGCGTATTAATAGGCCGCGCCTTGCAGGGCTGCGGAGCGATTTCCGCTGCGGTGATGGCCTTGCTGGCCGACTTGACTCAGGAAGTACATCGCACCAAGGCCATGGCAACGATAGGTGCCAGCATCGGCGTGTCGTTTGGCGTGGCGATTACCCTGGGGCCAATCATCGCCCATCAGTTTGGCATCGCCGGCATTTTCTGGGTGATTGCGCTACTGGCGGCGCTGGCGATATTAGTAATCCTGTTCGTGGTGCCCAATCCCGAGAAAATCACCTTGCATCGAGACGCCGAGTACGTGCCGTCGGAACTCGGTACGGTGATCAAGAACCCCGAGTTGCTGCGGCTCAATTACGGCATCTTCGCGTTGCATCTAATCCTGATGGCCAGCTTCGTGGTGGTGCCTTTGTTGATGCGCGACGCCGGTTTGCAGGGCGGCAGTCACTGGATGGTGTATTTGCCGGTTTTGGTGATCTCGATGGCGATGATTATCCCCTTCGTGATCATCGCCGAGAAAAAACGGCAGATGAAAAAAGTCTTCATCGGCGCGATTGCCACCTTGGTGGTCGCCAATGTCGGGTTTGTGCTGCTGCACGGCGAGTTGATTGGCCTGATCGCCTGTTTGGGGATATTCTTCTGCGGTTTCAACCTGCTGGAAGCCACCTTACCGTCCTTGATTTCCAAGACCGCGCCGGGTGATTTGAAAGGCACGGCGATGGGGATTTATTCCAGTTCACAGTTTCTCGGCGCCTTTTTAGGCGGCGCGGCTGGCGGTTGGTTGTACGGCGAATTCGGGCCGGCCTCGGTGTTCCTGTTTTCGGCCGGCGTTGCCGGCAGTTGGGCCTTGATTGCCCTGTTCATGTCGCCGCCGCGCTATTGGGCCAACCTGTTGTTGTCCTTGCAAAATGTTAAGCCGGAACAGGGCGAAGAATTTTCCAAGGCTTTGCTGGCGATAACGGGCATAGAAGAAGTGCGGCTGCATTTTGAAGAAAACGCGGCCTATCTGAAAGTGGACAACCAGCAGCTCGACAAAGACCAACTCAGTTACCTACTACAACAATGGCAATAAGCCATTGACCATCACATTTACACGGAGATAAACCATGCTTAATAAAGTCATGCTGATCGGAAATCTTGGCGCCGATCCGGAAGTGCGCTATATGCCCAGCGGCGACCCTATCGCAACCATTCGTCTGGCGACCACCCGCCGCTGGAAAGACCGAAATACCAACGAGCGCAAGGAAGAAACCGAGTGGCACCGGGTGGTGTTTTTTAGCGGTCTGGCGAAAATCGCCGGCGAATATTTGAAAAAGGGCAGCCAAGTCTATGTCGAGGGCCGCATTCGCACCCAGAAATGGCAAGGACAGGATGGGCAGGAGCGCTATACGACTGAAATCGTTGCGGAAGCTATGAATATGCTTGGTAGCCGTAGCGGCGGCACCACCAGTTATGCGGACAATGCGCCGCCGGCCAGCAGTTACGACAATCGTCCATCGGCTCCCGCCTCGTCGCAATCCGCGCCGGCTTCGTATGACGATTTTGATGACGATATTCCGTTTTGAGGAACAAACTGTTAAGAATACCGTTATAACCCGCATGTTTGCGGGTTTTTCGTTTTATTGGCGTTATACCCACCGCACTCCAAATTTCAGCACTCACCCCTGACCGATGATCTGGAAGCGATCGGTCAATAGCGAGCGCAACGGGGTGTGGTGTTGGTCCAGGCTGGCAAAGAAGCTATCGCAAGCCGTTTTGAAATGTCCAAGGGTTTCTAGTAGCGCCCATACAGCACGGATTTCTTGAAGAATTTCCAAAATCGATTGCACCCGTCTGACTTTTTCTTTCTTTTTCATGACTCGTTTGAGATCAGAACGAAACGCTTCGCAGTCTATCCGGGCTTACAATCCGACCAACGGACTCCCATTTTGGTCAGTTGCGCGGCTCTATCTCCAACGTCAAATAATCCAGGTTGGCGGTGTTTCATCAGCTGACTCACTAGCAGAGGGCTTGTTTTTTATTATCTCATTTCAGCGGTTTTGCTTCTCGCCAAATAGTGGGTGGCAATCGCTGAATTTTTAGAGGTGCCCTAAAGCTCCCCCCCCCCCCAATACGTCAAAACGGATCGCGAACTTTCAGGGTTAAAAACCATCTCGGCGGAGAGTACGGTTGCAAATCGTAGCGAACACGCTTGATTCTTGACTCATTCACTGTTCCGCAGTATATGGTGAAACTATGATCTATATTTATGGAAGCGCAAGGCATAATTCCGGCAACTCTTGCCAACATTTTTCTGGACGCCGCGTTTTCAGGAATAATGGCCAAATGCTAAACCACCCAAAAACAGATCAAGAAAGCAGTCGATAGCCTAGTCTGGGTTGCATAAGGGCATGCTTTGCGCATCATCATCCCCTTGATCCACAAACGGCAATTAACCAAGGAACACACGGATAACAGGGTATACAAGCAATGAATTTCCGATTATGCCTCTCTCGCACTATGCTTGAACACCTGGATTCAGGCACATCAGGTCCGTCCAAGTTGTGCTCGCGTGCTTCCCGCATGATCTTGAACTACACCCTAAAAAATTGACATGTCCCTTTCTCATCCCTGGCTAATTATTGATCTGGATGACATGCGCTTTGGCCTGGATGCCATGCTGGTGCGTGAATCGCTCTGGTTGCCCGAGCTGACTCCGGTGGAGGAAGCCCCGCTTTATATCGCCGGCATGTTCAGTCTACGCGACCAACTCATTCCCGTCACCGACCTAAACCTGCGTTTCGGCCACCCCGCCCGCCCTTACAGTCTCAACGATCAGGTAGTCGTACTGGAATATAGCCAGGGATTAATGGGACTGGTCGTTAGTGAGGTAGTCGAAGTAGTCGAGTTATCCGCCGAAGCCATTCAAGCGGCACCGTCATTCGATGGAGAAACACATCGCCCTGCCCACCTGATAACGGGAGAGACTCGGGTGGGCGACGGCATTGTGACGCTGTTGGACACTGTACAACTGGCGACATTGCAGGAAGATCTAACGTATCAAGAACATCCTGTTCGACGCTTTTGTCCCGAGGCAACCGCCGAACAACATGCGGTATTTCGCGCCCGCGCCAAGGCACTGCGGGAAAGGATAGCGGAAGAAGAAGGCGCTCACCTGGCTTTGGCGGTAATAGAAATGGGAGGCGAATATTTCGGCATCGAGCTTGAGGCTGTGCAGGAGTTCTGTGAAATTAGCCACCCTTGCCCTATCCCTTGTTGCCCGCCACACGTCCTCGGTTCCATGAGTCTAAGGGGCAATTTACTCACGCTAATCGATCTTCATGCGGCCCTTAACTTGCGGAATACCACGCCGACCAATGGCAAGGTTGTGGTCACCCGCTTCGGCGAGGAATTGCTAGGCTTGGCGGTGGACGAAGTACATGATGTCGTCTACTTGCGCATGCAGGAACTGCAGGCAGCCCCCGCCACGTTATGCGAACAGCGCGGGGTGGAAATCAAGGGCGCCGCGCCCTACGCCGGCAAAATGTTGGTGGTATTGGATCTGACTGCCCTATTGACAAGGGAGGAATGGATAGTCAACGAAAGCGTATAGCCAACTCAGCGAGGAGAATCATGCTCGCGGATATGTAGTGTGGTCTTAGGCACCAAAGACTAACGACACAAAGCAGCGGCAATGCCAGTTAGCGACTACACTTTTAGGTATTATTTCAAAGTATGTGCTGTTTGCCATGAGGTCAAAATCAATGTTCAGCAATCTAAAACTCAGCGTAAAGATAGGTCTAGGATATGGTGTCGTCGTCCTGGTATTGGTAGTGGTTGGCGTGTATTCATATACTACCTTCCTGAAGGCGAATGCGCAGTGGGAAAATTTCGACAGCAATGAAATCGCTAAGCAAGACCTGATTATCGGCGGCAACCGCGCCCTGGGCGACGCCACTCATCACTTCAAAAATTACATCATTCGCGGCGGAGACTATGACAAGACCTTTGCCGCCGATATCGTCACGCTTAAACGCGCTGCTAGTGCTTATCGAGCCGTACCCGAGGTGTCGAAGGAAGAGCGTGCCCTGCTCGATGAGATCGATAATGGCGCGGATAACTATATTTCGGACATGGGAACAGTGGTCAAAATGCGCATGGGCGGGGCGAGTATCGAAGCCATGGATCAAGGCGTCAAGGGTGCGGACCAACCCATCTATGCCGCGTTCATCAAGCTGCAAGAATTGGTCGCCCGCGATACCGATGACACCAGTCATCGCTTTAACACCATGCTCGAATATGCCGAAAACCTGACCGGCCTACTGGTACTGTTGTCGACCCTGTTTTCCATAGCCACCGCCTACTGGCTCACATCAACCATAAGCCGGAATATCACGGCCAGCGCCACCCAGCTTTCCGCCGCCAGCAGCCAAATCGCCGCCACCATCGCCGAACACGAACGCACCGCCACCCAGCAATCGGCCGCCGTCAACGAAACCTCCGCCACCATCGATGAACTGTCGGCTTCCTCGCGCCAGTCCGCCGAACAGGCGGCGAATTCGGCGGCGCTGGCGGAACGCTCCAGCACCGCCACCACGCAAGGCAGCGAAGCGACCCAACAAGCCGTCGTGGCGATGAACAGCCTCAAGGACAAGATAGGCGCCATGGCCGACCAGATACTGCATCTGGGCGAACAGACAGGACAAATTGGCAACATTGCCACGCTACTCAAGGATCTGGCGGGGCAAATCAACATGTTGGCGCTCAATGCGGCGGTTGAAGCGGCCCGAGCCGGCGAGCACGGCAAGGGTTTCGCCGTGGTGGCGAGCGAAATACGCAAGCTGGCCGATCAGAGCAAGAAGTCGGCGGAACAGACCGCCGTGCTGGTGGCCGACATCCAGAAAGCCACCAATACGTCGATCATGGTCACCGAGGATGGCACGCGTACCGTTACCGAGGTCACCAAACTGGTACAGAAAGTCGCCGAACTGTTCAACAACCTGGCCAGCCTGGCTGGCAGCGTCAACGAAAATGCCCAGCAAATGATGCTGAACACCAAGCAACAGTCCGCCGCCTTTGCGCAAGTGGTTGAGGCTACCAACAGCATTGCCTCGGGCGCCAAGGAAACCGTCGCCGGCATCGGACAGACCAAGATCGGGGTGCAGAACCTGAACGCCGCAGCGGAAAACCTCAAGGCGATGGTGTAAGCGCTGTTTTCTAACCCTCCCGATACCGCCATGATCGAAGACCCGGAACTGCGCCAGTTATTCAAGGCTGAAAGTGCGGAACACCTTGCCCGTCTCGACGATGGATTGCTGCGTCTGGAGAAGAATTGCTCGGATCATGCGTTGCTGGAAGAAGTATTCCGCGAGGCGCACAGCATGAAAGGTGCCGCGCGCATGCTGGGGCTATCCAAGATCGAAACCACCTCGCACGGTCTGGAAAGCATGCTGAACAGCGCTTACAAGGGAGAGTCGGCTCTTACGCCGGCCGTGATAGAACGCATGACCGTCACGTTGGGCGAATTACGTAACATGGTGCGGGAGGCACTCACCGGCACGTCCGCCGAACCGCATGTCGCCGAACAGGCAAGTCAAGTTCAGCTTGCTGTCAAGCCAAGCCCTTCAGCCGATCATAAACCTGTACCACCACCATTCCAGGGAGACGACCGGAATACGGGTAAACCTCCCGAAGATTCGCCCAAAGCCCCTCCACCCCCTCCCGAGCGGCTCGACAAGGGCGCGGCGTGCGAACCCTTTCGTATCGAGACGGTGCGGGTGAATACCCGCCAACTAGACGACCTTCTGATTCTGGCTGGCGAGCTCAGCGTCATTCAGGGACGATGGCAACATCGATTGTCGTTGATTGACGAAATGGTGGAGCACTGGACAAACCTGGAACGCAGCCGCAAAAAACTCCACTTCCTGCTACGAAAGTCCGATCTCATGGACAAATCAGGCGAAGCCTTGCGGCAGATGTTGCACTCGGATAACGAGACACTGGCGCAACTTGGAAACAGGATCAAGCAAACGCGCGATGCCTTCTACGAGGATGGCGCAAGGCTGGACACCACCTCCAACGCGCTTGAAGAGCGCGTCCATGCCGCCCGCCTGCTCCCTCTATCCTCGGTATTTTCGCTGTTTCCACGCATGGTCCGCGATCTGGCCAGAGAACAGGAAAAAGAAGTGGAACTGATAATAGAGGGTGGAGAGCTTGACGTGGATAAGCACGTGCTCGAGGAAATGAAAGACCCTCTAATGCACTTACTCAGAAACGCCATCGATCACGGCATCGAACCACCCATGGAGCGTGAACGGCTGGGCAAGCCGCGCAACGGCGCACTCAAGTTACGCGCGACGCGGGAAAACAATAATATATTCATGGAAGTAAGCGACGACGGCCGGGGCCTGGATGTTACCGCGATCCGGCACGTGGCATTGCAGCGTGGCCTGCTGGACGAAGACGCCCTCGCCGCGATGACCACGGCACAATTGCAGCAATTGATATTTTCGCCCGGCTTCTCCACCAGCGATTTCGTCACCGAATTGTCCGGGCGCGGCGTAGGGTTGGACGTCGTGCGGGCGAACGTTGAGCGTCTGAAGGGCGACATCCGCATGGAGTCGGCGCCGCATCGCGGCACCGTCGTGCAGCTGCGCCTGCCTCTGAGCCTATCCACCACGCGTTTGTTGCTGGTGAGGGTGGGGGGCCGCCGCTACGGCTTACCGATCGAATTCGTGAATACCTCGAGGCAGGTAAGCGAGGAAGACATATTCACTCTCGAAGGCCATCCTGCCTTCGAGTTCGACGGGCAGGCCGTGATCGCTCCACGTCTGGCCGACCTACTGAACTTACCATCCGAAAATCAGGACAACGAAACGGTGTGCATCGTGATTCAGGTGGGTGACGAACACCTGGGCTTGCGGGTCGATGAGTTATTGGATGAAGAAGAAGTGTTGACCAAACCGCTGGGCACGCCATTGCGGCGGGTACGCAACGTATCCGGTCTGACTATATTAAGTAACGGGGAAATTTGCGTCGTGCTAAATCCCGCCGATCTATTACGCTCGACCCACAAGCTGAGTACGGCACCCGCCAAACGCCAACCCGCGCGAACCGCACAGTCCGTCAAAACCAGCATCCTGCTGGTTGAGGATTCCGTGCTGGTGCGCGTGATGGAAAAACGCATCCTGGAAGATGCCGGTTACGAAGTGCTTGCCGCGGTTGACGGCGTGGATGCCCTCAACGCCCTGAGCAGCCATACCTTTGCTGCCGTCGTATCCGACATCATGATGCCTAATATGGACGGCCTGACGCTGACCGGCCGCATCCGCCAGGATCCTCGTTATCACGACTTGCCGGTGATCCTGGTGACATCCCTCGCCTCCTCCGAAGACAAGCGGCGCGGGCTGGAAGTGGGCGCCAATGCCTATATTCCCAAGCCGTCCTTCGACCAAAACATACTGCTCGACACTCTACAAAGGTTAATCGTGCCATGATCCGCGTGCTGCTAATAGACGATTCCCCCATCGTACTGCACATGCTACAGCGCCTGCTGTCACGCTCGCCCGAAATTCAAGTGGTGGGTACGGCCGCCAACGGCAAGGAGGGGCTGGATTTAATTCCCGCCTTGAATCCGGATGTCATTTGCACCGATCTACATATGCCGGTCATGAACGGTCTGGAATTCACCCGCGAAGTGATGGCCAAATATCCGCGCCCCATTCTGGTGATCAGTGTATCGGTGGAAGCCGACTCACCCAACGTCTTCAAACTGCTGGAAGCGGGAGCGGTCGATGTTTTTACCAAACCTCGCGCCATACAGGACGCAAACTCTGACAAACTGGCCGATGCACTGGCTCGCAGGATACGCATTTTGTCCGGCGTACGGGTGTTTCGCCGCAGCAATGCCGCGAATTACCAACCGCCACCCTCACCCATCATCCCGCACCGCTCACGGTCCTCGTTACGCATCGTGATCATCGGCGCCTCCACGGGTGGACCACAGGCACTACGCGATATTCTGTCTCGCCTGCCCGCCAGCTTCCCTTTGCCAATAGTATGCGTCCAGCATATCGGCAGCAGTTTCCTGTCGGGAATGGTGGCGTGGCTGGCCGACGCCTGCCAACTGACGGTACGAAAAGCCACCCAGGGCGAAACACCTCAGGCCGGTACGGTGTATTTTGCCCCCGAGGATGCTCATCTGGAATTTGATGCTAACGGACGCTTCCAGCTTACCATGGCACCGCCCGCCGATGGTCATCGTCCCTCGGTCACCGTGACGATGCGGGCGGCGGCGCGTAGTTTCGGCGGCACAACCGCGGGGGTTCTGCTGTCCGGCATGGGCCGAGACGGCGCGGACGGCATGGCGAGTATCGCCGCGGCCGGCGGCATCACGCTGGCCCAGGATGAAGCCAGCAGCGTGGTATACGGGATGCCCAGGGAAGCCATGGCGCTGGGCGCGGTCCAATATTCGTTATCCCTCGAACAAATCGCGCCGACGCTGGAAGAATTGGTGAATAACGGCAACATCGCCGGCCCAGATCGCAAAGGAAGGTCATCTTATGACAAATAACCTTTCCAGCACGCCAACGGAAATACTGCTCGTGGAAGACAGCCTGGTTGAGGCCGAACTGCTGCGCCGTGTTCTGGTCAAGGCAGGCTATCGGGTAAAACTGGCGAGGAATGGACAGGAAGGTCTGCAAGCCTTGAACGCGCATGTCTGCGCATTGGTGATCAGCGATATCCAGATGCCGCTGATGGACGGCTATCAACTCTGCCTGGAAATCAAACAAAACGAAACACTGTGGAATACGCCGGTGATACTGATGTCGGTGCTATCCGAGCCCGAAGACATCATCAAGGCACTGAACGTCGGCGCCGACAGTTATCTGACCAAGCCTTATGTGGAGGCCAGCCTGCTGAACCGCATCCATTCCTTGCTGGCCAGCACGATAGCCAGGAGTCGGTCGGAAGAACGGCGCACGGAGCAGGTGGAATACAACGGCAAACTCTATACCATCAACGCCGACAGCCGGCAGCTATTGAACCTGCTGCTATCGGTGTACGAAAACGCGCTATCTCAAAACAGGGAACTGGTCGAGATTCAAACCCAGCTCAACCGCCTCAACGACAGTCTCGAGGATCAGGTGAAAGAGCGCACCACGGCTTTGCGGGAAAGCGAGGCACAACTCCGCAAGATCGCCGAATCCGCGCAGGATGCCATCATCATGATGGGAGCCGATCAATGTATCTCCTTCTGGAATACGGCCGCCGAGCGCATTTTCGGCTATTCCGCTGGCGAAACGATGGGCAGGCAACTACATACCTTGATTGTGCCAACCGAGGCTCAAGCCAAATTCATCGAAGCGTTCCCAGATTTCCAGGCCAGCGGCAAGGGAGCGGTTATCGGCAAATTGCTCGAACTGACCGCGCTACGCAAAGGCGGAGAGGCTTTTCCAGTCGAGTTGTCGGTTTCCTCGACCCAGTTGCACGGCGAGTGGCATGCCATCGGCATCGTCCGCGACATCAGCGATCGCAAAAAGGCGGAAGCCGAGATCGAGCATACCAACCGCGCGCTGGCCACCGTCAGCGCGGTAAACCGGCAATTGGTCTATGCCACCGCCGAACACGAGCTACTGCAAGCCATCTGCCGGGCGATAGTCGAACAGCGCGGTTATCGGATGGCCTCGGTGGGTTACGCGCAACAGGATGAAGATAAGACCATCAAGGTCATGGCGTATGCCGGCCACAATGCCGACTATCTGGAAGCCGCCAAGATAAGTTGGGCGGAGAACGAACGCGGCATGGGACCCAGTGGCCGAGCCATCCGCAGCGGCGTCACGCAATTGTGTCAGGATATTGCCAACGATCCACTCTATATGCCGTGGCGCGATGCCGCGCTGCAACGCGGTTATGCCGCCAGCATTGCGCTGCCCCTGGCTGACGATAACGAAAAGGTATTCGGCATCCTCGCGGTATACGCCGAAGAAGTGAATGCCTTCCGCCTCGCTGAAATCGATCTATTGGAGGAAATGGCCGGCGATTTAGCGTTTGGCGTACGCACCCTGCATACCCGCCGCGAACGCGATCTGGCCCTGGAGCAAAGCCAGCGTTATCTCGCGCAACTACAGACCAGTCTGGAAGATACCGTGCGGGCGATTGCCGGTATCGTTGAACTGCGCGACCCCTATACCGCCGGGCATCAGACCAGGGTGGCCAACTTGGCTACCGCCATCGCCAGGCAAATGAATTTGCCCGATGAACAGGTACAGACCATCCATCTAGCCAGCATCGTGCACGACCTGGGAAAAATCAAGATTCCGGCGGAGATACTGAGCAAGCCCGGCCTGTTGAGTAATATCGAATATCTGCTGATCAAGACCCATCCCCAAGCGGGTTACGATATTTTAAAAGACATCAGCTTTCCCTGGCCCATCGCCCAGACGGTGTTGCAGCACCATGAGCGCCTCAACGGCTCCGGCTATCCGCAAGGACTCAAAGGCGACGAGGTTATGCTCGAGGCGCGTATCCTCAGCGTGGCGGACGTAGTCGAGGCCATGTCCTCGCATCGCCCCTATCGCGTTGCGCTGGGAATCGAACCGGCATTGGAGGAAATCTCTAAACAACGCGGCATCTGGTTCGACCCTGACGCGGTGGACGCCTGCTTGACGCTATTCAATGAACAGAAATTCGCTTTAAAAGTATGACCATCAACCAGACGGCTCTACTTGACGATTTAAAGCGATTGCTAGCCCAGAAAATCGGCCTGCGCCTGCCCGCCGCCACGCGGGAGCGCTTTGTCGGCATGCTATACGAACATTCCGCTCGCCGGAGTTGCGCCACTCTGGAAGAATATCGATCCTTTCTGAGTAGTAAGCAGGCACCCGAGGAATGGGAGGAGTTCGCTCGTGCTTTCAGCAGTAGCGAAACATTCTTTTTCCGCGATCATGGACAGTTCGACCTGCTACGCTTGAGCCTGCTGCCCGAACTGATAGCGCGGCATCGCGATGACAAGACCCTACGTTTGTGGAGCGCGGGTTGCGCCAGCGGAGAAGAGGCCTATTCGCTGGCCATGCTGGTGGACATGCTGTTGCCTGATCGCCAGGACTGGAACATACAGATACTCGGTACCGATATTGATTCGAGAGCAATTTCCAAGGCGCAATCGGGGCGTTATGGCCGGTGGTCGTTCCGCATGGTTCCCGAGGCCATAAAACACCGGTATTTCCACCTGGAAGATAGCGAATGGGTGATAGATGAGCGTATCCGTCGCATGTTAAGGTTCCGTGTTTCCAATCTGGTCGGCGATTCGTTTCCTGATTTTGGTTCGGACCTACATGACATGGATCTAATCCTATGCCGCAATGTGTTCATTTATTTTGACACCGCCGCCGTATCATCCGTCGCGGCGAAACTGGCCACCACACTGTCCGAAGGCGGCTACTTGTTGACCGCGCACACAGAGCTTATCGGCCACCCTGTGCCAGGGCTGGAGTCACGACTATTTACCGAAGGCATGGTGTATCAACGACGCGCCTTCCCGCCGGCCTCCGTTCCACTACCCGAGCCACCTGTTGTGACACACGCTGCCGTATGGATCGCCCCTCCTTTGCCGCGGCCGGTAGATGCTATCCCCCAAACTCGAGCCGAGGAGGCGCATAACCAGCCTCGGATAGACCCCCATCCGGCCTTCGCACTCTGCGCTTCGGCTCGGGAACATGCCGATCGGGGAGAGTATGAACGGGCGGAGCAATTGTGCCGAAAGGCTTTGATGGCCGATCCCCTGCTGGCCACTCCTTATTTTCTATTGGCGCAGTTGGCCCAACTCAGAGGCGATGCAGAGCAAGCCAAGGAGTGCTTGAACAAGGCCATCTATATTGATCACCGCTACGTGGCGGCGTACCTGGAACTGGCGGCGTTGCACGAGCGCGCCTCGGACATGCCGCGAGCGCGGGCCCTACGGCATGCGGCTCTGGCGATCCTTCGCGGCATGTCAAACGACGAGCCCATCGAGCAATATGAAAGAACCGCCGGCGAGCTGATGCAATGGCTAGCCCAATGGGAAGTGCTGGCCAATAACCACGACAATGAAAACCATGAACGAAGTCTACGACCTGGACGCTAATCCCGGCGGCGCGCGGGCGGAAATCCTGGTCGTTGAAGACAGCCAAGTGGAGGCCGAATTGCTGCGCCGCATTCTGGTCAGGGCGGGCTACCTGGTCACGCTGGCGCGTAACGGCGATGACGGATTGCAAACCTTGCGGGAACATCCTTGCGCGCTGGTGATGAGCGACATCCAGATGCCGCTGATGAACGGCTTCGAGTTATGCCGGAAAATCAAGCAGGACGACACGTTGCGGAATATCCCGGTGATTTTACTGACGGTGTTGTCGGAGCCTGAAGATATTATCGAAGCCGTAAAAGTCGGCGCCGACAGTTATCTGACCAAGCCCTTCGTCGAAGACATCATGCTGGAACATATCCAGTCGCTGCTAAATAACCCGATTAACCGCACCCTTACGGAAGAACCGCGAACCGAACAAATCGAATACAATGGCAAACATCACGCCATCAAGGCCGACAGCCAACAAATATTGAATCTGCTATTGTCGGTATACCGTAACACACTCGCCCAGAACCGCGAGTTGCTGAACACGCGGATTCAACTCAATTTGTTGAATGAAAGCCTGGATCAAAAAGTACAGGAACGCACCGCCGCGCTTCAGGAAAGTGAAGTCCGTATAAGGGCTATTTTGAACACGGCGCTCGATGCCTTCATCGGCATGGACAGTGCCGGCCTGGTGACGGGATGGAATGCCGAAGCCGAAAGGCTGTTTGGTTACTCTCGCGCCGACGTGATCGGTAGAACTCTGTCCGGCCTGATCATTCCACCGGCCTATCGAGACGCGCACCTGCGAGGGCTTGAGCAATTTAGCGAAACGGGCTGCGGCCCCTTCGTCGGGGAACGTGTCGAAGTGACCGCGATGCGTAGCGATAGAACCGAGTTTCCCGCCGAACTTTCGGTCACGGCAATCAGGCAGGGAAAGAATACCTTTTTCAACGCCTTCGTACGCGACATCACCGAGCGTAAACAAGCCGAATCGAAAATCAGTTTTTTGGCTTACCACGATCAACTGACCGAGTTGCCCAATCGCGAACTGTTTTATGACCGCCTGTCCCAGGCCATATCCCAAGCCAGACGAAAGCACGACAGCTTGGCTCTGTTGTTTCTGGATCTCGATGGATTCAAGTCCGTCAACGACAGTTATGGTCATGAGGCCGGGGATTTAGTGTTGAAGGCCGTGGCAAGACGCTTGCAGGCTTGCGTGCGCGGTGTCGATACGGTTGCGCGCCTGGGCGGCGATGAATTCACCATCATCTTGAGCGAATTGGAGAAGCCGGAGGACGCCGCTAGCGTTGCGGAGAAGATCATAAGGAAACTGACCGAACCCGTTTTGCTGAATGAGACATGCCAATGCCAAGTCGGCGTCAGCATCGGAATCGCAAGCTATCCCGAAGACGCTTACGAGCTTGATAAACTGATGAATGCCGCTGACAGTGCCATGTACAAAAGCAAGGCCTCCGGCAAGAGTTGCCATACCTTTTTCAAACAGTTACCAAGCGAGCAAACGGAGCTACAACCTTGGATAATTCTTGACGTCGCCTATTTGCTGGGGGTACCGGAACTCGACCGCCAGCACCAAGAAATGGCGGACATGGTCAATCGATTAAATGACGCGGTCAAACAATCCGTTTCAGTCGAAGATGCCGTTCGTCAATTCGACGACACCATCGCCTATACCCGTTCTCACTTCGAAACCGAGGAGCGGCTAATGGATCAATACGCTTACACCGAGAACGAAACGCACAAGCAAGGCCATCGGCGCCTGCTTGGAGAGGCGGGTTATCTGCGGGGAAAGTTCATCCAGGGCGATGAACCATTGGTATTGCAATCACTCAAGGACTGGTTATTCTCGCACATATTGGAGGACAAACCGCTCGCCGAATATCTGATAGCACGCGGCTTTATAGACAGCTCCGACCGAGATTTACCTTAGGATATGGTTACAGATAACTTCCCTGTTTCGGGTTGCTAGGATTTTCCCGTTCGTCCTGAGCTTGTCGAAGGATCGACGGGAAAATCCGGGCATCCACCGCGCCAAACCGTTCATGCTTCGACGGGCTCAGCACGAACGGTTTGACGGAAAAAGTCACTTCGGGAAGTTATTTTTGCGGAATCCTTAAGTCGTGCAATTGCAGTTTTACACTGATAGCCGCCGGCTTAGCGTTAAGGAATTCATCCCGATTACGCTAACGCAGTCCGTTGTTTAATCAACGCCACAGTCGGCGAGTGCCAGGGCGCACGACTTGCTCGACCATCCTCGGCGATCGGCAACTGTTCCGGTTGGGATGCGCAGTCCAGGATGTCGATTTGAACCAACACAATAAGCTAATCCGGTTAGCAGCGGCCAATTTCAAACGTTCTTCCCCTCGTGTTAACTGGCACAAGTCATGCTGTATAGGATTGCGACCCCAAAACCACCAAATAGCCTTACAATGTTGCTGGACTATTTTTCAAACATCCGACAGCAAAGATCCTACCGACCGCCTTGCATGCAACTGACCCTGCTTGACCCCGACCGCCCCGATCAACCGTTTCCTCCGCTGCATAAAGCGTTGAACGATCCCAACGGTCTGTTGGCCTTCGGCGGCTGCCTGTCGCCGCAACGCATCATCAACGCGTATCGGCAAGGCATTTTCCCCTGGTACAATCCCGGCGAGCCGATTTTGTGGTGGTCACCCGATCCTAGGCTGGTGTTGTTTCCAGACAATCTCAAGGTTTCGCGCAGCCTCAATAAAACTTTGCGCAAGCAGCCATTTGAGATTCGTTACGACCGCGCATTTTCTCAAGTGATGACGGCTTGCGCCGCGCCGCGCCGCGAAGACGGTGGAACCTGGATTACCGAAGAAATGAGACTCGCCTATCGAAATCTGCATAGGCTTGGCTTCGCCCATAGTTTCGAGGCCTGGCAGGAGGGAGAACTGGTCGGTGGCCTATACGGCATCGCCATCGGCCAGGTATTTTTCGGTGAATCGATGTTTCATAGTAAGACCGACGCCTCGAAAGTGGTGTTCGTGCATCTGGTCCGCCAACTGACAGCCTGGGGTTACAAACTGATAGACTGCCAAGTTCGCAGCGAACATTTGCTCAGCCTGGGCGCCGAGGATATTAGCCGCGAGGATTTCCAGATTCTGCTGGAACAACTGTGCTGCCTTTCTCCCGACCCGCAAGCCTGGCAACGATGATTTCCATACCCTTGTGGCTGACAGCCGAACATGCTTGCAGCTATCTGGACGACCGTCGATCTCGGTCGGCAGTGATCGATCCCGACTTCATGCTTGATCCGCAGATCTATTCGCGGCTGATCGAACAGGGCTTCCGGCGTAGCGGCGATCAGGTCTACAAACCCTATTGCCCTGCGTGTCAGGCTTGCGTGCCGACCCGAATTCCAGTCGCCGAGTTTTTGCCGAATCGCAAGCAAAAGCGCTGTGCCAAACGCAACACGCAGACTCAGGTTAGCATTAAACCGGCCAAGTTCGATCCGCGCCATTTTGAACTCTATCGACGCTATCAGGCCGCTCGCCATGACAAAGGCGATACCGCCGACATCAGCCCTGAAGATTACCTGCAGTTTCTGGGCAGCAGCTGGTGCGATACTTGGTTCGTTGAATTTTCGATAGTCGGCAAACTGGCGGCCGTCGCGGTCGTCGATGTATTGGATAACGCCTTGTCCGCGGTTTATACCTTTTTCGACCCCGAGTTTTCCGACTACAGTCCCGGCGTTTTCGCCGTGCTGTGGCAAATCGAGCAGGCCAGAAAGCTCAATCTCGATTACCTTTATCTCGGCTTCTGGGTTAAAGACTGCCGTAAAATGAGCTATAAAAACCAATATCAACCGCTGCATGGCCTACTCGGCCAGCAGTGGCAGCCGATTTCTTGATCAACATTCAATAATTTAAGAGGGAAAACCAGTGCCAAAAGCCAACGAACTCAAGCAGGGAACCGCCATCGAAATCAATGGCGAACCCTATATCGTCAAAAAAATCGATGTGCGCAATCCCACCTCGCGCGGAGCGACCACGCTATACAAAATCCGCTTCGCGCACATGAAGACCAAACAAAAGCTGGACGAGACCTATAAAAGCGACGACATGCTAAAAGCGGCGGATTGCTCGCGGATACCGGTGCAGTACTCCTATCAGGACAGCGACACCTACTACTTCATGAACACAGAAACCTACGAGCAGTACAGCCTGTCCGCCGAAGATATCGAAGGCCAAATCGAGTATCTAAGCGAAGGCCTGGAAGGCATCGTGATGTTATTGATGGACGATGCCGCGTTGGGCATCGAATTGCCGGCCTCTATCGCGCTGCAAATCGTCGAAACGCCGCCGGCCATGAAAGGTTCCAGCGCCACCAGCCGCACCAAACCTGCCAAACTAACTACCGGACTGGAAATTCAAGTACCCGAATATATCGAAACCGGCGAGATCGTTAAGGTAAACACCGAGACCGGAAAATTCATGTCTCGCGCTTGACGGAACGCATTGGGCATTCAGAACTGGGCCTGAATGCCTTGGTCTCGGCAGGCCGGTTCAATAATCGGCCGCCGCCTTGATCGTCTTCCAGTGTTATCCAATGCTGGTCGCCGACAGCTTAGACAATCAGCAACGCGCCTTCGGAAATAGTGACGGCATTATTATCCGAAAATACCGACTTCTTATGATTATAGGAGTACAGCTAAACTACTGCCCATTATAAGCCTGAACAGCACGCCGCCCACGCTCTAGCAACGATTGCAGTTCAATTATTTTGTTTTTTTGATCTTGAATTTTTGACTGAAAAACGACGTCCTGTTCCAATATTCCTTCCACCAGTCCTTTGATGGCCTTTGTATTTTCTTCAGCAAGAGGATTGGAAAGAATTTGCTCCAAATATGTCTGCCGAGATGCCAAAACGGTCGCTAGCATTTCCCACTCAGAATTATCTACACAACGTCCAATTTTATTTGAAAAATCGCATAACTTCTGCGAGCATTGCTCTAGCCATCCAGTAGACGAAGATGGACACATCAAGCAATCGCATCCCATGCCTCTTTGATGTCCCGCATCAAAGAGGCAACTTCGTTGAGTTTTTCTTCGCTGTTCTCGCGACTCGCCTCTAACAGGCGACTACTCATATAGTCATAAAGTTGATGCAAGTTCATGGCCAACTCACCGCCCTGTTCCAGATCAAGCGCCTCATTCAACCCCCCGACAATACCAATCGCCCTCGATATATAGCCGCTTTTAGCCTCCATGTCGCCATGAGCCATTGCTCCCTTGGCGGAGTTTATTCTAGCTAAAAAACCTTCCATCAACATTTGTATCAAACGATGAGGCGATTCTTCACCTAAGCTGCTAGAACTATGAACATCGGCATATTGTCTGGCACCTCGTCTGTGAGTTTCAATGTTCATAGAATCATTCCCCCTATAATTTGCTCATCCAATTAGTTAAATAATCGCCCGTTGATTTGAACTGACCTACCAGCGTATCCATCGCAATAAACTGCTTTTGCAATGACTTCTGCAAACAATCCAATCGAGTTTGAACATCGGCACGTCTTCTTTCAAGAGAAGTCAATTGCTTATTTAATGATGTCTGTTGAGTATCCAAAGGGCCACCTGACTGCAACAGCCCCGTCAATCTCGTATCCAGACGCGTCGCCACGCCATTCGTCGAAGAAAAAACGTCACTTACAGATTGTAAATTCCCTGTCAACGCAACATTTAGCTTGGCACTATCCAGCGCCATAACACCGTTTCTATCGATTGTCACCCCTATCATCGCCAATGAGTTGTAATTACCCGTTGCCGATGACACGACATTCACCGAATCCTGTCTGACTTGAGTTGTCACATAGCGCAAAGTAGCATCTCCTAATAATGCTCCGTTGCCTGAACCACTACCATCGGTGCTACCGCCATATTTCCCCAAAGCAACAGTTGCAGTATGCAGGTTGTTGTAGGCGGTGACGAAATCGCTAACCGTTTTACTAATCGCCGTATTATCCAGACTGATATTGATATTAACGGTAGTGCCTACTGCGGCAGTCTGTAAATTAAAGGTCACCCCTGGCAATACGTCAGATATCGAGTTGCTGCTACGGGTGGCAGCCAAGCCATCGATATTAATTTTGGCATCAGCTGCAGCAACCGTAGTGTAATTTGCTGGAGTTGCTGTATCAAGAGCATTCAATCCTGCATCGCCGCCAGTCACAGCCAAATTGAAGCTATTAGCACCCCCCGTATCTGTGGATGTCAACACTAATCTTGAAACGGTTGTACCGGGCGTCACAGTAGAGTCAACATTTACAATACTGGCTTTCACACCATTGTTGCCTGACGCACCATTAATTGCGGAAGCCACATCAGCCAGTGAAGCATTGGCTCCAATAGATACAGAGAACGCCGTTTTGGTAGAACCCGCAGCATAAGTAAAATTTAATGCCCCCCCCGTTGCAGTAACAACTGAAGACGAATTGGCATACTCAGTGGTTGCAATCGAATTTTTCGCCTTTGCCAACTGTGTTACTTCTACGGTATGAGTGCCGGCTACCGAACCGGCACCCGCAGTCACTTTTAGAATGGATTCGTTAGAGGAAGTTACCGTATGGGTCTTGAAAAGGTTACCGTCCTTAAGCTTACTAACAGCCGTTTGAAAGGTCGACAATGCACTTTTTAAAGTGCCAAGTCCGCTCAAGCGTGTATTAACCTTATCCTCTTGACGCTGAATTGCATTAAACGCGGGCTGCCCTTCCGCTTTTACCAGCTGACTTACAAGGGAGTTGATATCAATGCCGCTTCCCAAACCCGTTGATGATGTTATAGCTGCCATGATCTTACCCTCCAACCGACAACTTTAAGCGCGATCCTGAATAACGGCGCCTTTATGTTTGCTATCTAGCTCATGCATTCTTTTAATAAATGACAACATTTCTTCCGACGGAATCTGTCGAACTAATTCACCGGTTTCATTATCGACAATTTTAACTACCACTTCTTTGGTCGAATCATCAACCTTAAATTGCAAACTAAGATTCGTTGCCTGCAGAAACTTATTACCATTATCGGCGGCCTTCTTAACTAAATCCACGGAAGGCAATTGAGCATCAGTATTCGATTTGTCCTCAGTTGAATTCAATGGCTTGACGGCGGAATCATTTTGACCGATCTCATTCTTATTCCCTGGAAAAATCGTTTCGTTCGGTCTATCGGTTTTCACAAGAGTCATTGAAGACAGCTTTAACGTATTAGTAGTTATATCACTGTTCATGACATTCCCCTTATGTCTCTTCTGTCAAAAGGAAGGTCGCGTCTCAACGCGACCTTCCCACCAAAACTACCTGAGCAAACTAAGCACGCCTTGTTGCGAAGTATTAGCCTGCGACAACATCGCGACACCGGCCTGTTGCAAAATTTGTGCACGGCTCAAACTTGCAGTTTCCACCGCAAAATCGGCATCCATGATGCGAGAGCGCGCCGCGGTTTGGTTTTCAACTGAAGACTGCAAATTTGCAATGGTCGTCGTAAAACGGTTCTGAACAGCACCTAAAGTAGCCCTAAAATTATCAATATTTTTAATTGCCAAATCGATCTGGTCTATTGCTGATCTTACTTTTGCCGAACCCGCCGTAGATCCGATAGATACCCCTGGAGTAGCTGACGCGACGTTTTTTAAACCGTTGACTGACAGTAAATTAGAAACAGTTATGGAAATCTGATTATTGGTGGCTGTACCAGCACCCACCTGAAAATTAGCTCCTTTCAATGATCCAGCTAAAATTTTCTTATCGTTGAATGTAGTGTTATTAACGATACGATTAATTTCCGCGCCCAATTGCTTAAACTCCAGTTGCAATTTTTGGCGATCACCAGAACTTACGGCCCCGAAGTTACCCGCTTGAACAGCCAAATCACGCATACGTTGCAGGGTATCAGTAATGGTACCCATTGCACCTTCGGCTGTTTGAGCCATGGATATACCGTCATTGGCATTTCTTATCGCCACTGTCATACCGCGAATTTGCGAATTCATTCTGTCCCCGATCGCCAAACCGGCCGCATCATCTTTGGCGGAGTTAACCCGCAAGCCGGATGACAAGCGCTCCATTGCACTGTTTAAGCTAGCTTGGGATTTTGCTAGACGCGATTGAACGTTTAGCGCCCCTAAATTTGTGTTGATTTGCATTGACATGATGTTACCCTCCGCACTCCGAGAACTCTTAGCCCTACGGTAGTTGTTTGTTTTGTTGATTTAAGAAAGAGGTTTATTTAAAACTCGATGGATTTATCGGCTTCAGCTTGGTTTACTTTAGTTCATTATCAAAAATATTTGCCGAATTCGCCCTGAGCTTGCAAAAAGTCGGCTTCCCGTCCAATATCCAGCCAGTAATCATTGACCAGAAACATGGCTACCAACTCACCTCGGTCCACCTGCTGATTTAACAGTGTAGGCATGTCTAACGTTTTCTGACCAGCTATCGCTTGGACCAAAGAATGATCGAGCACGTATATACCAGCATTAACCAAACAACCTTGCAACGGCTTTTCCTCAATACCGACTACCCGTTGCTGATCTAGGTTTACTACACCGTAAGGAATTTGATATTCGTATTGCCGAACACATAACGTGGCAATGGCCTGCTGCTCATTATGATAGGCCAGCAACCGGGAAAAATCGACCTGCGTCAGAATATCGCCATTCATTACGATTAGCGGCACATCCGGCAAATCCTCCGGCAGCAAGCCGATAGCGCCAGCAGTCCCCATCGGCTCGGTCTCGTCGATGTATTCGATCTTAACACCCCAGCGCCCACCATCACCAAAATAATCCTTAATCTGCTGAGATCGGTAATGCACGGCGATAAAAAACTTCCGAAAGCCGGACTTAACGAAATTTTCGATGATTGTTTCCAGAATCGGCTTACCGCCAATTTCCAGCAGAGGCTTGGGACAATCATCAGTATAAGGCCGCAACCTAGTACCAAAACCACCAGCCATCAGAAACACGGGATTTGGAAACGATGGTTGTTTGTACAAAGCCTGCAAAGACTCCAGCCGCACCACTCGACCATGCTCATCCACCACCGGCAACTGATAAAGATGATGGCCTTCCATCATCGCTATCAGCTGCGTCTTACTGTCGAGCAAAGAGGCAACTTTTGGCCGTTTGTTCATCACATCGGCCACTGAATGTTCCAGCGATAAACCACGAATCAAGGCCCGACGAATATCGCCATCGGTCACCACACCGACCAATCTTTCTTCATCGTCCACCACCAAGGCAATTTGCAGCGCCGCCCGATCTATCACCTCGATCGTCTCCCGCAAACTCGTTTTCGGCCGAATCAATACCTGCTGCCAATGCTGTTTCATCTATTATCCTGTTACAAATCCCGTACCTGTGAGCGAGCCGGATAAACGATCTGCCGACAACCGACATCCCTGGTGACCACGCTGCCGGCACCGATCACGCTACCCTCGCCGATACGAATGCCTTGAATCACCATCGCGCCGGTGCCAATATGGGCGTTATCGCCAACTTCCACACCTCCGCTCAGCACCGCTCCAGGCGCTATATGCGAATGGCAACCGATCCGGCAATCGTGTTCGACAATCGCCCCGCTATTAACAATGCAATTTTTAGCAATTTGCGCGCCTGCCTGAATTATGACACCAGCCATCAGCTGCACACCTTCCGCCAATTTGGTATCGGTAGCGACAAAAGCTCTGGGATCGATCAAGGTCTTAAAACGATAGCCATGTTGCTCGTAAAACTGTTTAAATAATTGCTTGCGTAAGCCGGCATCGCCCGGCAACGAGCCGATACCGTTGACTAACTCGACTCGATCGGCGGCATAAGCGAATATGACCTCATCGCCGCCCAGAATCCCGACGCCCAAATATTCGTCGGCGGCTGAACGATGCGGATCGACAATGCCTAATATTTCGACATCCAGCCGCCTCAGCATACCAAGCAAAACCCGGGCATGGCCACCACTACCAAGCAAAATGACTGGCTTCATTCGATCAAATCGTCCGGACGATAGGCACGCTGGCTGGCTTTGCCCAGCAAGCGCCAATACTCCATAGGACTAACGCCCATTCCCGGACGCTTGCTCGTCAGATTTTCCGCACTGAAGCTTTCGCCGACTGGGATTGCCGCGCCAGCCACCAAACTCTTGCGGACAACATTACGATTTTCCAACTCCACCGGTTGCGGAATTTTTCGAGGCGAACCCAACGCCTGCTCGACGCTACGAATCGCCGCCACCATCTGTTTCAGTTCCTCCGGCGCCAGCGATACCTTGTGATCCGGACCTTTTAGGTTTTTATCCAGCGTGAAATGCTTTTCGATCAAGGTCGCGCCGCGCGCGGCCGCCGCAATCGGCACCACCAGGCCTTCGGTATGATCCGAATAACCGACCGGCAAATCGAAGGCCTGCCGCAAGACATCCATGGACAGCAAATTCACATCAGCCATTGGCGTTGGGTATTCACTGGTGCAATGCAGCAAAGTGACTTTATTTTTTAGAATAGCTTGACCCTCGACGGTGCTAAATGCCTGTTGAAAAGCAGCCAATGACGGTTTGTCCCATTCCAGATAACCAAACGCCAGCACTCCCAGTGCCGTTTCCACTTCCCCCAAGGTTGTCATGCCGGTGGAAACGATGATGTTTTTGCCGGTTTTAGCATGAGCCAGCAAAAACGGGCCGTTGGTGATTTCGCCGGACGGGATCTTCAATTGCTCGATGCCAACTTCTTGGACTAAAAACGCCAGACTGTCAAAATCGAATGCTGTCGATAAAAATTGGATGCCTTGGGCAAGGCAATAATCGCGCAGCTGGAAATGGAATTCGTATTTCAACTCCAAGCCCTTCAGCATCGCCAACTGGCTTTCCGCTTCACCGCTGGATTGTTTCTGATATTCAGCCTTTTCCGCCGCCTGTGTGACCAGTTTTTCGGCCTTGAAGGTCTGAAACTTCACCGCATCGGCGCCGGCCGCCACCGCCGCATCGACCAAGCGCATCGCGGTTTCCAGACTACCGTTGTGATTGACCCCGGCTTCGGCAATGATGAACACGCTCATGTCGCCACCTTAAAGTCGGCAATATCGTAAAAATGCTTTTTCAGTAAACCATCCAACGGCATCCTCTTCAATATCTCTTTAATCTTCAAAGAAGCGCCACCCTGCCCGTAAGGATTTTCAACGTTTTCCAACTGTTCGGCAAAATCGCCTGAAAAAACCTTTTGCAATGTTTGGATAATCGCCTCTGCTTGCGGCGGACAATGCAACACGCTATCGGCGCAAAGTCGTCCGCGTTGGCGATCACCTATATTAATAGTGGCGATTTTGAAGGCCGGCGCTTCCAGCAAACCGCTGGAAGAATTACCGACCACCGCATCGACCTGCCGCAAGGCCGACAAATAGCGAAGCGATCCCATCGAGACAAAACTCGCCACCCGCCGCGGATAACGCTGCCGATAATCCTCTATCATGCCGCCAATTGCCCGGCCATCGGCGTCGGCATTGGCATGAGTGAAAATGATGTGCGCATCATTAAATCGATCCAGCGCTTGCAACAACTGGGCAAACTGTTCAGCGGCGGTAGCGTTTTCCAGCGTCACCGGATGAAAGGTCACCAGCAGATTTCGCTCGCCGAATTTAAAGTCCAGCATTTGCTCCAACTGCATCTTATCCAGCAGTTGCAGCCGAAAAATATTGTCTAAGCCCGGCGCGCCAACATTGAATACCCTGTCCGGCTGTTCGCCGAGCTGAATCACCCGCCGCCGGTAAACTTCTGTCGACGTGAAATGCAGATGCGCCATTTTGCTGATGGCGTGACGGATGGCATCATCGACCGCGCCTTCGGTCAATTCCCCGCCGTGGATATGGGCTATCGGTATCCGCTGATTCATCGCGGCCTGCGTCGCGGCAAAAATCTCGAAACGGTCGCCAAGCACCACCAGCAAATCCGGATGCAATTCGCTCAATGCATCGGCGAAACCAATCAGCCCCAAGCCCATGGCCTTGCTGATACCGACCGGCGTATCCGAAGACAACAGCATTTCCACCCTGCGCGCTATGTCGAAACCGTCGGCGGCAATTTGTTGCCAGGTCAGTCCGAACTCCGGCGACAAATGCATGCCGGTGACGACCAACTGTAGCTCCAGTTCAGCATCGGCCTGTATCTCTTTCAGCAACCAGTACAACAAGCCGTATTCGGCTCGGGAACCGGTGACGACGCAGATTTTACGCGCCGCCATCACGACACCACACTACTGGGAATATTCACCAACCGTTCCGCCAGCCAACGAGAATTGCACAGATCGTCCGTCTGGCAGTGACTATACATAGGCAAGTTGGGCATCAATTCCCACAACGGCCGGGTCATCACCCCTTGGGCGTTGCTGTCGGTTAAAAACCGCTCGCGCTCGGCCTCGTCGCTCAGCAGCAACGCATTCAACCAATAATTGGCTCGGGCGCCGACAGGCTCCACGACAATCTCTACACCAGCGTCATTCGCCCAAGCGATGTAGCGTTCGGCCAGCTCACGTTTGCGCTGTACGAACAAAGGCATCTGCTCCAGCTGCGCCAAGCCCAGTGCGGCATTAAGATTCGGCAACCGATAGTTGTAACCGACCTGGTCGTGAACGAAGCGCCAAGCGTGCGGCAGCTTGGCGGTAGTCGTCAAATGTTTGGCTTGCCGGGCCAATTCATCGTCATCGGTCAAAATCATGCCGCCACCGCCTGTCGTGATGATTTTGTTGCCGTTGAAACTCAGCACACCCAGTTTGCCAAAGGTACCGCAATATTTTGCATGTTTTGTCGCCGGTGTAGGTGCGAATTCATTCGCACTCACAGCCGACGGGTCGAATGAATTCGACCCTACAATATGGCTGCCCAAGGCTTCGGCGGCATCCTCAACGAGAGGAATCCCATGTCGCTCGCAGACTTGCAGCAAGCCGAGCATGTCGCAAGGCTGTCCGAATGTATGCATAGGAAGACAAGCGGCGATGCGCTTGCCGCTACGCTTATTCCAAACCCCGTCGACGCGCTGCTCGCCGAACTCGGCTAAAAAATCCGCCAACGCTCGCGGCGACAAGCCCAGCGTCGCCCTATCCACATCGACAAATACCGGCTCAGCGCCGCAGTAATTAATAGCGTTACAGGTGGCGACGAAGGTTACCGGCTGGGTCATCACCTCTTCGCCCGGCTTCACGCCGGCCAATAACAGCGCCACATGCAGCGCGGCGGTGCCGTTAACGGTGGCTATAGCGTGCTTGGCTCCGCAATATTCGGCGATTTTGGCTTCGAACTGACCGACGTAGGGACCGACGCTTGAAACGAAGGTGCTGTCGATCACATCCAGCAGATACTGTTTTTCTTTGCCGAGAAAGCGTGGTTCGTGCAGCGGAATGAACTGGTCGGTCTGGTAAATATCCCGGACCAAACGGATAAAACTGTCAAACATTGTAAATATCCGCTTTGTATTTTTTCAGGTTGTCGGGATCACAGAACCACTCCACGGTACGGCGCAAACCGTCCTCCAAACTAACTTGAGGATTGAAACCGGTCAGTTGTTTGATCTTGCCGTTATCACACCACAAGCGGCTTACTTCCGACTTTTCCGGGCGCAATCGTTGTTCGTCGATTAAAAACTCGACATCGCTAGTCATGATAGTTTTGATCAAATTCAAGGTATCGCCGACCGAAATTTCGAAATTGGAACCGATGTTGACGGTCTCGCCTATAGCTTGCTCGGACTCGGCCAAGGCGATAAAGCCCCGGCAAGTATCCTCGACATAATTGAAATCGCGGGTCGGCGACACATCGCCAAGGCTAATTTGCTTCTTGCCGTTGGCGATCTGGGTGATGATGGTGGGAATTACCGCCCGCGCCGACTGCCTTGGGCCATAGGTATTGAAGGGCCTGGCTATCGTCACCGGCAAGCCGAAGGCATTGTAAAAACTCATCGCCATCGCATCGGCGGCGATTTTCGAGGCGCTGTAAGGCGACTGCGGTTGTAAGGGATGTTTTTCGTCGATCGGCACGTATTGCGCGGTGCCATAGACCTCGCTGGTCGAGGTATGGATCAGCCGATTAACGCCGCTGTCACGTGCAGCCTGGCAGATATTCAAGGTGCCGCGAATATTGGTATCCACATAGCTGTCCGGCGCCTGATAGGAATATGGTATAGCGATCAGCGCCGCCAGATGAAAGACAGTATCGATGTCGCGGCTGATAGTACGACAAAACTGCGGATCGCGGACATCGCCACACACCACCTCGATGTCCTTTTTGCAGGCCACATCCTCCAGCCAGCCCCAGGAGTTGAAAGAGTTGTACTGCGCCAGCGCCCTGACCTCAAAGCCGCGCGCCACCAGCATTTCCACCAGATGCGAGCCAATGAAACCGTCGGCACCGGTGACTAAAACCTGTTTCATACCAACCCTTGTTTAATGAATGCCTCGGCGATCGCCCAATCTTCTTCG
>JAJRDU010000007.1 GCA_028748685.1 Methylococcaceae bacterium
CGCCGGCCGGCGCGAAGGCGGCGGTTCTATTTTTAAACTCCGCCTCCCCTGCTCGGAATCTCCTCCGACCATTGCGTTGGAAGAAAAACCAGGAGAATAAATGAATAGCGATAAACCCAAAATCTTACTGATCGAAGACGATCCGCCTTTTCGCCAATTGTTGGCGACGACGTTGGAGAATCAGGATTATGCGGTATCGGCGTTATCAAGCGGACGGGAGGGACTCAACGCCGCGCGTAACGAACATCCCAGCCTACTGATTCTGGACCTGGGCCTGCCCGATCTCGACGGTCAAGAAGTCATACGCCGGCTGCGTCTGTGGACTAAGCTGCCGATCATCGTATTGTCGGCGCGCGATCAGGAAAACGACATCACCCAGGCCTTGGATAACGGCGCCGACGATTATCTGACCAAACCGTTCGGCAACGCCGAATTGCTGTCCCGAATCAAAGCCTTGCTCAGACGAGTGACCGCGCCTTCCGCTAACGAGCAGATGTCTTTTCAAGCCGGCGATCTCAGGATAGAACTCGGCAAGCGCCGCTTGTTTGTCGGCGAACGCGAAGTGCATCTGACGCCGATTGAATTTCGCTTATTGGCCGAACTGGTCCGCAATGCCGGCTTTGTCGTCACCCATAGACAATTGCTGGAAAAAGTCTGGGGACCGAGCTATGTCGAACACAGCCACTATTTGCGCATATACATGGGGCAACTGCGTCATAAGCTGGAAGCCGATCCCACGCGCCCTCGCTATCTGTTAACCGAAGCCGGCGTCGGGTACCGATTGAGCGATGGTGAAAACTGATGTTTCGATTAGGTCGTTGCGTTTGTCCAAACTGCGGAAGGGAAAACCATGGGGAGGGACGATTAGGGACAGCGGGCCAATGCCTGTGCGGCTATCGGTTTTCTCAAGCTACGCTGGATAACGTCAGACATTATTGGATATTTCAGATTTGCATTTGTTTTTCATTGGCCGCGCTATTTCTGTCTTTTGCGGTATTTTGCGCCCAACTGCCCGCTGACCCTTGGGAACGGTTCTTGAACCCGATCCTGCAAGTTCCCGCTTTTGCGACTTTCGTGGTCTGTCATCGAGTGTTGATTCGGCACAAACAACGTTCCGCAGGCGATGAGCAATTGTTACGTTATTACGCATGGGGAGTCTGTCTGATGACTGTCGGTATTGTTGTTTCCTTGTTGAAAATATAAATTGAAAGGGTAGTCCAGATCAAAGCTGGCTCTCCGACTTGTTTAGGCAAGGGCAGCGAGCGTATGCGGTTTGCAAAGAGGGACATGACATGGTGATCAATTAGCCAACGAGCAAATTTCAGAACCACAACTATCGCCAAGAATAGAGCGCCAAGCTCAATCAATATGTTGCTAATATCATAGTGTTTTCTACCTGGTATCAATGCCTGTCGTTCGATCTATCCACTTTGCTTTTAATTCAATCGTAATCTGAACTTAATTCGGCCATGCGGGTTCATGAATATAATGACAGACTTTACTGAATCGTTTTCCAACAAAGAGTTTATGGGTTCGAAATGGCCTCGCTTATGGTGGAGCCTAAAGGGGTGTGAAGACGAGACGATCTAAATCAGATTTTAACGGAGGGAAATTATGCGCACAGCTAATTCAATCAAATCCATCTTGCTGTTCGGCCTCTTTTGGGGCGCATTGAATGTGAGTTTTGCTCAAGAGGCCACGTATCCTCTAACTGAATCCGGTTTAGCTCCAAAACCTGAAACCGAAACAAATCAACCTTCGCAATCCGAGGCAAATGTGCCATCCGACCTTGATTCGCAAAAGTTGAGCACTTGTACCATGACCTACAGCATGAAGGGATTTTCGCTAGCGTATAAACAATACGATGGATTTGGCGAAGTGCAGTGCCGTAACGGACAGAAAGCACAAGTTGTTCTATCTTCGAAAAGCGTTGGATTTACGATTGGTAAATCGGAAATTGATGGGGAAGGCCATTTTACGGATGTAAAAGATATCCAGGAAATCTTTGGCAACTATGTTTCACTGGGCAATCATTTTGGATTTCTCAAGTCCATAGACCGTCAAGTTCTTACCAAAGGTGAGGTTTCATTAGCGCTAATTGGCAAAGGGCGAGGAATAGATATTGGCTTTACTATCGGTGATTTGAACATAACAAGACGATAGTATCCAATAGTCGATTAGCCAAAAATGCCTTGAACTCAATGTGCCCAAGAGCGCGGCTTCCTCAATTCCAGGATGTTTTGCGAGAGGTGTCGTCCTTAGACATGCCGGCGCGGCGGAACACCAGTAGAAAGGCAATCAACGGTTTCGTCGGCGAAACGCGGCGGCTGCAAAACATCGGTTGAGAGCATTGACCAGTTTTTAGCCAATTTAAGATTCCTGCATACGTGACAGTCAGTTGCGCTTATTTTTCACCGTTTTGTCACAAACTTATCCACAGGTTTTGGGGATAATCGCTTTCAGCTTCTAATCTTGTACCCGGTCTTAAACACCCACCAGACAAATGTCAGGCAGATGATCAGGAAGCCGAACGTCATGGCGATACTCGTGGCGACGTTCACGTCGGCCACGCCGTAAAAGCTCCAGCGAAAGCCGCTGATCAAATACACCACCGGATTGAACAGGGTGATCTTCTGCCACAAGGGCGGCAACATATTGATCGAGTAGAAAGCTCCGCCCAGGAAAGTCAAGGGAGTGACGACCAACATCGGCACCACCTGCAGTTTCTGAAAACTGTCGGCCCACAGGCCGATGATGAAGCCGAACAGGCTGAAGGTCACGGCGGTCAGTAACAGAAAGCCTATCATCCAAACCGGATGGGCGATCTCGTAGGGCACGAACAGACGGGCGGTGCTCAGAATCAGCAGGCCCAATATCACCGACTTGGTAGCCGCCGCCCCCACGTAACCAAACAGCACTTCGACCCACGAAACCGGCGCCGATAGCAGTTCGTAAATCGTCCCGGCCCATTTTGGCATGTAGATGCCGAAAGAAGCGTTGGAGATGCTTTCGTTAAGTAGATTCAGCATCACCAAGCCGGGGATGATGAAGGCGCCATAAGCGATGCTGTCGATGTCGCCCATGCGCGAACCGATGGCTTTGCCGAAGACGATGAAATACAGCGAGGTGGTCAGCACCGGCGCGGCGACGCTTTGCGCCAGAGTACGAAAGGTGCGCGCCATTTCGAAACGGTAAATGGCGCGTATGCCGTAAATGTTCATACCATAGCCCCCTTGGGCCGATGCACCAGGCTGACGAAGATGTCCTCCAGCGAACTTTCGCTGGAGCGTAAGTCCTTGAATTCGATGCCGTGTTCGCCAAGCGCCCTCAGCAGTTCGGCAATGCCGGTTTCCTCTTCCTGGCTGTCGAAGCTATAAACCAGGGTATCTCCATCGTCGCGGAGCGCCAACGACCACGCGCTTAAGCCAACCGGGATGCTGGTCATGGGCTGCCTCAGCGTCAGCGTGAGCTGCTTCTTGCCGAGCTTGCGCATTAATACGTCTTTGTCCTCGACCACGATCAGTTCTCCCTTGTTAATGACGCCGATGCGGTCCGCCATGTCTTCGGCTTCCTCGATATAATGCGTGGTCAGGATGATGGTCGTGCCGTTTTCGCGCAGCTCGCGCACCATGCGCCACATGTCGTGGCGCAGATCCACATCCACGCCGGCGCTCGGCTCGTCGAGGAACAATATGCTTGGTTCATGCGCGAGGGCCTTGGCAATCAGCACCCGGCGTTTCATGCCGCCGGACAGCGTCATGATTTTCACGCCCCGTTTGTCCCACAGAGACAAATCGCGCAGCACTTTTTCCAGGTGGGCCGGGTTGGGCGGTTTGCCGAACAGTCCCCGGCTGAATGCGATCGTGGCCCAGACCGACTCGAACGCGTCGGTATGCAATTCCTGTGGCACCAAGCCGATGGTGGCTCGCGCCGCTCGGTAGTCTCGCACGGTGTCGTGACCGTCGGCAATAACGGTTCCGGAACTGGCATTGACGATGCCGCAGACAATGCCTATCAGGGTTGTCTTGCCCGCGCCGTTGGGGCCGAGCAAGGCGAATATTTCGCCGCGCTTGATGTCCAGGTCGACGTTTTTCAGTGCCTGGAAACCGCCGGCATAAGTCTTGTTAACGCCGCGCAGGGAGATGATGGGGACGGCATTATCGATGGTCATGGACGCGGAGGTGGGCATTGTATTCATGAAAGACTGTATACAGGTTAGGTTGACTTCGGTTGCCACGCTTTGCGGGTAATCATTTCGCGGCTTAGGTTGGCAATCGAGCTTGTGTTAAAGAGTAACCGATAAATCAAGTTTCGGTATATATCGCATTGGGTTCGGCTTCGGCCACGGAATTGATACAAACGCTCGCCACGTGATGCCGTTGATTATCCCGCCGGAAGATTATCACCATTGGCCGGATAAACCGCAGACGCCGATCTAGCGTTTGAGTGGCTCTATAATCAGGTCATTTGCACAAATGACGGCAAAGCCAAATTAGCGCCGGGTAAATAATTCTCGACATGATGAACGTTGTTTACGTTAGAGGGCAGGCCGTTCGTGCAGAGTCAATCGAAGCATGAGCGGCTTGTCATACCATCACCCATATTGTGATTGAAAAATCCCGTACTTCCTTCGGCTACGCTCAGGAGAGCCCTGCCGAAGGACTCCGTACTCACAGGGCATTGAGACGAACGGAAATTTTCGAGGCCCAACTGCTCTTTTTTAGGTTCATTATTTGCCGGTACTGGCAGCCACATAACTGGCGCGCAGGTGTCGGTAGTCGGGAATATGATTGGCAAACTGTGTTCCCAATCCTTCAACAAAGAATCCTGCCGAACTTGCCGGACCTGTAATCCTCCATGGCTTGGTCAATTTCGTCCTGGGTGTTCATCACGAACGGCCCGTAACCGACGACCGGTTCGTTGATCGGTTCGCCGCTAAGCAATAACAGCTTTACATCGTCGCTGGCTTCGATGTCCAGGTAATCGCCAGCCCTATCCAGTACCACGAGTTGGGCCTGTTCCGCAAAGCGCTCGCCGTTGATACTGACTTTTCCACTCAAGACGACCAGCAAGGCATTCCAGCCCGCGGGCAGGTGTATCCTGGCTTGGCCCGAATGAAGTCGAATGTCCAGAACACTCATCGGCGAAAATGTGCTTGCCGGACCAGCCACATCGCCATAACTTCCGGCAATGACGCGAACCGTGCCTGTGTTATCAGCCAGCTCAA
This sequence comes from Methylococcaceae bacterium, assembly GCA_028748685.1. Lineage (GTDB taxonomy): Bacteria > Pseudomonadota > Gammaproteobacteria > Methylococcales > Methylomonadaceae > Methylomonas. The sequence continues at coordinate 5,228 of JAJRDU010000007.1, forward strand.
TCTTCGGTATATCCTGATTCAGGATGGCTTGATATTTAGGTCTGGTCATCTTCTGCGCGGCCGGCAGATTGACCCAGAGCTGAACCATTTCCAGCACGCCACCCGTTTGGGAAAACCTTTCGGAGTGAAACTCCTCATGCAGGATTCCGGCTCCCGCCGTCATCCACTGCACATCACCAGGACCGATCACGCCACCTTCTCCCGTTGAGTCCCGGTGGGCTACTTCGCCCTGATAAACGATAGTGACCGTTTCGAAGCCTCTGTGCGGGTGTTCGCCGACGCCGCGCGGCTTATCGGCATGATCGAATATTGCCGGGCCGGCATAATCCAGCAGCAAAAACGGACTTACTAGGGCTGTTTGGCCGGAATCGTATGAAAACAACGAGCGTACGGGGAAACCGTCGCCCACCCAGTGCCCTTTAGGCGGATCTTGAATAGCTATGACTTTTTTCATCGCTTGCTCCTGATACATTTAATTGACGATCTCAGTATATTGATGAGACAGTTGATTGGGTAGACAGCAAAAATCGATCACATAGTTCCATCAATAGAACAATATCGTCATGCAAGACCTGAACGACCTTTACTACTATGTCAAAGTGGTTGACCACGGCGGCTTTGCATCCGCCGGGCGGGAACTTGGCATTCCAAAATCGAAATTGAGCCGAAGAATTGCTCTGCTGGAGGACCGCTTGGGGGTTAGATTAATTCAACGGTCAACCAGACGTTTTTCCGTCACCGAGATTGGGCAAACGTATTACCAGCACTGCAATGCCATGCTGGTAGAGGCCTACGCCGCCCAGGAGTCCATCGATGTCATTCATGCGAAACCTTGTGGAACCGTCAGATTGACTTGTCCCCCGGCATTGCTGCACGCGCACGTCGGCCTCATGCTGGCCGAGTTCATGGTTCTGAATCCAACAGTTGCGATACATCTTGAGGCCAGCAATCGCAGAATCGATCCGGTGGGAGAAGGCATTGATCTGGCAATCCGGGTTCGTCAACCGCCCATCGAAAATAGCGATCTGGTAATGCGCGTGTTCTCCGATCGTCGGCAATGTCTGGTAGCCAGTCCTACCCTGGTCGACAGATATGGCCTACCAAAAAATCCGGCAGAACTTGGCGGGTGGCCTAGTTTGTCTCATGGCGCGCCTCAGGATGAGCACGTTTGGATGCTATCGGGCGCCGATAACACAAAAATTTCATTACGTCATAGCCCAAAGTTTATCGCAAACGACATGATTGCCCTGCGCTCCGCAGCCGTTGCCGGGATTGGCGTCGTTAAGCTGCCCGCCATGTTCATCCAGGAAGAGTTAGCGAGCGGGACGCTGGTTAATGTGTTGCCGGCGTGGACGCTAAATCGGGAAATCATTCATGCCGTGTATCCGTCTCGAAGAGGCTTGTTACCCTCCGTGCGAGCGTTAATCGATTTTCTGTCGGAATGCTATAGAACGCTGGATGAAAAATAAAAACATGATATTTGAAACGCTTAGCCAATACTCCATGGTACCTCTATTGGTTTCGACTCAGCTGCTCATGAAACCCAAGGATGCTAAGGACAAAAGCCACGCTGGTATGTCTCGGGACCGAGAATATGCGGCTTTACTAATGCTTTCATTAGAGGGTGTAGACAAAATAAATCACCCGGTTAACCGGCAGGCCAACATTCTGGCTTCCGCCAGCCAAACCGATGCTTCGGACACCTTAGTCAATCGATCATGGTGCATGACCAGACGTCGGGCGCGTTCGTTCCAGGCGTGAGTGCGCTCGACCACCCAACGTTTT
>JAJRDU010000008.1 GCA_028748685.1 Methylococcaceae bacterium
AAATACCGTTCGTCCTGAGCTTGTCGAAGGATGAGCGGGATTTTTCAATCACCCTATGGGTGAGTGTGTTATAGGCCGTCCACGCTTCGACTTTGCTCAGCACGAACGGCCTATAACACACCAACTGCTCTTTTTGGGATAAAAGGAAACTTCACATAATGGCCGACGTGAGCCGATCGCTTTATCGAAATTGCCGCCAATGCCATCGGCTGATCGTTTACCGGCAATTAGGTCAAGCCTTGTACGATTTGATTTTCAGCGCCTCCTCGACGAGGTGAAGCGTCATCGCGGCTTGACAGCCTGTTTGTTCTCGATGCCATTCCGTTTCATCTCTGCTATCTGCCGATGCCGCCAAGCCTCAATTTTCAATACTCTCGAACGGTTTGATCCCTATGGCCCGCAAAATGCTAAAATCTGCGTCTCTTTAAACTGCATGCATGAAACCGACATGACTCAAATTAAAATCGAACACAACCCCAGCGAACAACGTTTACAAGAACTCGGCGTCTCTGGCTGGGCGATCTGGGAAAAAGAAGTCTCCACATTCCCAATCGACTTTGACGAAACCGAATGCGCCTATGTGCTGGACGGAGAAATTCTGGTTACACCCAAAGGCGGCGAGCCGGTGCGCATCCTGCCGGGTGATCTGGTGGTGTTTCCCGCCGGTCTGGATAGCCAATGGGAAGTGGTGAAACCCCTGCGCAAGCATTACAGTTACGATTATCCCAACGGCGTTTAAGCCGTCGTTAATTTAAAAAAGGCATCCTTGTGATGCCTTTTTTACTTGTAAACAGTCCGTAGGTTTACCGATTAGCGAAGATGAAATGCCCGGATTATTGAATTTAAGGATGACTACCCGTAAACGATGGTTGATTTTGATCGTGCTATTGATCGTGGCCGGTATCGGTGGTTATCCGTGGATGAATCCACAACCGACCGATCAGAAAAACCAGGCGACGGTCAGCGTGATCGTCGACGACATCGAGGAAAACGTCACCGCCCAAGGCAAGCTGGAGCCCAAGGAATACGTCGATGTCGGCGCCCAGGTCACGGGCCAGTTGCAAAAGCTCCACGTCGATATTGGCGATAATGTCAGCGCCGGACAACTGCTGGTGGAAATCGATCCGCGCGTATACGCTGCCAGAGTGCAGGCCGACGAGGCGAATATCAGAAACCTGCAGGCGCAACTCGCCGGCCAGCAGGCCAACGTGGTATTCGCACGTCAGCAATACGAACGCAACCGCGAGTTGAAGAAATCCAAGGGAGTCAGCGAACAGGATTTTCAGAACAGCGAATTCAACTTCAAGAAAGCCGTCGCCACCGCCGATTCGATTCAGGCTCAGATCGAGCAGGTGCAATCGACCCTGACCGGCGACAGGACCAATCTCGGCTACACCAAGATTTTCGCGCCCATGGACGGCACCGTCGTGACCAGGACGGCGCGGCTCGGGCAGACGCTTAACGCCAACCAGACCACGCCCTTGATCATGCAGCTGGCCAAACTCGATGCGATGACGGTGCGCGCGCAGGTGGCCGAGGCCGATGTGATGCGTTTGAAACCCGATTTGCAGGTGTATTTCACGACCTTGGGATCGGGCGACCGCCGCTGGCAGGGCACGGTGCGGCAGATTTTGCCGTCGCCGGAAGTGGTCAACAACGTGGTCTTGTATAACGTGCTGGTCGACGTCGATAACCACGATAGGCAGCTGATGACGGGCATGAGCACCCAGATGTTTTTCGTGTTGGGCAGCGCCAAACAGGTGCCGCTGATTCCAGTCGCCGCGCTGGGTGAGAGGTTGCCGGAGGCCGACAACGATAAGGGGCGCGCTTACCGGGTCAGGGAAGTGACGGCGGACGGGGTTAGGGAAGCCACCGTGCATGTCGGTTTGCGCACTCGGCGTTTCGCGGAAGTGCGCGATGGGGTCGAGGCGGGCGCCAAGCTGGTGACGATCTCGCGCCAGGACGATACAACCAACGGCAAGAAAAAAGACAGAGGCTATCCGGGTGCCGGTGTGCCGCGCTTATGAGTACGACTCCCGAAGCTGACGGCATGCCCTTATTGCGGCTTGAACATATTCAGCGCTTCTACCCCAACGGCGACACGGTGGTGCGGGCCTTGAACGATGTGTCGTTGACGATCTGGCCGGGCGAGTTCGTCGCCATCATCGGCCAGTCCGGCTCCGGCAAGTCCACGTTGATGAATCTGATCGGCTGCCTGGATAAACCCAACAGCGGCCAGTATCGGGTCTTGAACCGTGATGTGGCGGGCCTGGATGCCGATCAACTGGCGGCCTTGCGCCGGGAGACCTTCGGTTTCGTCTTTCAGCGTTATAACCTGCTGAACACTGCTTCCGCCGCCGAAAACATTGAAATACCGGCCCTTTATGCCGGACTGTCGAAAAGTGCGCGCGAAAGCCGCGCGCGGCAATTGCTGGAACAACTGGGCTTGGGTAACCGTAGCGAACACCGGCCCATGCAGATGTCCGGCGGCCAGCAACAGCGGGTGGCGATCGCCAGGGCCTTGATGAACAATCCGCCGGTGATTCTGGCTGACGAACCGACCGGGGCGTTGGACAGCCAAAGCGGTAAGGAAGTGATGGCCTTGCTGAAGCAATTGCACGATCAGGGGCGCACCATTTTGCTGATTACCCACGACGAGCAGGTGGCCGCCCATGCCCAGCGCATCATCAGCCTGCGCGACGGCAAGGTGATCAGCGATAGCGGCGAAGGCCGGCGCGATCGTCCATTGGCGGAGCCCGAGCATCATGAAATGGGCGCCACCGGTTTGATCGCGGAACTCTTGGAGGCTTCCAAGACCGCGTTGCGTTCCTTGCGCGTCAATCTGTTTCGTACCGCGCTGACCTTGCTGGGTATCGTCATCGGCGTGGCTGCGGTGGTGGCGATGATGGCGGTGGGCGAGGGCAGCCAGAAGAAGGTGATGGATCAAATGAAGGCGATGGGCACCAACGTGTTGTCGGTGAGGCCCGGCGCGCCGGGCTTGCGCGGTAGTACCGACGTCGCCACCCTGGTGCCGGCCGATGCCGACGCCATCGCCGAGGTGGACAACGTGGAATGGGCCTCGCCGGAGCGTAGCAGCCGTATGACGGTGCGCTACGGCAATGTCGATTACGCCACCAGCGTTCAGGGCGTTGGGCCCAGCATGACGGCGGTTCGCGAATGGCGAGTGGCGATGGGTGATTTTTTCGACGAGCGCGATCTGCGGCGCTATGCGCCGGTGGTCGTGTTGGGGCAGACGGTCAGGCAGATTCTATTTCCCGACGGCTCGGATCCCCTGGGGCGCTATGTGATGGTCGGCAATATTCCGTTCGAAGTGATAGGCGTGATGGAAACCAAGGGCGCCGACGCGATGGGCAGCGACCGCGACGATAGTGTGTTCGTGCCGCTGACCACCGGCTTGATTCGCTTGTTTGGGCAACGTTATCTGGGCGGCATCACGGTTAAGGTGCGCGACGTGGCTTCGATCGACGATACTCAGCAGGCGATTTTCGATCTGTTGATGAGCCGCCATCAGACCGAGGACTTCAGGATACGCAACATGGCCTCGATATTGGCAACCGCCGAAGAAACCCAGAACACCTTCACGCTGATGTTGGGCATCGTCGCGGCGATTTCGCTGCTGGTGGGCGGTATCGGGGTAATGAATATCATGTTGGTCAGCGTCACCGAACGGACTCGTGAAATCGGCATACGCATGGCGACCGGGGCGAGGCGGCGCGACATTCTGTTGCAGTTCAACACCGAGGCGGCCGTGGTCTGCACCCTGGGCGGCGTGATCGGCGTGTTGCTGGGTTTCGCGGCGGGGGGCGTGTTGATTTATTTCGACATGGCTGTGGTGTTCTCGCCCTTGCCGGCGATACTGGCGTTTTCCAGCGCCTTCGGCACCGGCTTGTTGTTCGGCTATCTGCCGGCCCGCAAGGCGGCGAATCTGGATCCGGTCGTGGCCTTGGCGGCGGAGTAATTCTACTTTGTCAGATTACTTTTCTAAGCCGTCATTCCCGCATGGATTGCGGAAATCCAGACGCCATGGACGGGTTCGAGCCTGCCATCCTTGGTTCCGGATATCCGCTTCCCGGCGGGTATGACGAACTCATGGATAATCTGACAAAGTAGAAGTAAGCATGAAAAAAATATCCGCAATCATCGCCATAGCAATGCTTTTGACGGCCTGTAATCTGGTGCCGGAGTTTAAGCGCCCCGATGTCGAGACGCCCGCGCAGTGGCACGATGCCGTCCCGGCCGAACAACAATCCGCGGTCGATCCACAGTGGTGGCGAGCTTTCGGCAGCGCCGAGCTTGACCGGCTGATCGCGGAAGCCTTGGCTTACAATAACGATCTGGCGGCAGCCCGGCAGCGCGTCGAGCAGGCCAGGGCCCAGGCCAAGATTGCCGGTGCCAACCTCTGGCCGACCGCCGGTTTGCAGGGCGATTTCAGCGACAGCCACAATGATTACGGCGACACGCAGAAAAAATCCGGACAGTTCAGCGTCGCCTACGAGGTCGATTTGTGGGGCGCCAATCGCGCCCGCCGCGATGCCGGTTCGGCACGTTTGCTCGGTACCGTGTTTGCCCGCGACGCCCTGCAACTGGTGGTGATGTCCAATGTCGGCCAGGCCTATTTCAACTTGCTAGCATTCGTCGAACGTAAACGCATCGCCACCGAATTTTTGGGAAATGTTGCCGAAGTGTTGGCCGTCGTCGAAGCGCGTTATCAGGCCGGCGCGGTGTCGGCATTGGACGTGGCGCAGCAGCGGACCGAACTAGCCGCGGCGCGTGCCAGCCTGGATTTGCAGACCCAGCAAGTCATCTTGGCGGAGAATGCCTTGGCGATCTTGTTGGGCCATCCGCCGCAGGCAGTGCCGTTCAATGCCGAGCATTTTTTCGATATAGTGATGCCGACGATTAATGCCCAGCAACCCGCTTCCTTGCTGGAGCGCAGGCCGGATGTGCGGCAGGCCGAAATGGAACTGATCGCCGCCAATGCCGACATCGGCGTGGCGCGGGCGGCTTTTTACCCCAAGCTGCAATTGAACCTGGATGCGCTGCTGGCATCGCCGCAACCGGCCGGCGT
>JAJRDU010000009.1 GCA_028748685.1 Methylococcaceae bacterium
TCAAGATTTTACTCAGGTCCATTTCATCCCTTCTCCACCGCTCGATGTGGCTGCTGCCTGTCAACCGAAGCTTTCCGTCGTATAGCGATACGCCTTGATGGTCTTCGACCAATAGGTGGCCGGAAGGCCTGCCTTCTGCTTGAGCTGTTGCAGGAATTGCATGGGGGCGTGCAGGGATTCCCAAACCGAAGGCAGGAAGGTGGCACGATGCGAGCCTTCTTGCAGAATCAGCCCATCGATATTGGGCCGCAACTGGCCCAGCAAGTCCAGTTCCGAACTGAAGGTCATTTCTTCCGCCGGCGACAGAATGGAAATATGCACCTCAAGATCGACTAACTCATGATCGGCCAAGGGTATGAAACGTCTGTCACAAAACGCCGCGGCGAAGGCATTTTCCGCGACGTCTTGCACCAAGGGGCGAATGGCTTCCAGCATGCCTATGCAACCGCGCAATTCTTTATTTCGCTCGAGCGTCACAAAGGTTGCGCGCGGCACGGTCAATTCGGCCGGATATTCATCGGGATGGACTTTGAGCGGTTTGCCGGTTTTCAAGCCCTGGGCGATGGATTCCCAAGCCAAGGTCAACAGTACGGTTTGTTGAGGTTTAGTCAACGACATAAGCACCATACCCCACTACGCGATATTTGTCGCCGGCAGTGTCGCCGGAATTTCTGAGATCGATGGTTTTGATGTGTAACGACTTTTGTTGCAGCAATTTCAACAAACCGCTGACCGGCACCTTACCGCAGGCATCTTCCGGGGTAATGCTTTGATACTGTAGCTGCTCGATTAATTGACTGGTCGATTGGTCCAGACGCTGAGCGGTCGCGTAATCGTGATAGTGACTCAGATCGGAACTGATCACCAGCAAGGTCTCGTCACTACCCCACAATTGTTCGAGCACCTGACAAACCTGATCCGCACTGGCATCACCGGCGACTATCGGCACCAGCTTGAAATCGGTCAACACTTCCTGTAAGAACGGCAGATGCACTTCCAGACTGTGTTCCAGAGTATGAGCCTCCTCAATGTATTCGACAAAAGGCAATTTCAGCAAGGCTTCGACGGCCACTCTATCCACGGCGACTTCTCCCAAGGGCGTGCTATAAGTATGAGTTCTGCTAACGGCCAAGCCACGGAAAGCCACCCGGTGCGATGGTCCGATCAAAACCACGCGTGTAATGGTATCGGCGGCCGGTTTCAGGCGAGCATAGGCGGTAGCGGCAATAGGCCCGGAATAGATATGGCCGGCATGGGGGACAATCATTGCCTTGGGAACTTTGCCATTTGTTTCGGCGTCGCGCAGATATTGGGCGACGGTTTCATGGAGTTGTTGAGGATGGGCAGGGTAAAAACTGCCTGCCACGGCGGGCATTCTAGTCATAAGAAACCTCCCAAGAAAAATAGAAAACGACCTTCCAATTTATGTTACAACCGGCAGACCGATTTTCCCCCTGCCGGTTCCGGGAGCAAAGCCATGGCCACGATAATCAGCGAAAACACCGTAACCACCCGTTACTGGCATACTTTAGACGATGAACGCGTGCAATGCGACCTTTGTCCGCGTTTTTGCAAACTACACGATGGCCAGCGTGGTTTATGCTTCGTCCGGCAGAATCTGGGATCGCAAATCGTAATGACCAGTTACGGCCGCTCCAGCGGTTTTGCGATCGATCCCATCGAAAAGAAACCCCTCAATCACTTCCTGCCCGGCACGCCGATTTTCTCGTTCGGCACCGCCGGTTGCAATCTGGCCTGCAAGTTCTGCCAAAACTGGGACATCAGCAAATCACGGGAAATGGACACCCTGATGAGCCGTGCTTCGCCAGAGGCCATCGCCCAGGCGGCCTTGGACCATGGTTGCAGCAGCGTGGCTTATACCTACAACGACCCGGTCATCTTTCATGAATATGCAATCGATACCGCCCAGGCCTGTCGGGAACGGGGCCTAAAGTCGGTCGCCGTTACCGCCGGTTACGTCTGCGCCGAACCGCGCGCCGAATTTTATCAATGGATGGATGCCGCCAATGTCGATTTAAAAGCCTTCAGCGAAGACTTTTATCACAGGATCACCGGTGGCCACCTGCAACCGGTGTTGGAAACCCTGCTGTATCTTAAACATGAGACTCAGGTCTGGTTCGAACTGACCACGCTGATCATACCCGGCGAAAACGATTCCGAAGCCGAACTGGAAGCGATGACGCAATGGGTAGTGGAAAAGTTGGGGCCGGATGTGCCTATGCACTTTACCGCGTTTCATCCCGACTGGAAAATGATGGACAAACCACACACGCCAGCGTCATCCCTGCTGCTGGCCCGCAGCATCGCACTGAAAAACGGCGTACGTTACGCCTACGTCGGCAACGTCAACGACAAGGCCGCGGAAAGCACTTATTGTCATCAATGCGGCGAACTGCTGATCGGCCGCGACTGGTATGTTCTGTCTGACTGGAACCTGGATGCCAAGGGCAATTGCAGGTTTTGCGGCACAAAATGCGCCGGCTTGTTCAATCCGCAACCCGGCGATTGGGGCGCTAAGCGGCAGGCTGTGCGATTTTGAAGAGCTTTAAATAGTGGTCATATCACCGAATTGAATTTCGATCGAATCGATTTGCGGGTTACCATTGGCTGCAACGCCTTGTTAGCGACTTTGCGGTATTGCTTTCAGTGTATCTTGTAATCGGCTCATTTTTGATTGGCGCGACGATCGAACAACTCCCGGCTTCAAACTATTAAGCGTTTCCGAATAGCGACAGCACATTCGTTAATTTGCTACAACCCAAGCACTTGAAACTCCCCTCCTCACCGGCATCACGGCATTCGTTATCTTTCACATCTTTAGTATGAATTATTTAACTTAATTTTACCTATTTGCCGCTTATCCTAAATTCATCGCAAATTTTTATACGCAATTAGCCATCGGACTTCAAATTTCGGCGCCTCAGCTTCCTCGCCCGCGGGAGAGGGTGGTGCGAGGGATTCAAAAAGCCGAAATTGAACTGATGAACGAATAACGAGGAAACAGAGTGACGCACCATCCTTTGTAGACGCTAAAATTTGGAGGGAAAAATGAAGTCGATTACGAATGTCTTATTGCGGCTAGAAACGCCAATCAACCAGTTACTGTCCGATTCAGTGGTCAGTTCTACATCCGAAATTAGCGGACTCAATCATCACACGCTTTTAACGACAAGCAATATACTCAAGCACCAATTCATCAACCGACTGCCGGCAAGTTTTCGCGAACCGCTAGCGGAAAAATTTCTCCGCCGCCCCGCCGCGCCCGGACCGGCAACAGAGCATGCGATACAGTACTTACTGAGCATCGTCAAAGCCGAACGCAAACAAAAACAGCCTCGGGAAGCCACGGTCGCGGCTGGCGCGGACCGGTTTTATGAACATCAGTATCGGCAGTTTCTCAACCCCACCATGGGCGCGTTCGCGATGACAGCTACCCAAGCATTACTGGGCAGCGGCGGCCCCTTGTTACACAGAGGTTGGCGGAGCTATCGGCGCACTTACGCGGCCGTGTCTACTCAAATCGGCGACATCATGCCGATTTTGGTGCTAACCAATCAAACCGTTGCCATTCCGTTGTTATTGCCCGCACAGGAACCGGAACATCTAAATCACCCCCTCAACACCTGGCCATTGGGCGCGCAACCGATGCCATCCCTCTACCGGCAACTGATCGCCGGGGAAGAAGTACGTTGCCACAATTACGGTGTCCGCGCGTTCGAACGAAGCGCCGAGGGGTCACTATTGGAAGTGATCGATGCCGCCAGACAGTCACGAAAACTTGCGGTGTTGGCGTTGCATCCCCACGACTCGGACGCGATGGGGCTGCATATCACCCTATTCGACATCGGCTTCCTGAGCCCGGCGCAACTGACTACCGAGTACGGTCTGCCAGACGATAGTTTGAAAGTGCATTTCGAGACCGCCCGGCGTTTAAAACGGCGCTTGGTTTATTGCGTGGGTGGAACGGAAGAAGTCTTTACCCAGTGCTCTCAGAACCTGTTCGCCAAGCAACCACTGTCATCTCTACACCGCGTTCGGCCAGCATCACCGCCGAATGCTTGGTCCCCGGCCCTACCCTTGCAACGATTGATACGCGACCAGTTTGAAATGTTTCAAGTCACGGTATCTGCATCCGGTTTGCCAGGCGCCTCGCCCCGTAACGGCGCCCGAGGCAAGGCGGCGTTCGTGGCATCCCAACATGGTAGACCAATACTACTGATTCCTTATCATCCGGGTAACGCGGTGCATGGTCATGCCGCAAAACTGTGGTCGAATCCCTATGCCACCATCGTTGTATCAGACGACCATAGTGCCCTGACCCGGGTGATTATTTCAGGTCCGTCCCAAATTATTTCCCACGGACAGGTCATCAAACACTTTCCGGCGATCGCCCACGAAGTCGCCGCGCAGACAGGCCGGAATAACCTACCGGTTGCCGAGCCGGAATACTGGTTTTTACAGGAAGTGGCCGCGCTGATCCAGGAGCGGGAACCGCTTCCGGCCAATAAACTTATGCCAGAGCGTTCTACCTGTTCCATCAGTGCCAGAGGTAAGGCCTTGCATAACAAAAAGCCGGCTTATTTCGATGCCGGAAGCTTGCCGGCCTACGACCCGGACCTGCATCACAGCCGCCAACGTAGCGGCCGACTTCGAGACCCTAAGGGACAAGAGCATAGGCGCTGGCAAACATTGGTAAAACCCAGTTTGGAAAGCCGGCTTAAGCACCTGGACGATTTCTGGCACATCAACCAAAAAACTAGCACCGACTTATCACCCACTTTAAGCGGCTATAGTCCTGATGTTTTCAGTTTAGAGAAAATTCCTTTAACTACCTGAACTCACTCAATGTGCGTTTCTGCCATACGAGTTACTACCTCGCCGCCCGCTGGCGGAACTCCTCGCCTCGCTTACCATGGAGGCGTTTTTTTTAATCTTTGAGGAATTCGCCTACATTATTCAACCATTTCCAGGCTGGAGCAGTATCCATTCAGAGAATTCATTTTTTGCAAAATCCTAACACTTCATCCTTTCGACATGCACTGACTGAAGTGCTCAGATTCTGCTGCGACTCAGTGGATGATTGTCAAATTCCTTGCGCACATGTCGCCAATGCTCGATAACATGTTCGAGGCGATTATTTTCATACGGCTTCAACAGTGTGAAGCACTCGCTGTTGCGCACGAAGGCCGCCAGAAAGTCGGCCATGATTCGCTGCTGGGTCTTGTATTCGGCCAGCGCCGAGCGCTTCAACCGGATTTGTTGCGGTGTTAGATGAACACAGACCCTACTGTGGCCGCGTAGCGGCAAATCACTCGGTAGCAACAAAGGTTGATCGCTCCAATCCACCGGCACACCCCAGTCGGAACCCGTCGGCCAGCCGTGTTGCCAATGAATCAAATACGCCAGCAATCGCGGTTTAATCGGATGGTGCTGATTCTCTACCAACCAATCATGAACGGCTAATAGGGTAAACATGCCTAGCGCGGCGTGATCCGAGTCGTTTTCCATGACGTCCGGAAAGGCAATGATGGTCGGTTGGGTTTCGCGCAGAATGGCTACCAGTTCGTTACGCAAATCCTGACCATCCTGGGCGACGCCGCGATCTTTCGCCACTCGATAAGCGACTTGGCTGAAACCGGTAAAGTCTGAACGCAACGGATTTTGCCGTCGCCAATGCGAAATCAGATCCGGATAAATCGCACCATCGGAAAAACCCAATAGATCGAGATGAATGAAGCCGTTGCCGATCAAATGAGCCGCGCGCCGCGATTCCTCCAGGCGGGTTTCGCCATAGCGGAAATAATCGCGGCGGCTGGGATTATGTTTGCCGGTTTCTCGCCGGACTGAGCCGACATAAGCATCTCCGGCAGTCACCACCACTTCCCGCACCGTGCCGCCGTGTTCCAGCACTTGACTAATCAGACCCGCCGAACTCAAGGTCTCGTCGTCGGGGTGAGGCGCCAGAACCAGCAGGCGTTCGCGTGGGCCAAGCATCAGGGATGGCTCATTCCCAGCTAAAACCACGGAAGGCATGAATGCCAGGAGCGCATAGAACAGCATTGGCTTGAATATCAGTTTCATGGTCAAAATTATTAAAGAAATTTAAAAATCATAGAGTTGCCGACGGTAAGCAGCGATCGGGAACAGGTTTATTTGCTGAACAATCCAATCCAGCCGCCGGCAATCACGCGGGTAACAGACATTAATATCATCGGTACCGATACCCCAGCCTGCGCCGCCAGGAAGCGGGGTTGCCAGGATGGCGCAAACTTGGCCTTGTAATCGTACAGCCCCTCGAAGTTGTAAAACTCGCCACCCAGGTCGAAGACTACATTGCCAATTTTGTGCCACAAGGGTGCCAGAGGGCGACGTTCCAAGCCGGCCAGCGGCGCCATGCCCAACGAAAACCAGTGGTAATGTTCGGCCTTGGCCCACAACATCAGCTCTGCAAACAGATAATCCATGATGCCTTTCGGGCTTTCGTGGTCATAGCGCATCAAATCGATGGAAATCTCTTCGCGGTTGTCGGTCTGCCACAAATTGGCAAACGCCCAGATGCGGCCGGTTTCGTCCTTGATCACGGCCACCGGCGTGCGACGTAAATAGGCTTCGTTGAAAAATCCCAGCGAAAAACCTTTTTCATGGGTGTTTTTGCGTCGTAACCAATCGTCCGAGATTCGCCGCAGTTCGGGTAACACCTGCGGCACGGCATCTCTGCTTAAGATTTCGAAACGATAATTCAGCTTGACGAATTTGTTGATGGCGCTGCGCTGAGAATCCCGCTGTCTACCGCTCAACGAAAAATTTGCCAAATCCACTTTGGCTTCTTCGCCCAATTTGAATAACGATAAGCCCAGGTCCAGATAAACCGGCAGCAGTTCATTGCCTATTTGGTAAAATACGGTCTTCGCCCCGCAGTGATCGGCTTGTTCGCGAAATTGCCACACCAGTTCCTCGAAATCGCCTGATTTGCCGACCGGATCGCCCATCGCTATCCAAAAGTTCGGCGTCGTCGTAAACATGATGAAGGCGCTACGTGTCTGGCTCCATAACAAATACTTGTCGCCCAGCAATGCCAGGAAACCTTGGCAATCATGGCTGCGCGTCATGAGCCGTTGCGCGTCGTCCAGTTCCGCTGGCGTAGGTATTTGCAATATTTGCGGCCGAGCAATGCTGAACAACCGAGATAAGCCGTAACTGCTCGTCACGACGGCGATCAGCAGGCTTGCCCTCAGGAAGCGCGGCGCATTATCCTCGTAGGAAAATTGCCACCATAACTCATGGGCATAAGGAATCTCGCGATGAGCAAAGAAGCCCAGCCACACAAAGGTCGCCAGTACCAGCGAGATCATCGCCAGCCAGTAGCGCGAAAACGGCATCCGCCACAATGACGATTGCCGTTCGAAATGCTTCTTGCAAGGCAGTAGCAACAGCAGAATCAAGGCCAACACCGAGGCTTCGTGCCAATCCAAGCCTCTCAGCAACGAAGCGAGAATACCTATGCCCAGTAAAAACAAACTGCCATACCAGGCTGCGTCGATTTTCAGCCGAATACCGCGAGCCAGAAAAATGAGTACCAAGCCCGTCAGGCTGCCGGCCAAATGCGACAACTCAACGACCGGCAAGGGTACGAAATCGCGTAGCCAATCCATCAGCACCGGATTGGCGGGAATAGAACCGGAAATCAGTAAAATGCCACCGGCCAGCAGTAACAACACCGAGTGAATTTGGGGTATCACCGCTGCCAAAAGCTGATTGACGGCCTTGCCGCCGGCGATCAGCACCTGCCGCCTGCCATAGAGTTCGTTGCCGAGCAGGCCCACACCGGCCAGCAATAGCGGCATGAAATAATAGACAGCCCGGTATAACAACAGAGCGCCAACCAAAACCAGATGCTGATTTTCGTTGACGCTGTCGGACAGCAGCCAGAGAAATGCGCTCTCAAATACGCCGATACCGCCCGGCACTTGGCTGATGACGCCAAGCACCTGGGCGACGACAAAAACCACGACGAAACTGCCAAATCCGAGTTGGAGTTTATCGAGCAATAATGCCCACAACACCAGCGATGACAGGACCACGTCGATACTGGCGATCAAGGTTTGCCAGCCGGTCATCGTTATCGACGGCAAATACAATTCAAAGCCCTGAATGAGCAATGGCCTGCGCCAGAACCCGACCGCCAGCCAATAGCCGCCTAACGCCATAGCGCAGATCAGCGTAATCCAATGTATGGCGGCCGGTTCACTAGCCGACGGCGGTAAAAACATCGGTAACAGCAGGCTGCCGACGAGGCCCAGCGTCAATGCGCCGAGCAGGTAGGTAACGGTTTGGAATAGGGAGATTTTCAAGATATCCCAGCCCGGCACTCCCCATTTCGAATAAAAACGGTAGCGCACCGAGCCGCCGGCCGCCCAGGCGTGGCCGGTATTGTTGCTGATCGCGTAACTCAACAAGGCAGCGGCGATCATTTTCGGTAACGGGATGTCGGTATGGCCGGTAAAGCGCAATGCCTGCCAGTCGTAAGCGGCCAACACCAAATAATTGAGCGCCGTCAGTGCGAGTGCCGCGGTGACACTTGTCAATGGCGTAGCTTTTAGGCTGGCAACGATGTCTGCAAGGCCGTGTATTTTCAGTTCGCTATGCACGATCCACAAAGCGCAGGCAAACAGCGCAAACGGCAGGAAGTAGCTGGCTTTATGTATGACGCGAATCAACAAATCACGCTTCATGATGCCTCCGGCGGAGATTATTCCAAGGCATGGCGATGATAAGCGTCCATGATTCGTTGCGCCAGTTTTGGATAATCCTGATCGAAATGATGGCCTCCGGGCAATTCCAGCAATTCGGCCGCCGAATTTTCCAGGCCCTTACAACCACGATGGTCTTTTTCTTCCAGGCCGTAGACGCACATCACCTTTGCCGTCGGTATCCGGGCCAATTCCGGCGCCAATGGCATTTCTCCGCTTTGCGCGCCCAGCCAGCCCGAGACATGAATCTCGAAGTTGGCCGTATCCGCGACCGCCAACATAACCAACAATTTGATGCAGTCTTGATCGGCCGGCGGCAAACGATTGAACACTGCGGGCAAAATGTCGGCGCCAAACGAGTAGCCAGCCAACACGAAGGACTGGATGCCTTGAGTTTTTCGATAATGGGCCATCGTCGCCGATAGATCGCGCGCCGCCTGTTCCGGCGATTTGCGTTCCCAAAAATAGCGCAGCACGTCGACCCCGGCCACAGGAAAGCCGGCATGAGCCATTTCTTGCGCTACCGCCCGGTCGAGATCGCGCCAGCCGCCGTCGCCGGAGTAAAACAAAGTCATGACCGGATTTGGCCGCTTGGCCGGAACCTCAACGATAGGCATCGGCGGTGCTTGTAAATCGGTTTGTCCCAGCAGACTGCCGATCTGTTCGATCGCCACCTTATCCAGCGGCGTGTCGTAAGGTGCAATGACGGTTTCGGCATTGGGATTCGAGCGGACGAAAATACCGGTCTCGTCAGGCGGCTGATCCGTCCAGACCGTCCGCCAGTGACTTTTGGATGGCACGGTGAGCGGTGCTTGTAAGCGATGACTCCGCTTATCGACGGTAAATGGCGGGCAAACGCTAATCGTAGCTGGCAGCTTGACTGAAAAATCGATGGATAGGTAATCGGTGTTCTCATTCCTGGAATCCTGCGAGGCCAGAAATGCCAACAGCGCGCCATCGCCGATGCCGGCGACGATGTGCTTTTCGTGGCCTCCGGCTGTCGACCAGGCGGCCAGTTGTTCCAAAAGTTCGGCTATGGCGGCGGTATCCAGGCAATTTCGGCTCGATGCCGAAAGCAATTGCCGCGCCGTGGCACTGTCGACCACCGCCACGGCGCTCCCCGCTTCGGAGATTCGTCGCGCTAGTTCTGGTAAGGAAAACTGTCGATTGTCTACAAACAATACACTCAGACCGCGCATCGTTGCACCGGGACTGGCGACGATTACATCGCCAAAATGGGCGGTTTTCATGAGCGATTGGCGGGGTGCCGATGGTTGCCGGTGGCTGACAGGCCACAGCGCCATCGTTTGTAGAGTCGCCCCGACAATCAGCAGAGCTGTGATCTTGAAACCGACTTTCAACTTATTGACTCCGATGGACAAGCGACGATCATACCGAGTAGCGACGATAAAAAATTCGCTTGGCGAACTCGGCGCTTAGCATATACAGCAAGACTATCAGCCCCAACACGGCCAATATGGCTAAGGGCAATGGTTGCAAACCCAAGGCCCCGGCTATCGGCGTATAGGGCAGCATCAGGGTAAGAGCCACGATAATCAAGGTTGCCAATTGCAAATAACGGCCCGGTCGGCTACTGAACAAGGGTTTATGGCTGCGTACCACGAATACGATTAAGGCCGCCGAAATCACCGATTCGGTGAACCAGCCGGTGCGAAATTGTTCGATGGGCACCTGTAGCGCTAATAATACGGCAAAGGTCAAAAAATCGAACACTGAACTAATTACGCCAAACACCACCATGAAGCGGCGAATGAATTGGATATCCCAGCACCTTGGTTGATTTAACAGGTCTTCGTCGACATTGTCGGTGGCAATGGTCATTTCCGGAAAATCGGTCAGCAGGTTGGTGAGCAGAATCTGCTTGGGCAACAGAGGCAGGAAGGGTAGAAACAGTGAAACGCCGGCCATGCTGAACATATTGCCGAAGTTGGCGCTGGTGGCCATGAACACATATTTCAAAGTGTTGGCGAAGGTGATGCGGCCTTCACGAATGCCGCCAAGCAATACGTGTAGATCTTTTTCCAGCAGCACGATTTGCGCGGTTTCCTTGGCGACATCGGCCGCACTGTCCACCGAAATGCCGACATCGGCGGCATGCAGCGCCGAGACATCGTTGATCCCGTCGCCCATATAGCCCACCACGAAACCGGCTTTCTTTAAGGCCACGATGATGCGTTCTTTCTGATTGGGTTCGATTTCGGCGAATAAATTGACCTTCGCTACCTGATGGATCAAGGCCCGATCACTCATGCCGGCGAGCTCGCTGCCCGTCAGAATCTCCGATGCCGATAGGCCTATGTGTTCGGCTACGGTTTCCGCCACCAGGCGGTTGTCGCCGGTGATGATTTTCAGCGTCACGCCTTGTTCGCGCAATAGGGCGATAGTTTCCGCGCAGTCCGGTTTAGGCGGATCGAAGAAATTTATAAAGCCCAGAAAGCGCAATCCGGTTTCGTCGTCCTTACCGAACTTCGTCGCATTAGGCATGGGCTTATAAGCGACGCCCAGTGTCCTGAATCCCTGGCTGCTGTATCGCCGATAGCGCAGTTGGATGTCGTCAGAAACATTAGCGATGGATTGAATTTCGCCGCTACCATTTTCCACTTCACTGCAAATGGCCAGGATATTATCCAGCGCACCCTTGCAGAGCATCAGCGTCTCGCCCTGATCCGATACCAGCATGCTTAGCCGCTTGCGATGGAAATCGTAGGGAATTTCGTCGAGTTTGGCGTCGTCGTCGATCTGGAAAGTTTTAAATTGCCTGACAGCCTGATCGATGGGGTTGTTGAAACCGGTTTCGAATACCGAATTCAGAAAGGCGTAGCGCGCCACCTTGTCGCTGGCGTTGCCTGCAATATCCAGCGCTTCCTTGAGTTGCACTGTGCCTTCGGTCAAGGTGCCGGTTTTGTCGGAACACAACACATTCATGCTGCCGAAGTTTTCGATGGCGGCCAGTTGTTTGACGATCACCTTTTGTTCGGCCATGCGTTTGGCGCCATGGGCTAAGTTGATGCTGATCACTGCCGGCAGTAGTTGCGGGGTTAGACCCACCGCCAATGCCAGCGCAAATAGAAATGAGTCCATCACCGGCTTATGCAGATAGACGTTGACTGCGAAAATCAGAATCATCAGGATCAGCGTCACTTCCATCAACAAGTAACCGAAACGGCGTACGCCGCGCTCGAATTCGGTTTCCGGCGCATTGATATTGATACGCTCGGACAATTTGCCGAATTCGCTATTTTTGCCCGTTGCCACCGCCAAGGCCGTGGCGCTGCCGCTTTGCACATGCGAGCCCATCCATAGGCAATTGTGGCGCTGACTGAGTGCTGCGTCGGCGGCAGCGATGTCGGTGGATTTTTCCGCTGGGTAGCTTTCGCCGGTCAGTATCGCTTCGTCGACGAACAGATTGTCGGCCGTCAGCAGGCGACAGTCGGCGGGAATGATGTCGCCGGCGCGCAAGCTCACCACATCGCCCGGTACGATTTGCTCGGCTGGCTGCTCTTGAAGCATGCCGTCGCGCAATACCTCGACCTTTAATTGCACCAATGCCAAGAGTTTACCAATGGCATCCGCCGCGCCTTTTTCCTGCCAGAAGCCGAGCAAGGCGCTCATGAAAATGATGCCGAGTATGATCAATGCGTCCAGTTTGTCGTGCAGATAAAACGACAGCGTGGTGGCGAACAGCAAGATCAGGATGATCGAGCTTTTGAACTGTGCCAAAAACAAGTGCCAGGGAGCAACGGGCTGGTGATCATGCAGACGGTTGCTGCCGTATTCTTTTAGCCGCTTGTAAGCTTCCTGCTGGGATAGGCCTCGCTCACCGCTTTGCAGTTGTCCGAGCAAATCCTGAATGGAGACACTCCAGAACGGTGCCGACGATTTGAAGGCAGGCTGATTGTTTAGCATGAATCACCTCGAAAAAAAATCGCGAATTTGGTGGGTCGTTTAGAGAGGCTAACGGCTAAGGTTTTGATCACCCGGACGAGATGGATTGGGCACCTATCAAAAGCTGACAAATACCGAAGCCATCCCCAGATGATGCATCGTCGCGTTGACGTGATTGGCGTCCTCAACGTATTGATTCAGGTAGCCAAGTTCTCCTCGAACGTTCTTGTTGAAATTCCAGCCGATGCCGGCAAAGGCGCGGTTTTGGTCGAACCCGGTTTTACCTCCCCAAGTGGTGGTATTGAGCCGGTAAAATGCTTCGTCCCAGGCAATAAAACTCAAGCGCGGTTCGTATTCAAACGGATGCATAAATTTGATCATTTGCCGGGGCCGCTCCCGAACCTGATCGCCAAGCAGGAAATTGGTCTCCCACAGGGTTCTGAAGGTGAAGGTACCGATCTCGGTCGGCAGCACATAGCGGAACGCCGGCCAGACGTCTTGCTGGGCAATATAGGACTTACCGATATTTTGCGTCGGCAGCCAGGTGTAACCGGCCCAAATCGTCGCTCTGTCGCTCAATGAGTAACCGACGGCGGCACGCACCATGCCCTGATACCAGTGATCCCAGTTACCGTCAAAACGAGTCTGGCCTTCCAGCCAGATACGTCCGTTTTTCAGGGAGGGATCGATGAATCCCATGCTGCCCTCGGCAACGGCTTGCATCCAGGCACCCGAATCTTCCGTGAGTTCATCGGCGTATCCCGGGGCCGCGAAAACGGACAGTATCAATAAAAACAAAGGGGAAAACGATGCTTTAACAAAATTTACAGACATCACAAGCTCCATTAATTAAAGAGTACCGAAAACCCGGGTTTTAAAGACTATTCGAACAAAGCAAATTGACATGATGGGTCACGGTGAGAATCGACAAGCCTTTACAAGCTTGAATCGTGCCAATAGGGTCTTGCGCATGGGATAGCCGATGAATCCTAGTCTATACCTGATAAATGCTGGCAGGTATGAGCGAGACAATCAGTGTTGAATTGAATTTGAACCAATTCAGTCGGTTTATTTGAACCGCCTCATTGAACACAGACTAAGTTGGACTAAATGACCGTCGTGGTTTTAGCTCTGGATTGATAGGTTTCTAAGTGTCAATGGCGAATTTTGGCGAGTTGTCGACTCTGCGATGACCAAACAAATTAAATCCCCGGCAAAGAAACTCAGAATGTCGGTAGCCCTTTGCAGTTTGGAGACATTAAGGGAAACAACATCAAAACAGTCATCACCCCTAAGCTATGCCACAATACGCACTTTGCCAGAAGCTCGTTTGTAATCGCCGCAGGCTAAATCAAGGACGTGCGTCGCCAGCAATACTACCGAACCTCTTGCAAAGCGCGTTTCATAAAATCATCACCGTTCTACCGAGGAGCTAATATGCAAACATTTGGACACCACTTTAAACGAATTCTGACTTCGTCTCTCTTCATCGCAATTTTTGCAAGCTACAGCCCCGTTTTTGCCGAAACCACCGAGACCAAGGATAAGGACGAGCATCATGCGCACAACAGCTTTGAGTGGCCGGGCATTTATTACGGTTCCTTGCCCTGTGCCGATTGCGTGGGGATTAAAACCCAACTTGCCTTAAACAAAAACAACAGCTATGTAATGATCACCCAATATCTAGGCAAGTCGGAACGGGAATTTGTGGAAAAAGGCAAATACACTTGGAGCAATCAAAGCAAAACTATCGTTCTGACGCCCAAGAACAGCTCGACCACACAGCAATATGCCGTCGCCGAAAATACGCTGATTCAGCTCGACGCCAACGGCAATCGCATCTCCGGCAAACAAGCCGATCGTTATATCTTGCGTAGAACCGATGTCACTGATTCCACAAAGCCACATTCGGGGCATTAAGCACTAAAGTCAGTGGTGAGTGGAAAGTAGGAAGTGGTTTTCGACTCCCAACTCACTACCGACCACTACCTTATTTTTGACGCACGGCGACAAGTTTTCTAAAACCGCGCCTTACACCAAAACCCGCTCTATACCGCCGTTTACCGCCCGCTCGATATAGGTTTTCATCCAATCCTCGCCCAGTAAATGGCGAGCGATTTCGACCACGATATAATCGACTTCCAGTTGATCCACTTCGCCCTGAAAGCGCTGCAAGCCTTGCATGCAGGACGGGCAGGAAGTCAGCATTTTCACCGGACCATTGTAGCCGTCGGCGCGCAACTTGGCCGCGTCGTTCTGCAATTCATCTGCCTTGCGGAAACGCACCTGGGTCGAAATATCCGGACGCGCCACGGCCAGCGTCCCCGATTCGCCACAGCATCGCTCGGATTTATTGACCGTCGTGCCAACCAAACCGCTGACGGTCTTTAGCGCATCCTGCTGTTTCAAAGGACTGTGACAAGGATCGTGGTACAGATAACGGTTGCCGTTCACACCGTCGAGTTTCACGCCTTTTTCCAGCAGATATTCATGAATATCGATCAGCCGGCAACCGGGGAAAATCCTGTCGAACTCGTAATCCAGCAACTGGTCAAGACAGGTGCCGCAACTGACCACCACGGTCTTAATGTCCAGATAATTCAAGGTATTGGCAACGCGGTGGAACATCACCCGGTTATCGGTGGTGATTTTTTCCGCCTTGTCGAATTGCCCGGCGGCACGCTGCGGATAACCGCAACACAAATAGCCCGGCGGCAATACCGTCTGCACGCCGATCTCGTAGAGCATGGCCTGGGTAGCCAGGCCGACCTGCGAGAACAGGCGCTCGGAACCGCAACCGGGAAAATAGAACACCGCTTCCGAATCGGTTTGGGTCTTTTCCCGGTCGCGGATGATGGGCACGATGTGATCGTCCTCAATGTCCAGCAGCGCCCTGGCCGTCTTGGTCGGTAGTTTGCCCGGCATCTTGCGGTTGGTGAAATGAATCACATACTCACGGAGCTCGGGCTTGCCTGTCGATGATGGCGGCTGCGCCAGCTGCGCCCTGCCCCATGGCCTGAGAAAGAAACTCCCCAGCCTTTGCGCCTTGTAGGACCATTCGATCAACACCTTGCGCATCAGGTTGACGGTATTGGGATGGCCGGTGCTCAAAAATGCAATCGCGGCGGTTTTTACCGGATTGAAACTCTGCTTGCCCATCTTGCGCAGCAGGTTGCGCATGTTCATCGACACGTCGCCGAAATCGATGTCCACTGGGCACGGATTGAAACACTTGTGGCACACCGTGCAATGATCGGCCACGTCCTCGAACTCCTTCCAATGAGTGATGGAAATGCCGCGCCGGGTCTGCTCCTCGTACAGGAATGCCTCGATCAGCAAGGACGTCGCCAGGATTTTATTGCGCGGCGAATACAGCAAGTTGGCGCGCGGCACATGCGTCGAGCACACCGGCTTGCATTTGCCGCAGCGCAGACAATCCTTGACCGAATCGGAAATGGCGCCGATGTCGCTTTGCTGCATGATCAGCGACTCGAAGCCCATCAGGCTGAAGGAGGTGGTGTAAGCCGCCGTCAAATCGGCGCCCGGCATCAGCTTGCCGCGATTAAAACGACCATCCGGATCGATCCGCTGTTTGTAGGCGTGAAAATTCGCCAGCTCTTCTTCGGTCAAAAATTCATATTTGGTGATGCCTATGCCGTGCTCGCCAGAAATCACCCCGCCCAAGGAGCGCGCCAGGGCCATGATCCGCGCCACGGCGGCGTTGGCTTCCTGCAACATCTGGTAATGATCCGAGTTGACCGGAATGTTGGTATGCACATTGCCGTCGCCGGCGTGCATATGCAGAGCCACGAACACCCGGCCGCGCAGGATTTCCTTGTGAACGGCCTCGATACGCTCGATGACCGGCCGGAAACTGTCCCCCTCGAAAATCTCGTGCAAGCGCGGCAGCAGCTCGGCTTTCCAGGACACCCGCAAGGAATGGTCCTGCACCCGATGAAACAGCGTCGGCCGCTCGGCGCGATTGGACAATTCGCCGACGCTGATGCCGCGTCCGGCGAATTCCGCTTCGGCCTGTGGCAAAGGTAAATCCAGATTATCGTAGATCCACTGCCAGCGCTCGCGCACCTGCGCCACGACATCCAGCCCGCGCCCACGCCGGTCGCCGATCAGATCGGCTTTATTGATGCTGTCTTCATAGGATCGCAGCGGCAACTCACCATTCAGGAAACGGCTCAGCGCGTCGCACAGCCTCAGCTTGTTGCGTAGCGACAGTTCGATATTGATGCGCTCGATGCCGTCGCAATAGTCGCCCATGCGCGGCAAGGGAATCACCACGTCTTCGTTGATCTTGAAGGCGTTGGTATGTTTGGCGATCGCAGCGGTACGCGCCCTATCCAGCCAGAAAGTCTTGCGGGAATCGGGGCTGACGGCGATGAAGCCTTCCGCGCCGCGCGCATTGCACAGCCGCACCACTTCCGATGCCGCCAAAGCCACCCGGTTCTCATCGTCGCCGACGATGTCGCCGATCAGCACCATCTTCGGCCGGCCGTGACGCTTGGCCTTGGTGGCGTAACCCACGGCTTTAACATAACGTTCGTCAAGATGTTCGAGGCCGGCCAGCATCACCCTGCCCTCGCCGTTTTTCGGCAGGGCCGCCAGGAAATCGCGCACTTCGACGATGGCCGGCACCGCTTCCCTCACCTGTCCGAAGAACTCCAGGCAGAAGGTGCGGGTGTGCGGCGGCATCTTGTGCAAAATCCAGGTCGCCGAAGTAATGATGCCGTCGCAACCTTCTTTCTGTATGCCGGGCAAACCACCCAGAAACTTGTCGGTGACGTCCTTGCCCAGTTCATCCTTGCGGAATAGCGTACCGGGGAGGACCAATTGTTCCTCCGACATCAACAGTTTGCCGCCGGCATCGAAACGCTTTAATACAAAAGTGGCGTTATCCTGATCGTGTATCTTGCCCAGATTGTGATTAAAGCGTTCGACTTCCAGCCAGTTGCCGTCCGGCGTCACCATCCGCCAGGACAGCAGGTTATCCAGCGCGGTGCCCCATAGCACTGCCTTCTTGCCGCCAGCGTTCATTGCCACGTTGCCGCCCACACAGGAAGCGTCGGCAGAGGTGGGATCGCAGGCGAACACCAATCCAGCGTTGTCGGCAATATCCATCACCCGCCTTGTCACGACGCCGGCGCCAGTATGAATGGTCGCGTAGGTTTGTTCGACGCCCGGCAGGCTGGCGGCACGATCGACCTTGCCGATTTCGATCAGTTTTTCGGTGTTGATCACCGCCGAAAACGGCGTCAAGGGCACCGCGCCGCCGGTGTAGCCGGTGCCGCCGCCGCGCGGAATGATGGTCAGGCCCAGCTTGATGCAATCGCGCACCAGATGACCGACTTCCGTCTCGCTGCACGGATACAGCACCACGAAGGGATATTCCACCCGCCAATCGGTGGCGTCGGTAACATGCGAGACGCGGGCGAAACCGTCGAAACAGATGTTGTCCTTGCGGGTATGCTTGGACAACAAAGCCAAAGCCTTGCGCCGCATTTCCCTGGTCCGCTCGAAATGGGCCTCGAAGGCGTTCACGGCCTGATGCGCGGCCGCTATCAAAATCGCTACGCGCGGCGCCCGGTCGGGTTGATGGTTTTCCAGCTCGGCATGACGTTTCTCCATCTGTTTGAGTCGATGGCGCAAGGCTTCCAGCAAGGCTTTACGGCGCTTGGCATTGTCGAGCAGATCGTCCTCCAGGTAGGGATTGCGCTGCACGGCCCAAATATCGCCCAATACTTCGTAAAGCATCTTGGAAGATCGGCCGGTGATGCGCTGATCGTGCAAGGAATCCAGAATCCGCCAGTTATCCTCGCCCAGCAGGCGGATAACGATTTCGCGGTCGGAAAAAGACGTGTAGTTATAAGGAATTTCGCGTAGCCGCGCGGGCGACGCATCGGAAGAAACGGGGGGGAATTTTAAATCCACAGACACTCGGGTTAATGATGTGGTTGATGATGGTCCGATTGTACCACCGGCGAATGGCCGAAAATACCATTAAACATCCGGGTAAATTGGTCTGCATGCCCTTAGGCTTAGGAGCTTTTCGAGTTTTGGAGTTGACACCGTGGCGTGGGCGATGCAAATTGGGGCCACTAAAAAACTGCGGACAAACTCTAGATATCGGGAAAATCAACTATGGATGTTTCACAATTGCCCTTTAATCGTCTGATTG
Source organism: Methylococcaceae bacterium (assembly GCA_028748685.1). Lineage (GTDB taxonomy): Bacteria > Pseudomonadota > Gammaproteobacteria > Methylococcales > Methylomonadaceae > Methylomonas. The sequence continues at coordinate 18,868 of JAJRDU010000009.1, forward strand.
GTTTGGAACTGGCCGATCATGATAGCGGCTTTCTGGTTTACCTTCCCGACCATCCGCAATATACCAACCACCTCGGCACCATACACGGTAGCGCCCTGATGGCAGTCGCGGAGGCTGGTTCCGGTGCATTCCTGTCGGAGCAATTCAAAAATATGACGGGGCTTATTCCGGTCGTAAGACGGTTGGAAACCAAATTCCGCAGGCCCGCATCGGGAAAAGTATCGGCTCGCTGCAAAGTTGAGCCCAATGAGATTGCCAGGTGGTCGAGCGAACTGACTTTACGCGGACGACTATCAGTTTCCATTCCCGTTGAAGTTGTGGATGCGTCGGACCTTGTAGTGATGACCGCTGTCGCTGAATGGTTTATTACCCTTAACACCTGAAACTCAACCCATGTCTCACACCCTGAATCACCTCGGCCAAACCATCGGTTTTGCCGTTCCCGGCTGGGAGCCGGCGACCCGCCCGAGCCCCAAAATTCTGGCCGGCAGGTTTTGCCGGCTCGAGCCATTGGATTCGAAATGCCACGCTACTGACCTATTCGCCGCCAATACGCTGGATGCCGATGGCAGGAACTGGACCTATCTGCCCTACGGTCCGTTCGAATCCATGGGCTCCTACATCGACTGGATGGAACAATGTTGCACTGGAACCGATCCGCTGTTCTTCGCCATCGTCAGCCAAGCGACCGGCAAGGCCATCGGCGTTGCCGCTTATTCGCGCATAACGCCGGAACAGGGAACCATCGAAGTAGGCCATCTGAATTTTTCGCCGCTGTTGCAAAGGACGCCGGCAGCAACCGAAGCCATGTGGCTGATGATGAAAGAGGCCTTCGCCCTCGGTTTTCGCCGATATGAGTGGAAGTGTAATGCGTTGAACCAGCCTTCGCGCGCCGCCGCGCAACGTCTCGGCCTGTCGTTCGAAGGGGTGTTTCGTCAGGCGAACATCGTCAAGGGATGCAACCGCGACACCGCCTGGTATGCAGCCATCGACCGGGAATGGCCCGCCCTAAACGAAGCCTTTCAGACCTGGCTCGAGCCGGCGAATTTCGATGAGGCCGGCAGGCAAGGTATCTCATTATCAAAACTGACAAAACCCTTGCTGGCCCATATAGGTTGATACGGCATGCCTCTCCACATCGCTCAGGTCAAAATTTATAGACTATGGCTCACCCCTCATCCAGCTTAAAAAAACCGACCACATTCTGTAGTTGTTCGGCCTGGCCATTTAATTCTTCCGCGGTCGCCGCCATTTCTTCCGAAGCGGCCGCATTTTGCTGAGTGACTTTGTCCAGTTGGCGCATGGCATCGCCGATTTGATTGATGCCGACAGCCTGCTCCTTGGATGCGGCGCTGATTTCCTGTACCAGTTCGGAGGTCTTAATGATGGTGGGCAGTACATGAGCTATCAATGTTCCGGCTTTTTCGGCGATGGCCACACTATTGGATGCCAGTTCGTTGATTTCTTCGGCGGTCATCCGGCTGCTTTCCGCCAATTTCCGAACTTCGGCGGCTACCACCGCGAAACCCTTGCCATGTTCACCCGCCGAGGCGGCTTCGATGGCTGCATTCAGCGATAACAGATTGGTTTTGTAGGCAATATCTTCGATCAGGCCGATCTTCTTGGCGATATGTTTCATGGCCTTGACGGTTTCCTCCACGGCTTCCCCGCCTTGTTTGGCTTCATTGGCGGATTTGCCCGCCATCTGCTCAGTCACCCGCGCACTTTCGGTATTTTGCTGAACCGAGGCGCTAAGCTGTTCGATGGCACTACTGGTTTCCTCGACGCTAGCCGCCTGCTGAGTCGTGGCCTGGCTGATGGATTGAGCGGTGGCGCTGACTTCCTTCGAAGCATAGGTCAAGGCGTCGGAATTACTCAGCACCTGCTGCACGACTCCGCTGAGCTGATCGCGCATCACCTTCAGGTCATACAACAAACTGCTTTGATCCTCCTCTTTAAGCTCAATATCAACCGCCAGATCACCGCTCGCCATTTTCTTCACCGCTTCAGCCGCATAATCCGGTTCGCCGCCGAGCTGTTTCATCAAGGCGTGGGTAATGACGTAAGCGGCTACGATTCCGAGTATCAGCGAGATCAAGGCAAGCAATTTGATAATGTTCGTGCCGGTCTTAACCTCCTGTTCGGCTTTTAATCCGGAACTCTCCATGGATTGAGTTTGATGCACGATCAGCGCGTTGGCGGCATCAAAATAAGCCGTTTGCTGCTTGCGGAGTGTCGTCAATAAAAATTGCGCGGCTTCTTCCTGCTTGCCTTCGGACGACAACACCATGAAATGTTCTTGAGCGGCGAGATAGGGCGTCTGCGCATCGAGCAAACTTTTGAACATAGCCCTGCCCTCCTGGCTTCTCACCAGCGCATCGAGTTTATCCAGATTTTCCTTGATCTTGCCGCGCGCTTCCCGAATCCGGGCCAGCTCTTTGTCTATGATTTCCCTGTCCTTGACAATCAGCGTGTTGCGCATGGCGCGGGCAATCACGTTGATATTGTCGATCACGTTATTGGCCCAAACCGTTTTGGGAAATTTGTCGTTGACCATATTATCGATGTTAGATAACAGGTCGTTCATGCGGTAAATGCTGAGACCGGCAATGATGGCCAGCAATAGCAACACACCTCCGAATCCCAGGCGTAAACGGTTTTTTACAGTCATGGCGCTCATTTTTTGCACTCCCTGGGCTAGCGCCCGGATTTACGACACACAGACGAGAAAAGGACTTATCCACCGATTTGGGAGTATAGCGGCGGTTATCATCAAAGGCTATGGAATCAGGACGATGCCTTGCAGGACTCCGGAAATCAGCATCGATACGCGGGGAGCCGATGGTTGCTTGGGGTCAATAATCGACGCATTCATAGGGGCAACTCCTCATGATTCTTGAAAGGCGGGTGATAAAGAAGCGGCTTCCTTGCCACCGTTTTCGATAGAATCATCGCCGATCCGACCACGCGGATTCCGGTTTCGCCGCCATAAACAGACGGCCCAGGCGATGATGGCAAGCTCCAGTAAAAATGAGCGATGAAGCAAAAAGTTCAACCACCACGGCTCGTAAAGCGCGTCCACGGTGAGCAAGGAAAATGGTTTCATGACGAACGGCGCCAGCCAGTAGATGTTGCTGGCGCAATAGTCCAGCAACATGTGCAGCAAGCCGTTGCCGGCAAAAACGGTCATCAGTAACGCCGAGTTTTTGCGATCGGCGTTCTTTAACCA
>JAJRDU010000010.1 GCA_028748685.1 Methylococcaceae bacterium
GTTCGCCGACAACAAACGCTGGCCGGCTTGTTCCGACAGCAAAAACCAGATGTCCACATCCAGGCCGGTTTGATGGCTGCGGTGCCCGTTTAGAGTCGGGCCGCCGCGCGGTTGCCCCAAATCGCCGATTAACAAGGTGCCCAATTTCTGCTCGGCGGCAACTCGACCTAATTGCTGAATCGAGCCGATCAACACGCCGTGGCCGTAATACCGCTTGCGCGACAAGCGCATGACCTGATAGCCGTCGCCTTCCAAGGGTAAAGTCACAGCGCCGCTAAGACAGCCGTTGGTATAGGAACCGATACTCTGTCCGCCATCCTGCGTGATGGTCGGGGTGGCGACCCTGGCCCAATCCTGGGCGGTCGAGCCGGCAAAGGCGTGGATGCCGACAAGAAATGTCGCTATGGCGAATAAAAATGAGGGTGGTCGCATGGTTTATGGCAGGTAAAATTGACATTGCCGGCCATTTTAAAACAATCTGGAACTTGCGGCGCTGATTCGACGTGGCGGATCGGTTATCCACGCCGAAAAACGCAGGGCGCGGGCTTTGAAAGCTTCCTCTATCCATGGCTTCTAGACCCCGGCAATCCATGCCGGGGCGACGTCAACCATTAACGCAAACACAGCTATCTTTTAAGCATCAATCATCTCCTTAACCTGACTGACGACGCTGCCTTCGGCGAAACGGGTGACCAGCTGGTCGCCAACGGCCAATTGCTTGGCTGATTTGACGATTTGCTTATTGTCCTGGCGCTGGGCGATCGCATAGCCTCTATCCAGCGTCGCCAAAGGACTGACCGCATGCAGGGTCTGGCCGACGGCGGCTTGGCGGTTTTTCAGTTGGGCCAGTTTCACGTTCATCGCCCGTTCCAGGCGTTGCTGGAAAAAGCCGAGCCGTTGCCGGTGGCCGGCGATGCGTTCGCCCGGATGCCATTGCTTGAGTTTATTGTCGCCGATAGCCAGTTGTTGTTTGCAGTCATGCAGTTTGTGCTGCATGGCTTGATTGATGCGTTGTTCCAGTTCGTCCAGCCGCTGGGCATTGCGTTGCAGTTTTTGGCCGGGATGCTGTTGCTGCAAGGCCTTGTTCAGCCAATTTAGATGTTGCGCCTGTTGCAACAATTTACGCCGTATCTGCTGGGTCAACTCGCGCTCGACGCCGTTGAAGGCATTCAGCCATTCGCTCTGATGCGGCACGGCGTGTTCGGCGGCGGCCGACGGCGTGGCGGCGCGCAGGTCGGCGACGAAATCGGCGATGGTGACGTCCACCTCGTGGCCGACGCCGGAAATCACCGGAATCTGGCTGGCGGCGATGGCCCGGGCGACGATTTCCTCGTTGAAGGCCCACAAGTCTTCCAGCGAACCGCCGCCGCGGGCCAGGATGATCACGCCGACCAGTTGCTGGCGATTGGCGGTAGCCAGAGCCTGGGCGATTTCGAATTTAGCCGGCTCGCCTTGTACCGCGACCGGATAGATCAGCACTGGTATCGCCGGAAAACGGCGTTTCAACACGGTTAGAATGTCGTGTATCGCCGCGCCGCTGGGTGAGGTGATCACGCCGATCTGCTTGGGAATCAGCGGCAGTGCCTTCTTGCGGCTTTCTTCGAACAGGCCTTCCAGCAGTAGTTTGTGTTTCAGGCGCTCGAAAGCCAGTCGCAGCGCGCCGTCGCCAGCTTCCTCCATGTGTTCGACCACCAGTTGATAATCGCCACGCGGTTCATACAAGCTGACCTGGGCGGTGACCACCACCTGATTGCCGTTGCCGGGTTTAAAACGCATGCGCTGCATCTGGCCCTTGAACATCGCGCAACGTATCTGCGCCTGGGCGTCCTTCAACGTGAAGTAGATATGGCCGGAGGAGGGCATGCTCAGATTGGAGATTTCGCCCATGACCTGCACGGCCATGAAGTGGGTTGCCAGCAGGCGTTTGGCTTCGCGGTTTAGTTGGGAGACGGAATAGATGGTTTCTTGCATAGCTGTGTTGTATTTGTGTCGCTGTCGTGACGGATATTTTAATGCCGGCTCCCGCGCCGGCGGGCGGGATACTTTCTTTTGCTTCGCCTCGGCAATTGCTCCTGCATTGCCCTACCTCCTGCATCCATGCAGTCGAAAAGAAAGTAGGCAAAGAAAAGGCGACCCGGATGCCGCTTGAATCCTGCGCTCCTCGCTTTTGTAGAGGGTCGACAGAAGGGACTCCTGTCCCTCTGCCGACGTGCGGCATCCATGCCGCACCCCTGCGGGCTGCTCACTCGGTACATCCTTGTACCTCGCCCTACGGGTGCTACGCATGCAAATCGGCTATCCTGCCGATTTGTCTCACCAAAAGCTGCGATGCTCGGCGCGGCATACGGGAGAAAACCGTCCTGTGATTTTGGCAGATGCTTTGATTGCCTACAAATAGCGTAGCCTCGATGAAGTAACACGGAATCGAGGATTGTCAATATTCGTTGCCCTCGATTCCACTACGCCTCATCGAGGCTACTTGCTAATCGGACCTACGCGGGCTAGGCATCAGTATCACATCGAGGCTTTTTTCGGTGCGATAAGCCAAGTAACGCGGCAAGGCGGCCAGTTCAATTATTTGATCTTTGCCAATGGAGGCATGCCAAGTTGAGTTCAGCGCCGGCAGTTGGGCCTGTTCGAGACTACGTTCAGCTATTGCCAATTGATCTTCACCGGCACAAGCAATGCGTGGGTGGCTGTGGAATTTTCTGCGGCTGCGGATCTTGCCCGTTGCCATTTCCAACACCGTCAGTTGTTCCTGGTGTTTGCCTTCGTTTACCACCAACCAGGGGCCGCAGGCGACAGGAGCTTGCATCGATTCGCCGTACTCGTAGATCCAGCCCTCAGCGCCCGGGCGCTCGCAGCGTGCAGGGGCATAATGTTGCATGGAGAGATCGGCGGGATGGCAGTAAATAGTCGCTGCTTCCCAATACAACAGCTTAGGCGGAAATTGCGGATTTTCGGGCCGCTTGCCGGCCCATTTCGGAAAGGCTTGTTCGGCGCCGACCGCAGCTTGCGGCAACAGCGGCCGCACTCCGCTTAGCGTCACCGCCTGTCTTGCATCAGCAGAGACAGTAATGTCCCACGCCCCCGCGACGGACCAGCGTTCGCTTTCCTTACCCGCCGGATCTAAGGCTATGATAAGGCTTGGACCGAATGGGGTTTCCGGTGCGCCGAGGGCGAGTAAACCCGAAGCGTCAGGCCGGATCTGCATGATTTTTTGCATAGGCAATTGCACAACTGCCGACCATACCCCTTTGCCGTCACGAATTTGCAGACGGCCATCGTCACGCCAAACTAAAAGGCTATCAGTATTAAACATTGCCATCCCCGTCGGCAGAAATGGCGGGGTGTGATGCTCGACGCCATCAGCTAAGGCGGGTAAGGTTGCAAGGGAGATAAAGCCAAAAAATGCAACTGCACAATAGTTAGTCGTTCCAGGCTTGGCGTTGGCTATAGCGGCTGTCATAGATATTTCTCCGGCACTGGTTCGGCATAGCCGTGAATGATGAAATCGTTGCCCTTGGTGAAGGCGCCGGCCCGGTAAAAGCGATCACGATCATTTGGCTTGACATGGATACAACCATGGGATGATTGTAACGAGACTTCCATTGATCGCGCCGTTCTAGCTTCATCCCCTGGAGTGGTGTGAATCATTTCGCCCGACAGAGTTTCGCCCTTATCGAGTTTTTTGTTGTTATTGAGGTCTTTGAAATAGCGTACCGACATGGCGCCAAAATCGTTGAAGACCCAGGTTTCCGGGACTTTGTATGTTCCATAAAGCGCGAGATGATTGCTTTCAATCTGTGCTTTGGTGATTCCTTCTACCGGCTTCCATGGTTGTGATAGCTGGCCGGTTTCATAGAACACTTTCTCCTCGCCTTTGTCGAAACTGACCGAAATGCGAGTGCCCCAGGCAATTGTCGACCAAATCCAGGTTTTCGTTCGATAAGGCGCATAAGAGTGAATCACATATTTGCCAGGCGTTGTTTGCCGGGGAGGCATGACGCTGTAAGTAAACCCCGGAATGGGACTTTCTCCTCCCCAGGCTTCCGCTTTGACTTTGACCTCGTCGTTAACCAACCAGATTAATTGGCGCGCACCGGGATAAAAATGCAGCTCTTGGCGTTTAATGGCGGGTTTTTTGAAGGCTGGTGTAGCACGAGGTTTGAGCTCAGCCATGTTGATCTCCAATTTCATATTGATGAAATTTGCAGCGTCATTATGCCGCAGTGCCGATGTATGGCAATGCCGTTAAATTAAGCTTGTTTTGGTTTAGCAATGGGAAACTATTCAGTTTCAGTCTTCTCCCTCATAGAGACATAATAAGCGTTACTCGAAACTCAACATCTGCTGGCTTCGAATGTTGGGTTACGCCCTATCGGCCTAACCCAACCTACGCTCAATCAGACAATCAAACCCCGAACGGACTCTCCAAAACAATCGTCTCATTCCTATCCGGCCCAGCCCGTAGGCTGGGTAGAGCAATGCGAAACCCAGCAAGAAATCGTCAATGCTGGGTTTCATTTCTTTCAACACAGCCTACCCAAAAACTGCTATTACATAAAAACCGTTGGAGTGGTGCCTTCCCGTATGCCGACCCCGAGCATCGGAGCTTTTGGCGGGAATAGCCCGCTAGGGGAGCGGCAAGGATGCCGCTCGTTTTCGGAGGGCTAAGGATAGCCCTTCCGAAAACCCTCGACAAAAGCGAGAAGCGCAGGGTAAGGGCGGCATCCGGCATTAAAATAATCCGTCGCGATAGCGACACCTATTCAGGGCGAATGAATTCGCCCCTACAAACTTCAAATGTCGGGTTGCGGCCTATCGGCCTAACCCAACCTACGCTCAATCAAACAATCAAACCCCGAACGGACTCTCCAAAACAATCGTCTCATTCCGATCCGGCCCAGTCGACAAAATCGTCACCTTAACCCCAACCAATTCTTCGATGCGAGCGATATAGGCCTTGGCATTTTCCGGTAGCTTGTCGAAGTCGGTGATGCCCACCGTGGTGCCGGTCCAGCCGGGCATTTCTTCGATCACGGCTTCGCAGGCTTCGTATTGGTCGGCGCCCAGCGGCGCGATTTCAGTCAGCTTGCCGTGGATTTTGTAGGCGGTGCAGATGCCGATCTTGTCCAGGCCGTCCAGTACATCGAGCTTGGTCAGGCAGATGCCGCTCAGGCTGTTCAGCTGTGCGGATTTACGCATGGAGACTGCGTCGAACCAGCCGCAGCGGCGCTTGCGGCCGGTGGTGGCGCCGAATTCGTGGCCTTTCTCGCCCAAATGCTCGCCGTAACCGTCGTCCAGTTCGGTGGGGAAGGGGCCGTTGCCGACGCGGGTGGAATAGGCCTTGGTGATACCCAATACATAATCGATCGCCAGCGGGCCGACGCCGGTGCCGGTCGCCGCGCCGCCGGCGGTGGTGTTGGACGAGGTCACGTAAGGGTAGGTGCCGTGATCAATGTCCAGCAGCGCGCCTTGCGCGCCTTCGAACAGGATGTTGGAGCCTTGATCCTGAAGCGTCTGCAATTCCTCGCCGACATCGGTCAGCATGGGCTTGACCAGTTCGCCCAGCGCCAGCGTGTTTTTCAGGATTTCGTCGTAATTGACCGGCTCCGCTTTGTAATAATTGACCAGCATGAAGTTGTGGTAGTCGACCAGATCCTTCAGGCGTTTGGAAAATTCCTCGGTGTTGCGCAAGTCGCCGGCGCGCAGGCCGCGTCTGGCCACCTTGTCTTCGTAAGCGGGACCTATGCCGCGGCCGGTGGTGCCTATGGCTTTGCTGCCACGGGCTATCTCACGGGCTTGGTCGATGGCGACATGCACCGGCAGGATCAGTGCGCAGGCTTCGCTGATTTTCAATCGGGTACGGACGGGTACGCCGGATTTTTCCAGAATCTCGATTTCCTTCAACAATGCTTCCGGGCACAGCACCACGCCGTTGCCTATCAGGCATTGCACGCCGTCATGCAGAACGCCCGAGGGGATTAGATGCAACACGGTTTTTTCGCCGTCAATCACCAAGGTATGGCCGGCGTTATGGCCGCCCTGAAAGCGGACCACGGCGGCAGCCTGTTCGGTTAAAAGATCGACGAGCTTGCCTTTGCCTTCGTCGCCCCACTGTGTACCGATTACAACAACATTTTTTCCCATATTCTTTTGAACCTTAAGCTAATGGTTTAACGATCCAGCGTTGATCTTGTTTTTCCAAAACGGCGTTGCAACCCAAGTCCACAGGGCTGCCCGATTGGTTTGGCAGATATTGAATGACCGTGCTGCCTTCGGCACGCAGGTCGCGTATGGTTTCCCACAAGTCAGGGTCTTCCGCGTAAGGCGCGGATACTACCCGAGCCTGCGTTTGTTCGGCGCCGGCCTTGAACAAATTGACCAGCACTTTCAAGTCGGCGCTGAAGCCGGTGGCGGCGCGGGCGCGGCCGAACACTTGGCCGATATTGTCGTAGCGGCCGCCGCGGGCGATTTCGCGGCCTACCGAAGGAATGAAGGCGGCGAACACCATGCCGGTGTGGTAGTGGTAACCACGCAGTTCGGCCAGGTCGAAACTGACCGGCAGCGTCGGGAAATCGCGCCGCAATTTGTCGGCGATACTTTGCAGGTCGGCCAAGGCTTGCTTGACGGTGGCATTGCTGCCGTTCAGCAGCGCGGCTGCTTTTTCCAGTACATCCCGGCCGCCGTTCAATTTCGGCAATGCCAAAAACAGCGCCTTGGACTGATCGTCGATCGCCAAGCCGTCCAGCAGCTCGTTGAGTTCGGTGCGGGCCTTGCGTTGCAGGACGTCGAACAATTCGGCTTCCTGTTCTTCGTTTAATCCGGCCTGATCGGACAAGGCACGATAAATGCCGACATGGCCCAAATCCAGATGCACGTTTTCCAGTCCGCTGATCGCCAGCATTTCCAGCATCAGGCAGATCACTTCGTAATCGCTTTCTATGCCGGAATGGCCGTAGAGTTCGGCGCCGATCTGCATCGGGCTGCGGGTCTTTTCCAGCGGGTCGCCCAGGGTATGCAGCGTGGTGCCGGCGTAGCACAGCCTGGTGGGCCATTCGTGCTTGAGATTATGGGCGTCTATCCTCGCAACCTGCGGCGTCATGTCGGCGCGCACGCCCAGCATCTTGCCGCTGATCTGGTCGGTGAGCTTGAAGGTTTGCAGGTCCAGGTCGTGGCCGGAGCCTGTCAGCAGCGAGTCGAGAAAATCCACGAAGGGTGGAATCACCAGCTGGTAGCCCCAGCGGGCGAAGGTATCCAGCAGTTGGCGGCGCAAGCGTTCCAGGGCTACGGCCTGATCCGGCAATACTTCGTCTATGCCTTCCGGCAATAGCCATGAGTCTTTTTTTTGCATTTTTTGTGTGTCCCAATCGCAGAAAACGCCCGACCGCCAAGGTTGGCGGAAGGGCGGCGCGTTTTAACTGCGTGTCGAAGAGTTAAGCTTATTTCTGATTCTTGAAATATTTGAAGAAATCGGAGTCGGGTTCCAGCACCATGATGTTGCCGGATTTACCCAGGCTTTGCTTGTAGGCGATCATGCTGCGGTAGAACGCATAAAACTCGCTGTCTTGTCCAAATGCCTGGGCGGAAATGTCGGCCGCCTTGGCATCGCCTTCGCCGCGCTTGACCTCGGAGTCGCGGTAAGCGTTGGCCAGGATGATTTCGCGTTGCTTGTCGGCGTCTGCTCGGATACGCTCGGCGGCTTCGGAGCCTTGCGAGCGAAACTCGCGGGCAACCCTGGCTCGCTCGGCTTCCATGCGCTGATAGACCGAGGTGCTGACTTCGGGGGGCAAGTCGATGCGTTTGACCTGAACGTCGATGATGTTAATCCCCAGTTTCAAGGCGTACGGCGAAACGTTGGTGATCAGGGCTTCGCGGATCGCGCTGCGATCGGTGGCAACCAGTTGCTTGATTTCGCGTTTGCTGAATTCGCTACGGAAGGAATCCTTGATGATCTGGTCGAGGCGGATGTTGGCCTGATTCACGTCGCCACCCACCGTGGTGTAAAAGGCTTTAACGTCGCCGATGCGCCATTTCACGAAAGAATCGACGATGACGTTTTTCTTTTCGGCGGTCAGGAAGCGTTCCGGCGTCGAATCCATGGTCAGGATACGGGATTCGAATTTCTTGACGTTGTTGAATAACGGTACCTTGAAGTGGATGCCGGGCTGAAAATCGGTGCCGATGATTTCACCCAACTGAAACTTGATAACGCGTTCGGTTTCGCCGACGGTAAATACCGACATGGACAGTACGACGATGAATGCGCCAACGGCGACTAAAATCTTGTTTCCCATCTTAGCGTCCTCTCACATCGCGTTCACGGCTGGAAGCGCGTGGATCGATTTTAATGTCTTTTATAGGTAATGATGTCGGCGAAACGGGTTCGTGATTGGTCACGGGGGCCGGTGTTTCCTCGGGTGCTCTATTGGTCAACTTATCCAGGGGCAAGTACATGATGTTGTTGCCGCCCTTGACGTCGACCAGCACATTGTTGGAGCGTTCCAGCACCGATTCCATCGCTTCGATATACATACGCTGCTTGGTTACGGCTGGCGCTTTCTTGTATTCGGTCAGCAATTGGCTGAAACGGCTGACGTCGCCGTTGGCCTGGGCGATGACTCTTTCCTTATAGCCTTCGGACTCCTGGACGATACGCGAAGCCGCGCCTCGGGCTTTCGGTACCACGTCGTTGGAATAGGCTTCCGCTTCGTTGATCAGGCGTTGTTTGTCTTCGCGGGCCTTGATCGCATCCTCGAAGGAACCTTGTACTTGTTCGGGGGGCTGAGCATCCTGCAGGTTGACGCTGGTGATCAAAATCCCGGCTTTGTAGGCGTCCATCACCGACTGGATTTCGGATTTGATTTCCAGGACGATTTCGCTACGGCCCTCGGTCAATACGAAGTCCATATTGTTATGGCCGATCACGCCGCGTTCGACGCTTTCGGTGACCTGTTTCAGGGTCGAGGCGGGATCGAGGACATTGAATGCATAATCCTTGGCATCCTTGACCTGATATTGCACCGCCAGACGCACGTCGACGATGTTTTCATCCTTGGTCAGCATCATCGCTTCCTTGGGCACGGACCCCGTGGCCTGGCCGCCGCCGGAACGGTAACCGACTTCGATGAAGCGCTGTTGTTCGACGTCCACGACCTGGACTTGTTCGATGGGGGCCGGGATATGCCAGTTCAAACCGGGCTGAGTGGTGTTGACGTAAGCACCGAATCGGGTTACCACGCCGCGGGTACCTTCATCGACGGTATAGAAGCCGCTGAGTCCCCACAAAACAGCGGCGCCGACGGCAAGATAGCCCAAGCTTTTCATTGGTGAGCCACTAGATTGTTTGCCGTTGGAACCACCACCGCCGAAGAGGCCACCTAATTTTTCCTGCAACGAGCGGATGACTTCGTCCAGATCGGGTGGGCTATTTTGGTCTTTGCGACCGCTCCAGGGGTCTTTTTTGTCGCCACCGGGCTCATTCCAAGACATACAATTACTCCAAGTTGGATTTGTAAACGCTAAGCGGCCGCATATAACGGCCTTTGGTCGTTCGCTTCGGTCCGCTCAGCCGTTTTATGTTTCGCCGGCTGCGTCCAAAAAAGCGATATTCTATCGTAAATTGATAAGGCTAGAGCAAATAACTCAGCTGGCTATGCCTGTTCAATGCAGCTCTTCAACACTGACATCCTTCAACAGGCCCAGGTGTTTTTTGTCGATTTCTATGGTCAATACGCTGTCGCCATGCTCGTCGATGGTTTCGTCTATGATGCGCGCCAAACCAAAGAGCTTGGCTTTGAATCCGGCTTGCCGGGCGGGCAGGTGGCAGGTGCGTATCACCTTGCTGCCGGCGAAAAGCTCGGACAACGCCCGTTGCAGTAAGTCGCACCCCGTGCCGTTTTGGGCGGAAATCCAGACGCTGAAGGGTTTGCCTTCGGCATCGTAATCGATGCGATGTTCAACTTCTTCCAGCAGGTCGATCTTGTTGAACACCTTCAATTGCGGAATCTTGCCGGCGTCGATGTCGTTCAGGACTTGGTTGACGTGAAAGATGGTTTCATCCCTGTCCTCGGCGGCGGCGTCGATCACGTGCAGCAACAGGTCGGCCTCGCTGGCTTCCTGCAGCGTGGAGCGGAACGCCGCCACCAGTTCGTGCGGCAAATGGCGGATAAAACCTACCGTGTCGGCCAGGATGATTTCGCCGCCGTTACCGAGCGGTAGTTGCCGCAAGGTGGGGTCCAGGGTCGCAAATAACTGGTCGGCGGCGTAAATGTCGGCGCCGGTCAGGGTGTTGAACAGCGTGGACTTGCCGGCATTGGTATAGCCGACCAGCGACACCGTCGGAATTTCGGCTTTTTTGCGTTTGCTGCGGCCTTGGTGGCGCTGCTTCTCGACTTTTTCCAGGCGTTGTTGAATCTGCTTGATACGCACGGCCAATAATCGGCGGTCGGTTTCCAGCTGGGTTTCGCCGGGACCGCGCAGGCCTATGCCGCCTTTTTGCCTTTCCAGGTGGGTCCAGCCGCGTATCAATCGGGTCGACAAATGCTTAAGCTGAGCCAATTCCACTTGCAGCTTACCTTCGAAGGTTTGGGCGCGCTGGGCGAAGATGTCCAGGATCAGGCCGTTCCTGTCCACCACCCTGACCTCTAGCGCCTTTTCCAGGTTGCGTTCCTGGCTGGGAGAAAGTGGATGATTGAAGATGACGATTTCCGCTTGATTTGCCTCGATTGCCGATTTGATTTCATCGACCTTGCCGGTGCCGACAAAATATTTGGGATCGGGGCGGTGGCGGCTGCCGGTGACCACGTGCAGGGGCTGGGCACCGGCGGATTTGGTGAGTTCTTTCAGCTCGTCGAGATCTTCTTGTCCGACTTGCAAGTTCAGGTGAACGAGGATCGCGCGTTCACCCGCATCGGGGCGTTCAAACAAAAATAAACCTCTTAGCTTTCGCTGCTGGTATCCGGTTCGCGCGGAGACATCGTCACGTTTTTGCCGGGAACGATGGTGGATATGGCGTGTTTGTAAACCATCTGATTGACGGTGTTTTTCAGCATGACCACGTATTGGTCGAAGGAATCGACGCGGCCCTGCAATTTGATACCGTTAACCAAAAAAATAGATACCGGTGTGTGTTCTTTTCTCAGGGCATTTAAAAAGTTGTCCTGCAAGTTTTGGGCTTTCGACATCCAATTTCTCCTTATTATTGTTCGGTGTGCTGGTAATACATTACCCGCTACACCCGTGGATTTCAACACGCAGCGAGCGGGACTAATAAAAACTTTAACGATACTTGGGACTGAGCCGGGCTATTTCAAGTTCAATTCGATCTTTATTTATACCTTTCGCATATCAAATTTCGGCGCGCTAACCCCCCCCTCGTCCGTAGGGAGAGGGCTGGGGTGAGGGGGGGCAAAAAACCGAAATTTGAAGTGCGAAAGGCATGGTGCGTCCGCCGCTGAAAAATAGTGGCGGACGCTTAAAACCGGCTTAAGCGATTTTTTTGTACTTGATGCGGTGCGGCGTATCGGCATCGATGCCCAAACGTTTATGACGGTCGGCCTCGTAATCGGCATAGTTGCCTTCGAACCAGACCACTTCGCTGTCGCCCTCGAAGGCCAGCATGTGGGTGGCTATCCTGTCCAGGAACCAGCGGTCATGCGAGATCACCACCGCGCAGCCGGGGAAGGCCAGCAGCGCTTCTTCCAGTGCCCGCAAGGTTTCCACGTCCAGGTCGTTGGTCGGTTCGTCGAGCAGCAGGACGTTGCCGCCGCTTTTCAGCAACTTGGCCAGATGCACGCGGTTGCGTTCGCCGCCGGACAATTCGCCGATGCGTTTTTGCTGATCCCCGCCCTTGAAGTTGAAGCGGCCGCAATAGGCGCGCGACGGCGTTTCGTACTTGCCGACCGTGATCACATCCAGGCCGTCGGAAATCTCTTCCCAGACCGTCTTGTTGTTGTCCATGCTGTCGCGGAACTGCTCGACATAGGATAACTGCACGGTTTGGCCCATCGTGAAGGTGCCGGAGTCCGGTTGCTCGAAGCCAGCCATCATCTTGAACAGCGTGGTCTTGCCGGCGCCGTTGGGGCCGATGATGCCGACGATGCCGCCGGGCGGCAGTTTGAAGCTGAGGTTATTGATCAGCAAGCGTTCGCCGAAGCCCTTGTTGACGTTGTCGGCTTCGATCACGACGTCGCCCAGACGAGGTCCGGGCGGAATATAGATTTCCTGGGTCTCGTTACGTTGTTGCACCTCGACCGAAGACAATTCTTCGAAGCGCGCCACACGGGCCTTGCTCTTGGCATGGCGGCCTTTGGGATTGGATCGCACCCATTCCAGCTCGGCCTTCATGGCTTTCTGGCGGGAGGTTTCCTGTTTCTCTTCCAGCTCCAGGCGTTTTTCCTTCTGCTCCAGCCAGGACGAATAATTCCCTTCCCAGGGAATGCCCATGCCTCGGTCCAGCTCCAGAATCCAGCCGGCGACGTTGTCCAGGAAGTAACGGTCGTGGGTCACCGCCACCACGGTGCCGGGGTAGTCGTGCAGGAAGCGTTCCAGCCAGGCCACCGATTCGGCGTCCAAATGGTTGGTCGGCTCGTCCAGCAGCAACATGTCGGGTTTGGACAGCAGTAGACGGCACAAGGCCACCCGGCGCTTCTCGCCGCCGGATAATTTGGTCACGTCGGCATCCCAATCCGGCAAACGCAAGGCATCTGCGGCGATTTCCAGTGTGCGGTCCAGATTGTGGCCGTCGCAGGCGTTGATGATGTCTTCCAGCTTGGCCTGTTCGGCGGCCAGCTTGTCGAAATCGGCGTCCGGATCGGCGTAAGCGGCATACACCGCATCCAGCTTGGCCAAGGCATCCTTGATGTGCTGGACGGCCTCCTCGAGATTGCCGCGCACGGTCTTGCTCGGATCGAGCTGCGGTTCCTGCGGCAGATAACCGATGTTGGTGCCTTTCAAGGGAATCGCCTCGCCTTCGATTTCCTTGTCGACGCCAGCCATGATCCGCAGCAGCGTCGATTTACCCGAGCCGTTCAAACCCAATACGCCGATTTTCGCGCCGGGGAAAAACGACAGGGAAATATCCTTGAGGATGTACTTTTTGGGCGGCACGACTTTGCCTACCCTGTTCATGGAGAAAATATATTGCGCCATTGTTTTTCTACGGAAGAAAAGAAAGCGGCATTATACAGTGGCGTGGCAGAATTCAAGCTTGTAATTTCCATTTCCGTTTTTTGGCGTATGGGAACGATGAGGTAATATTTTCCCGAATCCGTTGTAGGGGCGATTTTAATCGCCCTGGCGAGTGAACTCGTTAGAGCGCCTAGCGAATTCGCCCCGTATTCGTAATTTTGGATGTTATTTTTGGCGAAATCCTTAGTAGCGGCTATGCTTCGCCGGCATTGATCACGCAATGATCTGAACTCCATCGAATCCTGTTGAAAAATGCCGCCTGTATGACCTTTAAATAGAGCCTTATCGCACCGTGAACCCGCCTTCTTCCGCCAAACGCATCCTGATCGTCGAAGACGAACCGGCCATCGCCGATACCCTGATCTATGTGTTGGCCAACAGCGGTTATCAAACCGAGCATGTCGGCCTGGTGCAAACCGCCTTGGCCCGGTTGCGTGAGCAATCCTTCGCGATGGCTATAGTCGATGTCGGCTTGCCGGACGGCAACGGCTTCGATTTGTGCCGGCAACTGCGGCGCTTTTCCGAGATACCGGTGATGTTTCTGACCGCGCACGGCGACGAGATCGACCGCATCGTCGGCCTGGAAATCGGCGCCGACGATTACGTCACCAAACCCTTCAGTCCGCGCGAAGTGGCGGCGCGGGTAGGGGTGATCCTGCGCAGGCTTGGCGCGGCGCGCGGCAACGGCCAGGCGCCGGCGCTTGCCGGACAATTCGAACTGGATAGTCAGGCCGGCCGCATCCGTTACTGCGGCACCTTGCTCGATTTGACCCGCTACGAATTCCTGCTGCTGAAACTGTTGATCGAACATCCCGAACGGATTTTTTCCCGCGAACAACTGCTGGAACGGGTTTGGCGGGAACCGGGCGACGTGTTCGACCGCACCGTCGATACCCATATCAAGACCTTGCGCGCCAAACTCCGCGCGGCCGTTGCCGATCAAGACCCGATCCGCACCCATCGCGGCCAGGGTTACAGCCTGCAAAGCCGATGAAACTGTCGGTACGCCTGTTTCTGGGTTATTTCTTCCTGGTCGCGGTGGCCGGGCAACTGGTGTTGCTGCTGGTCGTCAAACAGATCAGCCCCGGCGTGCGCATGGCCCTGGAGGCCAGCCTGGTCGATACCGCCAATCTGCTGGCCGAACTGGCCGTGCCGGATCTGTTGGAAGGCAAGATCGCCGACGGCCATTTTGCTCAGGCCGTGCAGCGCTACAGCAAGCGGCCGGTATCGGCGAGCATCTTCGGCTTTCCCAAACAAAGCCTGGATTATCGCGTCTATGTCACCGACGCGGAAGGCATCGTCCGTTTCGATTCGGCCGGCGAGGCGGTTGGCGAAAACTATGCGCGCTGGAACGACGTTTATTTAACCCTGCAGGGCCGCTACGGCGCCCGTTCGTCGCAAGCCGATCCCGGGGACAAACGCAGCTCGACCATGCATGTCGCCGCGCCGGTGCGCGATGCCGAACGCCTGATCGGCGTGGTCACCGTCGCCTATCCGACCGCCTTGCTGCAACCCATCGTCGACGCCAGCAAGGCCGCCGTACAACGCGGCGCCTTGTGGCTATTCGGCGGCGCTTTAGTGTTCGGAGCCATATTCAACTGGCGCTTGACCCGCGCGCTCGATCTGTTGGTGGCTTATGCCCGCGCCGTCACCTCGGGCGGCAAGGCCAGCCCGCCCAAGCTGCGCAGCGTCGAGCTGTCGACCCTGGCGCAAGCCCTGGAAAACATGCGCCAGAAGCTGGAAGGCAAGCAATACGTCGAGCGCTACGTGCAGACCTTGACTCACGAAATGAAAAGCCCGCTGGCGGCGATACGCGGCGCGGCGGAATTGCTGGAAGAACCGCTGCCGGATGCCGACCGCCGCCGTTTCGCCGGCAACGCCCGCGAACAGGCCGAGCGCCTGGACAATTTGATCGAACGGTTGCTGGGCCTGGCGGAGCTGGAGCAACGCCAGCAATTGTCGGATCCGCAGGCCTTGGATTTGGGCGAGTTGCTGAACAGCGTGTTGGCCGAAAAGTCTCCGCAACTGGCGCAGCAACATTTACGAACGGCCGTGTCGCTGAGCGGCGAGCTGCCGGTGCTGGGCGAGGATTTTCTGCTGCGCCAGGCGCTGTCCAACCTGCTGGACAATGCGCTGGCCTTCGCCCCCGCCGATTCCGTCATCGAAATCGACGGCCGCCACGAGGGCAATCAAATCGTCCTGCGCATCCGCGACCACGGCCCCGGCATCCCGGATTACGCGCTGGAGCGTCTGTTTGAGCGCTTTTACTCGCTGCCTCGCCCCAACAACGGCCGCAAGAGCACCGGCCTGGGTTTGGCCTTCGTCCGGGAAGTGGCTGTGTTGCATGGCGGCGAGATCAAGGTCGGCAATGTCGAGGGCGGCGGGGCGGAGGCGGTGTTGAGTTTGGCGAAGGTTGACGGGTAATTAGTCGTTGCTGATGACGATAGGCACACGCTATGTTAGGCTAGGCCATGAAGCAATTTAACTGGAACACTGAGAAGAACCAGACCCTAATCGCCGAACGAGGTATCTCATTCGAAGACATACTGTTTGCAATCCAATCCGGCGATTTGCTGGATGACGTGGCCCACCCCAATCCGGATAAATATTCAAATCAAAGAATGTTTGTCGTGGATGTCGATAACTACGTTTATTTGGTGCCTTACGTGGAAATCAGTGAAGAGATTTTTCTGAAAACCATTATCCCCAGTCGCAAAGCGACGAAACATTATCTGCGAGGCGGACATGACTAACTTAATATTGGATGAAGAAGAGCAAAAGTTATTGGCTGCTTTCGAGGCCGACGAATTCGAATCCATTTTGACGGAGGGGCGCAAGGGCGATTTAGCCAAGGCCGCCGAAGCCGCCTTTAAAAAAGACAAGCGTATCAACATCAGAATATCCGCCCGGGATTTAGCGGCTCTGCAACGCCGAGCCTTGCAGGAAGGTTTGCCTTATCAGACCCTGGTTGCCAGCGTATTGCATAAATATGCCTCGGGGAGTCTGCGGGATGTTATGGCGGAAAATATTCGGAGTTAGCAAGCATTCAGGATTTGCACTGGTGTTTCATGAAGTATTCGATATGCACGTATGCCGTCGAATAGACTATTCCGATAGCCGTCGTTTGTTAGCTTTTATTCTCCGGCGCATGACGCTATCGCTGATGCGCCCTACGCGGGCTGCTTTCAGTGTTTCGGTTGATGGGTGGGGTATACAAACTCTTCGGATAGGGTCGCGATTACCCCATTTATAATCTCATTGATTCTAGTCTTAACTCGATCCGGAAGATTTTGGACCGGTGGACAGGACAGGGTCATGGTGAATACGGTCCGCTTTGTGCCAATCGTGAAGTGAGAAAACTGAAGATGTTCGCCTTGTATTTCTTTTACAATCGGAAGGGCTGGAATAACCGCCTTGCCGTCGGCGGCGTAGTTTACCGTCAACCCCTGTCTCTCCCCAAACTGCTTTGCCAGAAATACGCCGAATTCTTCGGGATGATCTATGCCGACTGACATGGTTCTTGAGATCTCAATTCGGCAAATGTCGCCTTCGCCAAAGGTCGCGTTAATCTGATCGTCTGCCGTTTTTGAAACACGCACATAGTCTGGAAGAATCACGGAAACCGATTCGCACTGGAATTTAACCTTTTGGGTTGCTGGCCTATCAAATTCGCCAAACCTCTCAATCAAAATTTCATCGGTATCGCTGAGAAAATATTTGATGCTCTCTCGACTTGGTCCGACAAGCCCAGCACGTAAACTACGTTGAAAATCTAGAATTTGAGCCGCCGCTCTCATGGCGACCAGGGTTCGGCTTTGGGTACTATTCTCAGCGTTGGCTATCGCCTCATGGTAGTTCTTCCTGAATTGCCTTAGAAATCGTGTGACAAAATCACAGTATGCTTTGTATGGCTCGTCGCACGATGAATAAATGGCAGCAAAGATGCCGGCTTTTTCCTTTTGTTCCGCATTGCTTGTCGGTAGAAAAACTAGATTGTCTAGTGAGTTAATGTCCCATATAAATGGCCCGCCTGGGAAATTCAGTGTCGTATCACGAATGATATTTAAGAATTCGGCAATATCGTTTTTGGTCGCCACTTCTTGCGGTATTAGATAATGTAGTTTGCCCGATAACCATAGGTCGGGATCGTATGACCAAGCAAGTGGATTGTTTCCCGCTTCTATATTTGGAAGTGCTGATCTCAATATCTTCTTAAGTTCCTCTTCGTCGGAAGGCGTGAGGTTGACGGCAGGATGGTTGGGGATTGTGGTCTCTCTAACCGAGACTTTTTTCTTAAAAAAATTCTTCAACATTTTCGCGCTTAATGGCCAGAGATTATCCTTGCAAGGCGCTCAATTGCGGATGGGAGCTAATGGGTAGGCGAATGCCTAACAATTACTAGGCAAATCCGCCAGCGAAGGTTGTTCGTGAATCACTATAGCCAGTAATTGCCTAAAGTCAAAAACAAAGCGGCCCATTATGAGGAATCGCGTATGCCGCAGCGCAGTCAGGTAGGTCAATGTGTGCGCTAGCGTTCCCTGACAATTTAGCTTCGATTTGTCACGTAGCCGCTCTCGCGCCAACGTGACCTACAAAATCTAGGTTCACTCCCAATTCAAGGCTGTTATGTTGTCGGGCGGTTGCTGAATGCCACAACCCTGCGGATAACGCCCCTTCGCCTGATGCGCCAAAAACGACGGCCAAGGGTGGCCGTAAGGCGCAATTACCAACGGACATTGCCCCGAATGTTAAATGATTCCATACGGCGCAATACGGCTTCGCCTACTGTCGCCCTCGACTACGCCTTACGGCCTTGATGGCACCGACTCAGAAGTTTCACTAAATCACGTCAATACCGAATCGGGCGAGCAGACCCGTTAGTTTGATTAGGGGTAAGCCGACCAAGGCGTTGGGATCGTCGCCCTCGATTCTGGAAAACAACGCGATTCCCAAGCCTTCGGACTTGAAACTGCCGGCGCAGTCAAAAGGTTTTTCCAGGTCGACATAGCGTTCGATCTGACTGTCGCTAAGCGTCTTGAAATGCACCGAACAGATGTCGATGTCATTCAAATAATGGCCGGTCGCGCTGTTCAATACACAGATGCCGGTATAAAACCGTACCGTTTGTCCCGATTGCATCTTGAGTTGCCGGATGGCTTGTGTCCGATCGCCGGGTTTGCTTAGTAATTCGTTGCCGCAAACCGCCACCTGATCGGAGCCGACGATCAGGTGATTAGGATACATTGCACTGAGGGCTTCCGCCTTGGCTTGCGACAGACGTTTCGCCAAAAGTTCGGGCGATTCGCCGGGCAAGGGTGTCTCGTCGACATTGCTGCCGCAGCTTATGAAATCCAGATGCAGTTTTCGTAGCAATTCGGCGCGGTATTGGGAGGCGGAAGCAAGGATGATTTCAGGCATGGTTTGGGGTTGTTAAATGGGAAGAAGTCTTAACTGGGTGTCAGTGAAATTGGGGCCAGATCAATGATTTTGTTGCGGGTTGCTCGTGCTTCGATTGACTCGGCACGAACGGCCTGCAACATACGCCAACTGCTCTTTTCAGTATAAGCTATGGTCTATTGGACAGGTCTGTCGCGTTGCCTATGCGTAACTGTTCAAGCAATCGGTACGGTTTATCCAGCCAACGCTCCGCCAGTTCCAAAATCTGCGTATCGGCGACGGCGCGTTTTTCGGCGGCGTCGGCTTTAAACTCGGCATGGCGATGTTTTGAATTCCGCCCCAGTACCGCATGGAGAGTCTCGGCGTCCTGAGTGCTTAAAGTCAAGCCGAAATGAATGGACAGCTTGTGCTCCAGCGCTTCCGGCAGTTCCGAGTAGTTTAACAACAGGCCGTTGCGGTGGCGCTGCATGGCTTGTTTGGCTTGATCCAGAATGGCGGATAAGATCCACGCGCCGTTGCCTTGAGGATTATTCCACAGTTCATCGGGTGGATGCAGGCCGTGGCCAGCCATGGTACCAGGCACCATATGCCAGCCGGGCATCCGCTGGTGCGACACCAGTACTTCCACCGGATTGCGGTACAGAAATATCCACGGTGTATCCGGGAAGGCTGCCAGCAAGCGGTCGATATGGGCCATATGCCAGCAATCGGTTTTCAGGAAAAGACGGCGGTCACTTTTTCGGCGCGGCTGGCCCAGGGCTGCTAGCAATGCTTGTATCGTTTCTGTATCGCTATGCGGCGTGGGCCATTGCAATAAAGTATCTAAGGGTTCCGGCTCCGACAGCACCGCGCTGTCCGGCAAGGCAGTTAGCCACTGGGTTAACAACGTGGAGCCGCAGCGGCTCATGTGGAATATCATGCCTTTTAGCGGTAAGCCGGGATGGGACTGCGCCCTTGCCAGCAGTAAGTCCAGCCCGCTTTGCCGGCGGAATAATTGATTAAACGGTCTGCGCAGCAGAATTTGCAAGGTATCCAGAAAGAATGGCTCGGTAAACCGTTCCCGGCCCATGTAGCCCCATTCCACCTGCCTTTGGCCGTCGTGAGCGCTGAGAAAAAAGGGCAGCCAGCCGGCCAGGGCATCCGTATTGTTCATTACCGGTTCTTGTTATGCCACGCGCGGCGTCCGGCCAGTGTGGCTTCAAGCAGGTCGGCTTGTTCCAGTGTATATCCTGATTCTTCGGCCAATGCCTGGATGGCGGCAAAAAAATCCGTGGGATCGGTTAATTCAAACAAACGCGCTTGCAAAGCGTGATCCTTATGAACTCGCTGGCGTAGCAAGTGAAATAAATGCGCATCCATCTTTCGATAAATATTTTATTTAGAAGGCAGATTCACGGGCGATACCCGCTTCCAGATAAGCCAAAACCCGGTCGCGTATCGAACCGATTTGTTTTACATAGCCTTCGTGCCGTATTTCCATGGCTGCGATTTGTTCGGATGCCGCCAAAAGCGCGGCTTCGGAGGGTTGCGTGCCGGGGCTATTAAGCTGTCCGCGCAAGATTGCATAATGTTTTTCCGCAGTGCCTTTGCGATGATCCATGAATTGGATTTCGTTACCCGCCGAATCCAATAATTGCGCCAATCTCTTAGAATCTTCCGCTGTCATCATGCCGCTGTTATCCAACGCCCGGATAATATCCCGTAGCTGATAACGCACCATGGTATGCGCGCAGCCAAGTTGCTGGTCGCGGATTTCGCGGCCGCAGAACCCGATACGGCGGAAATTGGCTTCCGTGCCGGTGCCGCGAACGGGGACGCCGTTTTCTAATTTAACGCGCTCGTGGGCGAGACAGCATTTTTCCGCCCGCATCAGCACAACACGCTCTTTCAACATCATCCAGTCGTCTAACGTTTTGATTTGCTTGGGTATGGCTAAAGGGGGCGGCCTGTTTGACGGCATTCTGGGCAGCGACGCTTCTCCCAGTTGCGTCAACAATGCCCGTAACCAATCGTTCACCTTGCAATCCAATACCATGTGGACTCGTTCGGTATCGCCTCGATTGGCGAAACTGTGTGTACAGCTAAAATCGGCATACCAGCATTCCCCCGCGTCCCAGTGATAGGGCCGTCCTTGTAGGCGGCATTCGACATTCGGGTTGGTGGCGATAACCACATGAATGCGTACCTCGCCGTAATCCAGCCCCAGCATGGGATCGCGGTGCGCCTCGATTATAGCGCCCGGTCCCAGCCGCAATAGCCGAACGGACAGCAGCGGACAGGCAAAACTTTCCATGACTTCCTTGAAAGCGGGACATTGCTCCAGCAAAGCCGTATCGGCCCAAGTATCGGCGGTGGGGTCCGAATAAAGAGCCATATGACCGCCAGGAGCGGCGCGCAAGGCTACGCCGCTCCAATCTCCTTGGTATATGCTGTTGTTGAAATGGGCTTGCCAATCCGAGGTATTGATGCGGGCAAGATCGTCTTCAAGCCGGGCCGGGTCAAATTGAAAAGGCAGGCGCAGAGCGGTTTCGACGATGGCATCGGCATGAGATGCGGCTGACGGCATGGCGGCAATTCCTTTTTTGGAGAAAGACCAGGTTTATCGGAAAAACAGTTTTAAAATAGCGATGATTTTACCAACGCGCCTTTGGATCGTAATTGTAACCTCGACGGCAGCTCAACACGGTGGCTAAATTAAGAATTGTAGGAGCGTGCCATGTCCGCGATGAAGTCGAGATAAGAGATAAGTTTGTAATCGCTGTCCAAAGACGCGGGCACGGCCCGCTCCCACGTAGTGCCCATGTGCCTAACTTAATGACAGAGCAGTAACTCAAGGAAACATCATGCAGCCTAACGCCATACCCGTTCCCGACGACTTGAACCTGCGCCCGGTTCGGCCGGATGACAGCGATTTTTTGGAGGCGCTGTACAGCTCGACCCGAGATGACCTGAGGCAGATCAATGCCGAAAACGGCTTCATCGAAGAACTGATCAGAATGCAGCATGCATTGCAAATGCAAGGGAACGAGGCTCATTATCCTAACGCCCTCCAACTGGTGGTGGAAAAACTTGGCGAGCGTATCGGGCGGATCATCGTGGATTTCGGCCGCGATGAAATCAAAATACTGAGTATTGCCTTCATGAGTGCGGAGCGAGGCAAAGGTTACGGCAGCGGCATCCTGCGCGGGTTGCAGCGGGCGGCCTCAGACATGCGGACTCCTTTGGTGTTGGACGTGATGCGTGACAATCTAAAGGCGAAGCAACTTTACCAGCGGCTGGGATTCAGCGTAGAGCACAGGGGGCCGATAGAGGAGCGTATGGTCTGGCGTCCCGGTACGGATTTTTTACGTTAGCCTTTCAGAGGAAATAGTATGGAAATGATGACCATCAATGATTTTGCCCCACATAAGGACACGGTTTACAGGGCTCCTTTACCGGACGGCTGCGCACTGGAGTTGCGTTTGATTGCCGTGGAAGCGTTACCCGTAATGGAGAAACCAAACCATTGGCCGCAATCGCTGCCGTTCCGCGATGCGCCATTTATCCTTACTTTTTTAGGGCCGGCGGAAATCCGATTAGCCGATGGCATGGTGTCGATGTTGGACGGCACTGGCGGAGTGTTGCAAATCGGTTTGGCGGCGTCCTCTAAAGACGAAAACGGCATTTACTATCAGGCTATCTTCAATTGACGGGACGATTTTACCGACCGTTTGCCATAAAACGCCCTGTCCCGGGCATGCGGGGCAGGGCTTCGGGCTCGACAGTCCATGGCCGGCTTAATTGCGTGGCGGAAACAGCCCTTGGACGGCAATGATAAAATTTAATGACAGATATGGAGGGTGAATATCGATGGGTAGGTTCGCGCCGGTTCCGCCGATGGCGACAGTACCGCCTGTTATGCCGCCGCCACCGCCGGTGACCGTGGTATTGGCGGGAATTGTGGCAATGCCGCCAGTCGTTGGAGCGGTCTTAGTGTAAAGGCCCTTAAGAGCATTCGAGGACGCCCCCGCCGCCGCATTGGCTAGATAAGCCGTATCGCCGTTAGCAAGCGTTGGTGTGGGGGTTGAGGCCGCTGCAGTACTCACCGATAGGTCTGTGGTTACGTTAAGCGGTGTCACTGCACCGCCGCCCGTTGGAGTAAAAGTTGCCGGATGGTTATGGAGCGGTAGGTTATTTATTCCTAATGTGATTGCTGCATTTCCGCCAACTTGGCCGGGTTGGGAGGGGTTGGCCGCGGGGAACGGAAACCGCCCGCGCAAATCCGGCAGATTGAAAGTGGTCGAGCCGTTGCCGCCGTAATTTGTTCCCAGTATGGCAAACAGCGCCGCGTTCTGTTGAACCGATAATTGTGATCCGTCACAGAAACGATAGCCCTGTGGCGCAAAGTTTCCCGCCCAGATAAAAATGGCTCCAATATAGGGTGCATCCATAATTTGGTACTCCTGGATTTATTGAGGTTAATGTGGCTCGCGATACCGTGGAAAGAATGTACTTGTCGCAAACCCGTTGCCCGTCAGCCTGATTTGCGAATGAGTCCGGAAGTCGGCAAGCATTCGCCGCATCAAGTCTTTGCGAATTTCTTGATAATTGGCTAACGGCCATGCAGTGTATCCACAAACGATCGTCGACTACAATAGGGAATAGCTTGACCAATAAAAAACTGATTAAAACACGCCTTCGCCGTACCTTCCATGGTCCAATAAAATCGGCCGGCATGGCGTTATTCTTGATTTTCTGGCTGACCAGAACGGCTCATCCATTCGGATGGTAACCGTTTATGGTGGAATGTGCCGCATGGCAATAGCGTTAAACGCAAAGGCTCAAAGTATCAAATTTGGATGTTAGAGTAATGAATTGCGTTGCCAATTTGAACTAGGTATTATTGCCTAACGTTCATGGTCATTTCATTGTCTATGAAGGCTCTCGATCCGGCAAGTTGTATCGAGGTTGGCGAATAATGGTTCATTGTAGCGGCACCAAGGTGATAGGCTAGAGGCCGTGCAAACTAAGAATGCGGTTAAAAAACGTTAAGGAAACTCAGAACAAGTTGAATCCGCTCATGGTTCGACAAGGCTCTCCTGAGAGAAGTCGAAGGGCTCGCCACGAACGGAATCAACAATGTACCGTTCGTCCTGAACTTGTCGAAGGACTTAATCAGAATTCACTTAAGCTAAACCTTCTCCTCGGCTCATGGGTATCAAGGCAGGGAATATCGATATGAAATTGATCAAAACCGCAATTAAGGAAAGAGGCCAAATAGATTCGACAACCCAGCCGGCGCTTAACGGTGACACATTTTATAAGCCCCGCCTAACCATGCTGGCGCTGGAGCCGCGCATCATGTTCGACGGTGCGGCGGTGGCAACCGCCGTGGATGCCACCGCCGATCCTGCTCCCGTCGCACTGGATGCGGCCGCCGCCGATGCTTCCAAACTTGCCGAAGCAGCAGCCGACGCCGCGCCGCCCGCGGTTCAAGCCGATCCAGCACCGCAACCGCAACGCACCGAGGTCGTCTTTATCGAAAACAGCGCGAACGATTACCAGACGCTGATCGACGGCGTGAGTCCCAGTGCGGAAGTACATGTGCTGGATTACAGTCAAGACGGTTTGGCGCAGATGGCTCAGATTCTGCAAGGGCGTAGCGCTATCGACGCGCTCCATATCGTTTCCCACGGCTGCGTGGGGTCGGTGGGTTTGGGGTCGCTGCAATTGACTGCGCAAAACCTGCCAGACCATGCCGCCGACTTGGCAACCATCGGTAACGCGTTAACCCAGAATGGCGACATCCTGTTGTATGGTTGCGATGTGGCGGAAGGTTCCGATGGTGTGGCGGTTATTAATGCGTTGGCGCAGACAACTCAGGCCGATATTGCAGCGTCCGATAATGCAACCGGTGCCGCCTCTCTTGGTGGTGACTGGCAATTGGAATTCAAAGTAGGCTCTATTGAAACCGATAGCTCAGTTTTAGGTCATGCTGGCGATCAATATGACCACTTGCTGGCATCAATCGGTTCACAGACTATTGCAGACTTTAATGCCCGTGCAGACGCAGACCTCGGCGCAACGATTACGGAAAACAATTTTTCTTTTGCCTATACTGCTGGTGTGGACACTATTTGGGGGCAATCGGGAAAGGGGATTTCGGGAAGTGTAGCCATAAATCTGGGAGGCGCAAACGGAACTGAGACGCTAACCATTACGCAGTCGACTCCCGGAACGACTTTCAAATTCACCAGTTTCTATTTCAATGGTGACGGCTGGGGCCATGGTGTAATAACAATAACGGGAAAACTCGGCGGTTCTACGGTTGGTTCTCAAACCATCAATACAGGGAACGACCCGTCAGCCACTGGTGGAACTGCTGGAACCGGTGCCGCTATCTCGGCGGGTGTTCAAACCATGGGAGCCAATTCAAATGCTACAACACTATGGAATGTTGATACCATAATTATCACGTCAGATAATTATGGCTTCAACACGTCATATTTCGACAATTTTGTTTTTGATCCGGCAGTTCTTCCCGGCCCCACCTTCACGTCCGGCACCACCGCCAACTTTGCCGAGAACGCTACCGGTACCGTCTATATGGCCGCCGCCACGGCCAGCGGCGGCACGGTCAGTTACTCGCTCACCGGCGGCTCGGATCAGGCTAGGTTCAACATCGATTCGTCCAGCGGGGCATTGACCTTCTTGTCGTCGCCCAATTTCGAAAGCCCCACCGATGCCGGTACCAATAACGTCTACGATGTCACCATTACCGCCACCGACAGTAACGGCACCGCCACTCAAAACGTCGCCGTCACCGTAACCAACGTCAACGAAGCGCCGAGCATTACCTCGGCAACCACCGCCAGTTTCGCCGAGAATGGAACCGGCACGGTTTACACGGCGACCGGTACCGATCCCGACAGCGGCCAGACGCTGGCCTGGAGCATCGGCGGCACCGACGCGGCATTGTTCAGCATCAACAGCAGCACCGGCGTACTGACGTTTAACGGCGCGCCCAATTTTGAGGCGCCCGGAGATAGTGGCGGTAACAACGTCTACGATATCACCGTCACTGCTACCGATAACGGCAGCGGCAATCTCACCGCTTCCCAGGCCTTGGCGATTACTGTCAATGACGTCAACGAAGCGCCAGTTAACACCAAACCGGCTACCCAAACGACGAATGAGGATACGGCTTTGGTATTTTCAGCCGGCAACGGTAATGATTTATCCGTCACCGATCAGGACGCCGGCACGACACTGACGACCGTCGTTTCGGTGGCGGTAGGTAAGGGCACGTTAGCCGTAACGACAGGCGGCGGAGCAGCCATAACCGGTGACGGTGGCAATTCGGTACAGATTGTCGGTACCGTGGCCCAGGTGCAGGCGGCTTTGGCGGCAGTGACTTATACGCCGACCGCAAATGCCAACGGTGCAAGTTACGCAACGCTGACTATTGCTTCGACCGATAATGGTACTGGCACGCTCTCGGATACCGATACCGTGACGATCGATGTTACGGCTGTTGCGGATACCCCGAGCATTACCGGCGCCACCACCACGCCGAGCACCCAGACCACCGGCGGCTTGGTAATAAGCCGGAATGCGGCGGATGGCGCGGAAGTGACCTATTTCAAGATCACCAATATTGCCAACGGCACCTTATATAAGAACGATGGCAGCACACAGATTACCGCCAACAGCTTCATCACCTTCGCGGAAGCCAATGCCGGCCTGAAATTTACGCCCAGCGGCGCGAGCGACGGCACGTTCGATGTGCAGGCTTCGACCAGCAACGCCGACGGCGGACTGGGCGGCGGCGTAGTGACGGCGACAGTTTCGGTTGGCGTGGGCGTGGGCAGCCCGACCGTCAATGAAGATACCGACACAGGCGCCATCGCTATAGCCGGCAACACGGCTTTTTACAAGATCACCGGCATCAGCGGCGGCACGCTTTATAGCAACGCGGGCTATAGCACGGCAATCGGCGAGGGCGGCTTCATAGCCACCGCCGGCGCCGCGACCAATGTCTATTTTCGCCCCACCGCCGATTTCAACGGCGTGGGCGGGTTTTCGGTGCAGGGCTCCAGCAGCGCTTTCGACGCCGGACTAACCGGCAATACCGCGGCTTCCGTTATTACCGTCACGGCGATTGCCGACACGCCAGCGGTTGCGAGCCCAACCGTCAACGAAGATACCGACACCGGGGCCATCGTCATAACCCGCAACCCGGCCGACGGCGCGGAAACCACCCATTACAAGATCACCGGCATCACCGGCGGAACTCTATACAGCGACGCAGGCTATACCACCCAGATTAACGGCAACGATTTTATCGCCAGCGCGGGAGCGACCACCAACGTCTATTTTCGGCCTACGGCGAATCGGAACAGCACCACCGGCGGCAACGGCGGTTTCACGGTGCAGGCCTCCAAGAGTAACTTGGATGCGGGGCTGGGTGGTTCTACCGCAACCTCTACAGTCACGCTGACGCCGGTCGCCGACACGCCCAGCGTGGCGAGTCCGACCATCAACGAAGACACCGATTCCGGAGCCATCGCCATCACCCGTAACGCGGCCGACGGCGCCGAAGTGAGCCATTACAAGATCACCGGCATCAGCGGCGGCACTTTGTATAGCGATGCGGGCTATAGCACGATGATTACCGACGGTGGCTTCATAACCTCGGGCGGAGCGACCACCAACGTCTATTTCCGGCCCACGGCGAATTCCAATACGGCGGGATCGTTCACCATTCAGGCTTCCACCGACAACGCGGATAGCGGCTTGGGCGGATCGACCGCGACTTCGACCGTCAGTATCACGCCAATAGCCGATACGCCCAGCATTACCGGCACTTCAACAACGCCGAGTACCCAAACTAGCGGCGGATTGGTGGTTAGCCGAAATGTGGTGGACGGCGCGGAAGTGACTTATTTCAAGATCACCAATATCACGAACGGTACGCTGTATCTGAACGACGGCACCACGCAGATCGTCAACAACGACTTCGTCAGCTACGCGGCGGCCCATGCCGGTTTCAAATTCACCCCCAGCGGAGCGAGCGATGGGAGCTTCGATCTGCGGGCCTCGACCAGTAGCAACGATGGCGGCCTTGGTGGTAGCGCGATCACGGCCACTGTATCCGTCGGCGTCGGCGTCGCCAGCCCGACCATCAATGAAGACGCCAATTCCGGCGCCATCGCCATCGGCGGCAACACGGCTTGGTACAAAATTACCGGCATCAGCGGCGGTACGCTATACAGCGACGCGGGCTATACCACGACAATCAGTGAGGGCGGCTTCATTGCCACCGCCGGCGCCGCGACCAATGTCTATTTTCGCCCCACCGCCGATTTCAACGGCGCGGCCGGATTTTCGGTGCAGGGCTCCAGCAGCGCTTTCGACGCCGGACTAACCAGCAATACGGCTATCTCCACGATTACAGTGACCGCGGTTAACGACGCACCCACGCTGTCCTCGCCTGCTTCCCTTAGCGTTACCGAGGATGTAGCAAGCGTTATCACCGGTATTAGCTTTGCCGACATCGATGCGGGTAGCGGCGCTGTCACGGCTACTTTGGCCGTCGGGTCCGGCAGCCTGACCGCTACGAGCGGCGGTGGCGTGACCGTCGCCGGCGGCGGCACAGCCACCATGACCCTCACCGGTAGCGTCGCCGACATCAATGACTTTATTTCAGCCAATGGTTTGTCGTTTATCACGGCGGCAAATGCCACTTCGGCGGTAACCTTGGGCGTTTCGGTGAACGATGGCGGCAATAGTGGTAGCGGCGGAGCATTGGGTTCCGGAACCAACAACGTGACGCTCAATGTAACGGCGGTCAACGATGCTCCGACCATCACCGCCGCGGCTACGGCGGCGTTTGCCGGTACCAATGAAAATACGGCGAGTGCGGGGGTGGCGGTCAATACCATTCTTACAGGCGCCGCCGCCTGGGTGGATCCCGATGGCGCGGGTGTGAACAAAGGTATTGCCGTGACTGCTACGGTGGGCAACGGCAACTGGCAATATTCCACCGACGGCACGGTTTGGACCGACTTTGGCGCGGTGTCGGCGGGTTCAGCCTTGTTGCTGGATGGCGCTAGCCAAATCCGTTATCTGCCAGATAGTGTTAATGGCGAAACGGCCACTTTCAGCTACCGGGCCTGGGATGAAACCACCGGCACGGCTTCCAGCGACGGCGTGCGCCAAATCGCCGATCCGGGCGCAGGGGGCGGTTCGACGGCGTTTTCCGCCAACGGCGCGGGTGGCAGCATAGTCGTCGGCAACGTCAACGATGCACCCACTGGATTGGGTAGTCTGACGCTGGCGGCGACTAATGAAGACACGAGCAATCCGGCTGGTACGGCGATCAACGCTTTAACCGGCTATAGCTTTCAGGATGTGGATGCCGGCGCCACCAGCCCCGGCGTGCTGGTGGTGGGCAACGCCGCCAATGCCGTTACGGAAGGCGTATGGCAATACAGCAGTGATGGTGGTGCCAACTGGAAGGCCGTCGGCGCGGTCACGGACGGCGCCAATGCCTTGGCCTTGTCCAGCGCCACGCAGCTGCGTTTCGTTCCGGTTGCCAACTACAACGGTACGCCATCGGCCCTGTCGATTCGCGCTTTGGATAACACCTATGTGGCCGGTTTTAGCACCACCACCGGTGGCACCGAAATCCGTGTTACCGCCGACAGCTCGACCAACGGTGCTACTACGGCTATTTCCGCTAACCTTAATATTATCGATACCGGCGTCACGGCTGTTAACGATATGCCTGCTTTTACCAAGGGCGGTGATCAGGTCGTCAACGAGGACGCCGGTGCGCAGACGGTTGCGAGTTGGACGACCGGTCTGAGCGCGGGGGCTGCCAATGAATCCGGTCAAGTCCTGAGTTTTGTCGCCAGCAATAACAACAACGCCTTGTTCAGCGTGCAGCCGACCATCGATGGCAATGGCAATCTCAGTTACACACCGGCGGCCAATGCCAGCGGAGTGGCAACCGTTACCGTGTTCGTTCGCGACAACGGCGGGACTGCCAATGGCGGTGTCGATACCAGCGCTACCCAGACATTTACCATCACGGTAAACCCTGTTAACGATTTACCCAGCGGAACGCTTACCATCAATGGAACGCTAGCCATTGGCGATACCTTGACGGTTGCCAACAGTTTGGTCGATGTCGAAGGCATGGGTGCCGTCAGTTATCAATGGCAAGCCGACGGTGCCGACATTAATGCTGCCACCGGCGACCGCTATGTTTTGACGCAAGCCGAAGCCGGCAAGTTGATTACAGTGGTGGCCCATTACACCGACGGCCAAGGAACGGCGGAAAGCGTTGCTAGTGCGGCGATCGGGCCGGTGGGGTCAACGGCTATCAATCTCAGCCAAATTACCGGGAATGCCGATGGTAAGCCGGGTTCCGATGCCGGCGTAACCGGTGTTTCCGGCGTAGGCAATCAAACGCTTACCGGCAATGATGCCGGCCCGCTTAACGATGGTGGTCTAAACAATAGTCCGGGCGTGAACCACGGTTTCGGTGACAGCTTCGCGGGCAACGATCCCGGAAACAGCGGTCATATCAGAGCCGATACCGTTAACTTTAATACCGGGCAAACCCTGGTTGTGGATATGAGATTGAACGCCGATGCGGGTGGAAACGGCTTGTCGGGCGGCACGCTCAACATCCCGTCCAGCGCCTTTGCCGGCTTGGACAGAACCGGTGTGTTGACGATCACCGCCTCACAGGCTAGCGGCCAAAGTTTGCCGTCGTGGATCAGCGTGAATCCCAGTACCGGGGCCGTTACCGTCAAGGAAGGCGCGATTGTGGCCAACCCGATAACCGTGAAAGTAGTCATCAGGGACAGTCAGGGTAAACAGTCGGTGGTTCTGGTCAAGATACAGCCGCGAAATGGCAGACTACAAAATCAGCGCGACAATACCGAAAACCACCAATTCCCCGCCGGAGACGGGCAACAAGGGCAGGGAAGGGGGCGGAACGTTCAAGGCCAACGGGAGCCGGCTGACAATTCGCTGGCTCAATCCGGCAAGCCGGGGCTGACTCGGCAATTGCAGATGGTGGGCAGCAAAGGCTTCGAACATCAGCGCCTGAGGTTGCTGGATAGTTTGGCCAGCATCGGCAAAAACAACCAGGATGCCGCTTGATGCGATTGCCCGACGCGTCATCTTGCCGCGACAAACCTGAATTATGCCGCGGGCTAGCGGCTCTTGAGAATGTTTCAATGGCAGTAAAACGGCGGGAAAGCTGTCCGTCACTCTTTCAACGTGGAATCAATCACTAATCATCATGAACTATCCAGCCCCCTCACTCATGGCCGGCCTTTCCGGTATTGTTTTGTTAGCCGGTTGTGCCATCATGCCGGAGCCGATTACGCCGGACGAACAACAGGCGTCGCTCGATGCCGATAAGCAGGTGATTTTTGCAAAACAGGAACCTATTGTAGGGCCGCTCAGCGTCTACGAGGCGATGGCTCGTTCGTTGAAATACAATCTCAATCATCGCGTCAAGATGATGGAACATGCCGTGGCCGAAGGGCAGTCCGATTTGGCAAAGTACAGTTTATTGCCCGATTTGATCGCTTCCGCCGGTTATCGGGGGCGTGATAATTACAATGCCTCCAGCAGCCGTTCGATCGCCACCGGTCGCCAGTCATTGGAAACTTCGACTTCCCAAGACCGGTCGCGCAAGATCTACGATTTTACTTTCAGCTGGAACGTGCTGGATTTCGGCGTCAGCTATTTTCAAGCCAAACAGGATGCAAACCGGGTGCTGGTTGCCGAGGAAAATCGCCGCAAAACCGCGCAATTACTCATGCAGGAAGTGCGCACCGCATTTTGGCGCATGGCTGGTACACAGCAATTGGAAGGCGAGATCGATAAAGTTCTGGTCGATGCCAGACAGGCATTGAAGGATGCGCAGGGGATCGAAACCGAACGCCTGTCCGCGCCGCTGACGATCCTGCAGTATCAAAAGGACCTGCTGGATATCATCCGGAAACTGGAAGAGTTATCGGAAACCCTGCGTCTCGCCAAAACCGAGCTGGCCTCTTTGCTGGCGATATCACCGAATCAGAAATTTGAACTGAAATTGCCGGAGAACACTGCGCTGCAAGTGCCGGAATTTTCCCTGGCTATCGACAAAATGGAAGAAATGGCGCTGCAACTGCGCCCCGAGCTGCGCTCGGAAATCTACAATACCCGAATAACCACCGAAGAGACGCATAAGGCGATGGTGCGCCTGTTGCCGGGCGTCGAGTTTAGGGCCGGTTACAACCATGACAGCAACTCTTATTTATTAAACAGCAATTGGTTGGAGTTGAGCGGATTGATCAGCCAGAATCTGATGGAACTGATTTCGGCGCCGGCGCGTTTTAGCCAGATCGATGCCCAGGAAAAACTGGGAGATACCCGCCGCTTATCGGTTTATATGGCGGTATTGACCCAGGTTCACTTGTCCTATCAACAGTTTTTAGTCGCGCAGCAGCAGTACAAGCGCACTCAAGAACTGGATGCAATCAATCAGAAGATTTCCAAACATATCGCCACGGACGCCGAGAACGAAGCCAAAACCGGGTTGGAACGGATACGCGCGTCTACCAACGCCTTGATGTCCCGCTTACAACTCTTGGAAGCCTATGCCGGTATCCAAAGCTCGCTGGGTAGGGTTTATGTGTCGTTGGGCCTCGATCCGCTCCCGGTGTTTATTGAGAACTACGATATCAACACGTTGGCGAGTTCCATCGAGGCGGTGGATAAAAACTGGGAGGCCGGACAGTTTCCTTCGCCCGCCAAGGTGGAAAATTTATCGGCTGTCGATTCGAGCGTGACAAGGAAGGAATAGGGGGCAATTTTCCAACTCCGGACATTACGTTCCCATGCGCCGTATGGGAACATAGCTTGAACCGCTCAGTGGGTAGTGGGGCCCAGCAGCCCCCAACTGGGCTCCCATGCAGCGCCTGATATTCATAAAATTTTCCCGGAACTTCATGCCTATTTTTCTGCCATCGCTAATTCTCCTCTCCTGTCTCTGCGCTTTTGTCACGGCTCGGGCCGCCGAAGCCGCCGAAATTCGCGCACAACTCAATGCTCGGCACACGGCTGTCCTGGCCAGCGAAATCTCGGCGAAAATTATTCAGTTGAATGTTCAGGAGGGAGAGCGGTTCAAACAAGGTGATTTGCTGGCCGCTTTCGGTTGCGCCGAGCAGCATGCCCAATTGAAAAAGGCGCAGGCCGTCGCACAGGCCGCCGAAAAAACCTATGCCGTTAACAGCCGCTTGGCCAAGTTGAACTCCATGAGTCCGCTGGAACTTGAGATGGCGGCGGCCGAAGTGGCCAAGGCCAAGGCCGATATCGATCTGATGAGCGCGGTTTTGCAAAAATGCACGATTACCGCGCCGTTCTCTGGAAGGGTGGCCGAACGGCTGGTGCAGCGTTATCAGTACGTTAAGGCCGGCGACCCGCTTCTGGATATTCTGGATGACAGCCAGCTGGAACTGACGGTGCTTGTACCCTCCGCCTGGCTGGCATGGTTGAAACCGGGACTTGATTTCAAGGTGTTTCTCGAGGAAACGCAGCGGGAGTATCCGGCCAAGGTTAAGACGCTGGGCGCGCGCATCGATGCCGTCAGTCAGACCGTCAAAATTATTGGCGTCATTACCGGCAAGTCCGATGATCTTTTAGCCGGCATGAGCGGCCGAGCCGTTTTCGCCGCCGCTCATGACTGATACGCAGCGGCAGCTGGCGGCGCTGGCGACTTTACTGCATTTGGAAAAGTCCTTCCGCAACGCCGATACCGCCGAGGCGCTGGCCTATACGCTGGTTAACGATAGCCACGGCTTGATTGAATTCCGCCAAGCGGCGCTATGGCGGATAGACGATGCGCAAGTGTTTGCCTTGTCCGGTCTGGCCGTGATCGATGCCAATGCGCCCTATATTTTGTGGCTGAAACGGCTGTTAAAACAGTTGTCCGCGGATGCCTCGGGCGCGATTCGGGCTTTGACGGCCGAAGACGTCGGCAGTCCTGGCGCCGACGAGTGGACGCAATGGCTGCCGGCCCACGCCTTATGGTTGCCGGTATCGGCCCATGGCGCCGCGCCTAGGGCCGGCTTGTTGCTGGCTCGGGAAGAGGCCTGGACGGATGCGGAGCTGTATTTGCTGGAGCATCTGGCGCATACTTTTGGCCATGCCTGGGCGGCGTTATTGCCGAGACCAGCCTTTTGGAAGCGGGTTCGTCTCACTAAAAAGCGCCTGTTGATCGGTTTGGCTGCGGCGTTTGTTCTGCTGTGGATTCCGGTTCGGCAAACGGCGCTGGCGCCCGCCAGCGTTATTCCCGGTCATCCGACCATACTCAGAGCAGCAATCGACGGCGTCGTCGACCGGTTTTACATTCAGCCCAACGATAGGGTGGCTAAAGACCAGCCCTTGTTAAGCCTTGAAGACGAGATCATCAGGAATAAGCTGCTGGTTACCCGTAAGACCTTGGCGGTCGCCGAGGCCGAATATCGCAAAACCGCGCAGCAGGCGATGTTCGATACCGACAGTAAGGCACAGGTTAATATTCTTAAAAGCCGAATCGAACAGCAGGAAGCCGAAGTGCGAGGCATGGAGGATTGGTTGGCGCGCATCGACATTAAGGCGCCTCATGCCGGCATTGCGGTGTTTTCCGATGTCAATGACTGGATAGGCAAGCCGGTCGCTATCGGCGAGCGCATTTTAATGGTCGCCGACCCCGCTGATGTCGAGTTGGAAATTCAATTGCCGGTTGCGGATGCGATTAAGCTGGAGCCGGGTGCCGAAGTGCGGTTTTTTCTCAACATCGATCCAGCCACGCCGGTTTCGGCCGAGCTTTATTTTTCCGCCTACCAAGCCGAAGTGACGTCCGATGATGCCATGGCCTATCGATTGAAAGCCCGTTTCGGGCAGGCGGGAGCTCCGCCAAGAATCGGACTGAAAGGGACGGCGAAGGTTTTCGGCGCGAGGGTGCCTTTTGTTTATTATGTGTTGCGAAGACCCTTGGCGGTATTGAGACAGTGGCTGGGCATGTGAGCAAACTGCCTCCGTTGCGCGAGGAATTGGATTTATATCCGGGGCCTTGCGCATTCGACGGCTCGCCCAGCTGGACGCTATATGATCCGGCGAATCACCGCTTCTATCGACTCGGGCCGTTGGAAAACGAGATTCTGGCGCACTGGGCGTTGAACACGCCGGAGGCGATTAGCGAGCAAATATCGCGGCAAGGCCTGTTTAGCGTTAGCGTCGACGAGGTTCGGCAGTTGTCGGGGTTTTTAAGCAACCATAATCTGCTGCGGATCAGTGGCGGCGAAGCCGTGCAGCATCTGGTCGGCCAGGCCAAGGCCGCTCGGCATCACTGGTTTACTTGGCTAATACATCATTATCTGTTTTTTAAAATACCGTTGTTGCGTCCGGACCGATGGTTGGCGCGAACCTATCCCATGCTCCGCTGGATCTTTCGGCCCGAGCTGTTGCTGCTGCTGGTGGTATTGGCGTTGGTTAATGCGTATCTGCTGATTGATCGCTGGGGAATGTTCAGTCGAACCTTCCTGCATTTTTTTTCGGCGGAAGGCGTCGTTTATTACGCCGTAGCGCTGATTTTGACCAAAACGCTGCATGAATTGGGGCATGCTTATACCGCCCATCGTTACGGTTGTCGAGTTCCCGCCATGGGCATGGCCTTTTTGGTGATGTTGCCGGTGCTGTACACCGACGTCAGCGATGCCTGGAAGTTGTCGTCGCGCCGGCAACGGTTGGCGATCGGATTTGGCGGAATCGCCGCCGAATTGGGCTTGGCGGTTGTCTGTACCTCGCTCTGGCACTTCTTGCCCGACGGTCCGTTGCGCAGTTGTGTCTTTATGATGGCCACAACGACCTGGATTGTCACATTGATGATCAATCTAAATCCCTTCATGCGCTTTGACGGATATTTTTTGTTGTCGGATTACTGGGGTATTGAAAATTTGCAACACAGGGCGTTCGCGTTGGCGCGCTGGCATATGCGGCGGTGTTTGTTCGGTTTCATGGATGAAGTTCCGGAACGGTTTCCCCGGCGAACAAGACGCTTGTTGTTAATTTATGCCTGGAGCGTCTGGATTTATCGCTTTTTTCTGTTTTTGGGCATTGCGTTATTGGTTTATCACTTTTTCTTCAAATTACTCGGCCTGTTTTTGATGATGGTTGAAATAGGTTGGTTTATCCTGCTTCCCGTCGGCAAGGAAATGAAATACTGGATTGAATGCCGCCAACAAACGGAATGGAATAACAATACCTTGATCACATTGTCGGCGGTGCTAGTCGCCATCGGCATTCTGTTCGTGCCCTGGAAGAGTCGGATCGAGGCGCCCGGCCTGTTAAAAATAGCCGCTCATACCGAGCTTTTCATGCCTTTCCCCGGAAAGCTGGAGCGGATTTCGGTGGCTAAGGGTGAAGCCGTGAAGGCAGGGCAAACATTGCTTCAATTCAGTTCCGCCGATCTTGATTCGCGCATCGAACAAAGCCGAATAAAAATCGAGGCCTTGCGCTGGGAGTTGGCTTTTCATGGCCAGGAAAATAATCTGAACGACAGGCGTCTAGTGGCCATTAGTGAACTGGAAAGTGCTGCCAGCGAATACGATAGCCTGATCGACCAGCGCCGACGCTTGGCTGTTCAGGCACCTTTTGATGGCGAGATAATCGAAATAAACGACGCATTGAATCCCGGCGAATGGATAGCCAAGGATGAGCCGCTGGTAACCATAGGGCAATTCGAGGCGTATAAAATTGAGGCTTTTTTGGCGGAAGATCACCTGGGGCAGATCCAGGTCGGGACCATGGCGGATTTTTATCCCGATCAGCTGGATTGGCCGGTGATTCGGTGCCGCATTATGAGCATCGATAATGCCTCGGCTTTACAATTGCCGCCGATTTTTACCTCCCGTTACTCGGGAAGCATTGCCGTTCGGGGTAACGATAAGGCTGCATTGGTTCCCGAAACATCGGTTTACCGGATATGGCTGCAGCCCAAGACAGCCGGCGAAACGATCGATCGGGTTATCAAGGGCAATGTGTCGATGCACGGGAAATCCGAAAGCATCGCGGCATCTATATGGCGACGAATTATCGCCACAATGATCGGCGAGTCCGGGTTTTAGCGGTCCAGTATCAATCCCGTAGGCGTTACGCGCTATCTAAAATCGATTTTAGTTTCCAAAGCTCTTGGATATTAGGGCCGCCCCGAATTGCAAGATCGTACGCTTCGTGAAAGGAATGTGGGTTTGACGCAACAAGCAGTTATCTGTATGATTGTACAGTTATGTCAGACAAACTGCCCGACCTTATTGATCCTTTGATGCTTGCCGAAAGGCGGAGCGTGTTGTCGGGCGCGATAAATATTGCCGCGCTTGAGCGTTTGTCCGACGTAGTCGCCGAAAGCGACGGTTATATTGAAGTAGAAGTGGTATTTGGCAAGGAAGGCAAGCGGCCCATGGTTTCGGGCCGTATAAAAACCACGCTGGCGATCGAGTGTCAATCGTGTTTGCTGCCTATGCCGTGGCCGTTGGACATTGCCTTCAAGCTGGGCATCGTATCATCCATCGATGAGGCGGACCGGCTTGAGATCGATTGCGAGCCGTTGCTGTTCAATGGCGAGAAAATTTCGCTGAATGGCTTGATCGAAGACGAGATTCTGCTGGCATTGCCCGATTATCCGAAACACGAATATGACTGCATGATTCGGCGAAGCTCCAAAAATAGCGATTATGATCAACAAGATAGCCAACCCAAGGCGGATAACCCTTTTTCTGTTTTAGCCAAACTTAAAAAAACTGGAGAGTAAAAATGGCAGTACAAAAGAGCAAAGTATCGCGTGCGAGACGCGGTCAACGTCGTTCACACGATGCATTAACAGCCAAAGCATTGGCGCAAGATCCATTGACTGGTGAAACCCACCTGCGTCACCACATGACTCCCGATGGCTTCTTCAAAGGCCGTCAAATCGTCGCCAACACCAGCGACGAAGATTAATCATTTCGAGTCAATATCCAGGTAAAGCCGACGCGTGATTCTGCTGTTGTCGGCTTCTTCCGATTACAGGAGTTAATCCTAAGCGTGAGTGTAACTCTATCAATTGATGCCATGGGTGGGGACTTCGGTCCTCGGGTGACGGTTCCCGCATCACTAGCCTGTTTAAGCAAGAATCCGGATTTAAAACTGATCATGGTCGGCGACGAAGCGCTCCTGAGTGGAATGCTGTCCGAGGCGATGGTGTCGTTTAAGGATAGGATCAGCATCCGGCACGCCTCGCAGGTGGTCGAAATGGACGAGCCGCCGCAAAAGGCCTTGAAGAATAAGAAAGATTCTTCGATGCGGGTGGCGATCAATCTGGTCAAGGAAGGTGTCGCGGACGGTTGTGTCAGCGCCGGTAACACCGGTGCCTTGATGGCAACCGCGCGATTTGTGCTGAAAATGATACCCGGCATCGAGCGCCCGGCGATCATTTC
>JAJRDU010000011.1 GCA_028748685.1 Methylococcaceae bacterium
ATTTTTTTTATATATGTAGGAACAATGGACTGAGCACAGTTCTCCAAGCTGATCTCTGATTTCATCCCATGAAAAGCTGTATTGTCCGCCACCTATTAATATTTGGGTTAACGCCAACACTTCTTTTAAATTGAGTTCGGTCATGGAGTTCAAATTTGTG
Organism: Methylococcaceae bacterium; assembly: GCA_028748685.1. Taxonomy (GTDB): domain Bacteria; phylum Pseudomonadota; class Gammaproteobacteria; order Methylococcales; family Methylomonadaceae; genus Methylomonas. The sequence continues at coordinate 161 of JAJRDU010000011.1, forward strand.
AATTAGCGTATAAAATTATATTTGGCTGGCTAAAATTTTAGCAAATTTCCTAATGTTCATCGTCATGATTCGGCCAGTCGCGACCGGCAGTTGATGGCCGTATTCAACCAATAAACAAAGGTAATATCTTTTCGCTTCAACAACTAATATTTTGCATTCCATAGAAAAATTTACAGCTGGAAGGATCGATGTATATCACCCGAATCCCGCCGCGATGGATGGCGTTGAGCAGGCGCAAGGCCTCGAAGTTGTCGCATTTTCAGTCAGTTCGAACGCCTGATGTTTGTTGGGATTTCGCCTGTTTTTCAGGCTAATCGGCGTTTATCGATACGAAGTCTCTGTTCCGGCGACATGAAGACCATTACGCGACGTCCATGGTGACCCTTAAGACTTCATCCACGGTGGTGATGCCCTGCAAGGCTTTATCGATGCCGTCTTCATACATGGTGTGCATGCCTTCCTGTATCGCCTGCTGCTGGATGATGAAGGCTTCTTCGTGCTTCATGATCTGTTTGCGGATGCTGTCGGTCATGGGCAAAAATTCGAAGATAGCCACGCGGCCCTTGTAACCGATGCCATTGCAGGCCGGACAGCCTACCGGATTGGACAGTAGAATTTCGCCTTCCGGTTGCCAGAGCCTCAGTTCCATTTCTTCTATCATTGCCTCGGAAGCTGGGTGCACCTCCTTGCAAACAGGGCAGAGTTTTCTGACCAGACGCTGGGCCAGAATGCCGTTGATCGTGGAACTGAGCAGGTATTCCTCCAACCCCATGTCCTGCAATCGAGTAATACCGGCCGCGGCATCGTTGGTGTGCAAGGTCGACAATACCAAGTGGCCGGTCAAGGCCGATTGCACGGCGATCTTGGCGGTTTCCAGGTCACGCATCTCACCGATCATGATCACGTCCGGGTCCTGACGCACGATGGAGCGCAGGGCCACGGAGAAAGTCAAGCCGATCTGCGGCTTGGCCTGAATCTGGTTGATGCCGTCCAACTGGTATTCGACCGGGTCTTCGACGGTGATGATCTTCCGTTCGGAGGTGTTGAGTTGTTTAAGCGCCGCGTAGAGGCTGGTGGATTTACCGCTACCGGTAGGACCCGTGATCAGGATGATGCCGTGCGGTTGGGATAGCACCTCCATGAAGCGCTCGGCTTGACTGCCCGTGAAACCAAGCGCCGCGAAGTCCAGTACCGCATTTTCCTTGTCCAGCAAACGGATCACCACGCTTTCCCCGTACAAAGTGGGGATGGTGGATACCCGAAGATCCAGTTCCTTGCCTATCATTTGCAGTTTGATGCGGCCATCCTGCGGCAGGCGCCGTTCGGCGATATTCAGCTTGGCCATGATCTTGATCCGCGACAACACCGCCGCGGTCGAGGCGACGGGGGGCGAATCGATGTCCTGCAACACGCCGTCGATACGCAACCGCACTTTCAGGCTTTGCTCGAAAGGTTCGATGTGCACGTCGGAGGCGCGGCTTTCCACGGCTTTTTGGAGGATGAAGTTCACCATCTTGATGATGGGGGCTTCGCTGGCGAGATCTTTTAAATGTTCAAGGTCTTCGGTACCCACCTCGTCGACGGTCAGGTTGTCGACCAGCCTGTCCATCTGCGACTTGCCCTCACCGTACTGCATCTCCAGTACCGCGTCGATCTCTGACAATAAACCTATTCTTAATTCAATCTGCTTGCCGGTTGCCAGTTTCAGCGCCCGAATGACGTATTCGTCTTCGGGATCCATCACCGTCACTTTCACCAGATCATCGTCGGCTTCGAGACCCGCGACATGATGATACCTAAGGAAACGCAACGAAATGCTGTCGGGAAACGGCGATTGCGTCGGGTATTGCTCGGGGTCGACGCGGGGTATTCCACTGCTCGACACAAATGTCTGGGCGACATCGTTGTCCGAACAAAGACCGAGTTTGATCAGCAACTGCGGTAAGGAATCGTCCATCGAAGACTTCTGCATGCGCTTGGCTTTGGCCAAATCGGCATCGGACAATTTGCCATTACTCTTCAATAAGCTTAAAAAGCCTGCGTATTTTTCGCTTGTGTCTGCTATATCCATATTCATCGTACGTGCGCTTAAAATGACTTAAGCAAAATTATAGGCTGCGAGAGGGTCTGCCCCTAAACTCCCTACCAAGGATTGTAAATAAGCTGGACTTTCCGCCTCTTGCAACTTGTGTTGCGCATGGCGGTAGCGCTCGGCCAAGTGTAGCGCATTGATCGGAACCGCATTGCTATTGTCCCGCAGGAACCGCCCTAAATACTCGACATGATTTTGCCACAAGGCAACATCACGCTGCTGTTTAATCTTCAGGCGTTCATGATACCAATCGGATGCCAGCAGATGTTCGCGCGTAAACAGCGTCCTGATGTCGGGATGCCGCGCGTCCTTACCTTGATAATGACCATCCGCCATGATGTGCAGCAAGGCATACAGCGGAGGACAGGCATCGGCTATGCTGCCATCGGTGATGTACTGCCGGGCGACGCGTTGCTGAGTCTCGACGATATTGTTGATACCATCGACGAACATCTCCAAATCCTGACGTTCCGGTTGCAGGATGTCGTCGGTAAATACCGCATAAGGATTATCGAAGATCTTACCCATCAAACCATGCACGAAACGGCTGGTGATACGATAACCCAGACGGCTGGCCAATACTTTTTGACCATTATGCTCGAAATCGGCCAACTCCTCCAAATAACCATGCGCGATCAAATAATCCGGTTGGCGCTCTTCGTGCGTCAGTCGCGCCCAGATTTCCGGAATCAACAGGCTGATGTCATGATCGACGCGAATATCCGGGCCGATAAAACCGGCGGAACTGGAAAACCCCGCGTATCCGGTCAAGATATATGATACTAGGGCGTTGTTGAGATCGACGGTGGGCCGCAAGGCGTTGAACGGGCCCTTGGTCAGCGCTCCCTCGCTGCCGGCGCCGGTGGTGGAAGGCGACTTGCCGGTCAAGGAGCAGATGAAGTCCATGAACAACTCCGGCAATTCCTGGTAATGAATCGGATTGTACACCGCCAGTGAACGTATGCCCGGTTCCGGAGGATTGTTGCGCCGCCCGGTCAACACCGCGTCGACGGGATGGCAGACCGGCTGTCCCAAGGGAATTTTGCGATGCAAGCGCGCGCCCATTTCAGCCACGTATTTACGCACGGGCTTGACGATATCCCCACGCGTCTCCAGATAGCGCGGGTTTTTGGAAGGCTTGCCGTCGACCAGACGCGGATGCGCGGACGAGGCCACGTACCCTTCGCCTTCTTGATAGGCATCGCTCAACAACCGGTGCATGGGCGGGGTAAATTTCGACAGCGTCATCACGTCTTCGACCACGGCCGCGAGTTTTTCGCCGCGCAACGGTTCGAAATTGGCCAAGAAATTGCCGGGCGCCGCCATGTTGGCTTCGGTCTGTTTGTCGTATCCGGGAATGATGGCGTCGTCGGGGCGTTGAAACAGCCGGTATTCGCAGTTGGCAACCAGCTTGACGCTATGCCGGTATTTGTCGTCGGCCAGCCAGGGCCGAATCTTCGCCACCGGCACCACCACCGAGGCGCTGATGTCGTCCTCCATCTGCACTTTCTCGGCAGCGATATAATCCTGTCGAAACTTGAAGGTTCGCCAGCCGCCATGGGCATCGAAACCGATGCGCAGGTAAATGGAGGCTATCTTCCGATGGTGGAGTTTGAGTTCGTGTCCCGGCGCGCCGTCGACGATGTCGACCGACAGGTAGTCGCGCCAGTGGTCGCCCCATTCGGTGCGATAAAACCGTTTGATCAAAAACAACAGCGCCAGGATACTGGGCGGAATGGCCTTTAGCCAGGCATTGTATTCCGGGGTGTGGGTCGGCGACGGTGTCAGCAGCTTGATGACCGATCCTAGGCTGCGCTCCGGACTGAGCGGTTTGCGAGTAGGATCGCGGTCTTCATGCTCGAAGCCCGGCAAAAACCGGTTGCGGTAGTCGCGCTCGAATATGGTCTGCACCCGATTCAGATCGTTTTGCAGATTATCGACATACAGCGGCGCGTAAATCACTGCGTCCTCGATCGATTTGGATATTTCCGACTTACCGCCGCCGGAAACGGTACAAGGCTTGTGGCAAAAAGTGCCCTCCGCCTTGGTGCCGACCAAGCGCCATGAGGGCGCGCCGGGATGCTTACACATCTCGATCTTGTAACCATTGGGCTGAATGTAAATCTTGCCGGGTTGCAGCCGAATACCGTGGGTTTGCTGCTTGTATTGCCAGGTGATGGTCTGGGCGTTGAGATTCATCCGCAGATCTTGCTGCAGGTAGACGATCTCCGGAAATTGCTTGTCTGTCGCGTAACCTTCCGGTTTGACATCCATGATCTCGCCATAGCGCGCCACCATGGAGTCGAAATCGTAGCCCGGTTCGCGGGTCAGACTACCGACGCCAAATTCATCACCGTGATTGAAGCGCTGAAAGGCCAACGCGCCGCCGGCGTGTTCTTCCTCGGCGGAACCAAACAGATTGGCGGCGTAACTGATCTGGGTCTTGACCTCTTTCTTGCAATAACCGTAATAGTTATCGGCCAGCAACGTGACGATCACGCCGGAACGATCGCGGGCCGTCAATTTAAAAGCCTGGCCTTCGTTATAAAGTTCGTCGGCGTTTTTCCAGCACATACCTTCGGCGCGCTGCCGTTCCGTCGCATCGTCCCAATGCGGCAGACCCAATTGTTTCTTGGTTAACTTGGCAAGATGCGGCGCCAATATCACGCAGCCAGTATGCCCGGTCCAATGCTCGACATCCAAGGCCGCATCGCATTCGGGCAAGGCCGGATTGCCGCCATTGCCAAAAATGCTTTCGACGAAATCCAGGTTGCTGACCAGATTGCCCGGCGCGAAACAGCGGATTTCCATGGTTTTTTCGGCTTCTATGCCGGGTATTTCCGGACAAACAATAGGCCGCAGCAGTATGGAAGCAAACATCCGCGCCGGTTGCGGCTGCTCGGCGGTAAACGGCAATATCAGCATATCGGCGGGTGGATTGAGCGCCTGCTTCAACATCAAGGCGAAGGTCAGCTTGGGCACCAGCTTCTTGTCGCCCGGTACCGGCAGCCCACCATCGGCGATATGAAACGAACCTTGAGTAGTGCGGCGATCGCTGGCCGGATTATGCAAAACACCTTGCTTGACGCGATAACTGGATACGATTTCGGAAATGAACTCGTCCCTGCCCATGGGCAAGGACAGTTCGCGGGCCACGCCATGCTTGTCGAGCTCGAACGTCATGCTTGGCAATGTGGGAACGCTGTCTAATTCGAGGTCGGCGAGATAGTCATCCAAAAAATCCTGGATGCGGCGATCGGCTGGATATAGGGAAGAACTGGCCAGCCGCCGGCTTTTTTCCAGATAACTATTAAGCAAATCCTGGGCAGTGGCCATGAATTCGGCGGAAGCTTGATCCACGCAAGTGGGTTGTCCGCAAGACGCCAGCTTCAGATTGATGTAAAGATGCAGCTGCCGCCTGAAAGACTGCTGATCCTGACCGGCAAGGTCAAAACCCAGCGCCCGTTGCCTATCCATAACGCCCCCGTTGGTTAATTGATCGCAGCATAATATAGCAGATGCCGAAATGGGTGCTGTGCCTATCGCGGCAAATACGATCGGCGGTTATAGGTGCGCACAAAACAAGGCAAATGACGCA
>JAJRDU010000012.1 GCA_028748685.1 Methylococcaceae bacterium
TACTACGCTCATCACATGAGCACCATCGAAGGCGGCATGATCTGCACCAACGATCCGGAAGTGTATCAACAGGCGCGGATGCTGCGATCGCACGGCATGGTACGCGAGGCGAACGACCAGGCTTTGCGCGATACTTATATAACCGAAAATCCGGAACTGAATCCGGATTTTATCTTCGCCTACCCTGCCTACAATGTCCGCAACACCGAGATTGGCGGCATCATGGGCCGCAGCCAGTTGAAACGGCTGGACGAAATTGTCAAACGCCGGACGGCAAATTTGTTGCGTTTTTTGGATAAGATAGATTCAACAAAATTTCGCACCGATTTCAAGCTGGAAGGCTCCAGTAATTATGCTTTCAACTTAATATTGAAAGAAGCCGACGAGGACTTGGTTCAGCGCCTGATGCGGAAAATGCGCGAAGCCGGCGTCGAATTCCGTCGCGGCAGTGCCGGTGGCGGCAACCAGATCAGACAGCCTTATCTGAGAGGCATAGTGCCGGAAGGCCATCATCTTGAATATCCGCAAACCGAGCACGTGCATTTCTACGGGTTTTATATTGGTAATTTTCCGGATTTGAGTGATGCCGAAGTCGATGAACTTTGTGCGATCTTGAATGCCGCCTAAGATGATGCAATGACTACGGCCGTTATACTCGCCGGTGGTTTAGGAACGCGCTTGCGTAGCGCGGTTCCGGAACTGCCCAAGCCGATGGCGCCGATCAGTGGGCGACCGTTTCTTGAGTATCAGCTCGACTATTGGATCAAACAAGGGGTCAGCCGTTTTGTGCTGTCCGTTGGCTATCGGCATGAGGTCCTCATTGATCACTTTGGCGATCGATATAAAGATGCCAAGCTTGATTATGTCATTGAGAAAACGCCGTTGGGTACCGGCGGGGGATTTTTGTTGGCGGCTGAAAAGGTCAACAAAAATCAAGCGTTTTTACTGCTTAACGGCGATACCTATTTTGCGGTGGATTTGAATACTTTGATTGAGTTCGCCCGGACAAACCATGCTAGCTGGTGTTTCTCGCTGTTCCGCACCAATGAAGAAGGGCGGTATATGGGTATGGATGTCACGCAGCAAGGACAAATTACCTCGCTTAAATCTGGTACCGGACAAGCTGGGCGATTGGCAAATGGCGGGGTGTATTGGGTTAGCCCAGGAGCAGTGCTCGATGAAAAATTTTCCGCTGGCGACAAAGTATCTCTTGAGGACGACATCTTTCCGGCCGCCATGGTTTCCGGCCAGCGCTTGTTTGGAATCGAGTTTCCGGGGACCTTCATCGACATTGGTGTACCCGATGATTACTACCACGCTTCGGCCCTGCTGACACAATAAGACAAGGCACTACGTTGGAACCGATTAAATATCTCAAGAAAAATCTGGCATTGTCCATCCAAGCCAAGCAACAATTGCTGGCGGACGAAGCATGCCTGCAGCTTTTCGAGCGAGCGGTGATGGCGGTTGTCGACAGTTATCAGCAAGGTGGACGGCTCTATATAGCCGGAAACGGAGGCTCGGCCGCCGACGCTCAACATCTCGCCGCTGAATTCGTCAGTAAATTGGCTCGCGAAAGAGCCGCATTGCCCGCCGAAGCATTGACTGTCGATAGCTCGATTCTGACCGCCATCGGCAACGACTACGGTTACGAGTTAGTCTTCGCAAGGCAACTGGCCGGCAAGGCAAGCGCCAAGGACGTGTTTCTTGGCATAACCACTTCAGGGCAGTCGCCGAATATTCTTAAGGCCTTGGAACAATGCCGAAGCATGGCGGTGCCGAGTATCGTTTTCTGCGGCCGCGACGGCGGCAAGGTCAAGGCCATGGCCGACCATGCCATCATCGCGCCAGGGGATGCCACGAGTACCATACAAGAATTGCATATCGTGTTGGCGCATACGCTTTGCGAATGCGTGGAAGCGGCGATGTTTGGCGAATAATTTTACACAACAATAAAAAGGCAGTAATTCAATGAGCTACAACATACTTGTCACCGGCGGAGCCGGTTATCTTGGATCGACTTTAGTGCCCGATTTGCTAGCGGCGGGTCATAAAGTGACCGTGCTGGACAACTTCATGTATAGGCAAGCCAGCTTGAATCATGTCTGCCATCATCCGAATTTTAGCGTGGCAAAAGGCGATATTCGGGTCGAAAGCGTGATGGCCCCCCTGTTAAAACAGGCCGACATCGTCATTCCGCTGGCGGCCTTGGTGGGTGCGCCGCTGTGCAATCAGGATCCCGTCGGCGCAACGACGATCAACCACGATGCGATTACGCTGATGATCAAGCTGTTATCGAAGGAACAACGCGTGTTGATGCCGACCACCAACAGCGCCTACGGCACCGGCGACGAAAACAACTTCTGCACCGAAGACTCGCCGTTGCGGCCAATATCGCGCTACGCGATTGAAAAAGTGGCGATCGAAAAAGAACTGATGCAGCGCGAGAACGCCATCAGTTTCCGCCTGGCCACGGTGTTCGGCATGTCGCCACGGATGCGGATCGATTTGTTGGTCAATGATTTTACCTATCGGGCGGTTAACGACCGGTTCGTGGTGCTGTTCGAAAGCTACTTCAAGCGTAACTACGTGCATGTCCGCGACGTATCGCGGGTGTTTCAGCACGGTATCGCCAATTTCGATGCCATGAAGGGGCAGATATATAACGTCGGCCTATCCGAAGCCAATGTATCGAAGAAAGAGCTGTGCGAAGTGATCCAAAAGCAGTTGCCGGACTTTGTATTCATCGATGCGCCGGTCGGTAAGGATCCCGATCAACGCAACTACATCGTCTCGAATGAAAAGATCGAGGCGACCGGTTACAAGACTTCGGTATCCCTAGAAGCCGGGATAGCCGAATTGATCAAGGGCTATACCATGATCAAGAACTCGTTGTACGGAAACGTGTAATCGCCGTGCCGGTGGATTCTAATTTGTCAGCTATTCCTAAAGACCACG
>JAJRDU010000013.1 GCA_028748685.1 Methylococcaceae bacterium
CCGTATCCAATCCCACTACGTTACTATTCATTTCGGACTCCTCTTTGCCCCGTTTTAAATTCTCTGGTGCATTATGACACCGCGAGGGGTGGGGAGGAGTCCATGTCATCAACCCTCTCCCGCGAGGAGAGGGGGCTTTTGCAACACCCTTCTTAGTGGCGACAAGGATTGCAAGCCTTCTTGTAGAAGCGCAAAATCTTGAGCCTCTGTTCTCCTACGGCGAAAAGGGTGCTAATGTCATCCCCGGAAAACCGGTATTCCCCTTAAGGTAGGGCTAAGATAACGGGGTTTATGCTGCCGTATGTTCCGCAAACTGTCCTTCATTGGGAGGCGTCATGAAAACAATCAAGCTATTCTGTATGGGGTTAGTGCTGGTCTGGGCCTTGTTCGGCGCCGAGGCTTGGGCGCGCGGCCACCACGGCGGGCATTTTCCGCATGGTTTCCACCCGCATCCCAGTTTTGGTTTGTATTTCGGGCTGCCTTTGTACTCGCGCCCCTATTATTCGTATCCTTACTACCGCGATCCCTTCTATGATCCTTACTATTACCCGCCGGTGGTGACCGTGCCGTCGGCGCCACCGGTTTATATCGAGCAGCGTCCGCCTGTTACGCGGGATTATCCGGCCGGTTACTGGTATTACTGTAGCAATCCTGAAGGGTATTATCCTTACGTTAAAGAGTGTCCAGACGGTTGGCAGCAGGTCGATCCCGCACCTTCCGAATCGAAATAAAGGAGAACGGTCATGACTCGTAAAATAGTATTTTCCCTTGCCGCGCTGCTGGCGGGCTGCGCCAGTATGCCCGATGGGCCCAGCGTGATGGTGTTGCCGGGTACCGGCATGCCTTTTGATCAATTTCGCGGCGACGATGCGGTTTGCAGGCAGTATGCCTTTCTTCAGGTCGGCGGCAAGACGCCGAATCAGGCGGCCGTGGATAGCGGCGTCGCCAGCGCGGCCGTAGGTACGGCGGTGGGCGCCGCTGCAGGTGCCGCGCTAGGCGGTGGAAGCGGGGCGGCAATCGGAGCGGGCACCGGCCTAGTCGCCGGCAGCGTGGTGGGGACGGGCGCGGCGGAACGCTCCAGTTACGGCTCTCAGCAGGGTTACGATACGGCATACATACAGTGCATGTATGCCAAGGGGCACAGGGTGCCGGTGTCGGGGCAGTTTTCCAATGAGGGCCGCGGTAGGGCCGCCAATCCCGCCACGAATATTCCACCGCCACCACCCGGATCGCCGCCTTCGCCGCCTGTGAAGTAGCCGGTTGGCGGATTTTGATACTTATAGTCGTCGCGCTTCAGCTTTCGGTTTGTTGACCCCTCACCCCATCCCTCTCCCAAAAGGAGAGGGAGCTGATGTGCCGAAATTTGAAGTGCAAAAGGTATAATTTGATAGGAGTGACATCATGAAAAACGTCTTACATGCTCGCGTTAGATTGGCTTTGTTACTCGCCGCTGGATTGGTCGTCAATCCGGCTTTTGCCGAAAAACCGTCGAAGGGAGAACACGGAGGAGGGCACTCACGCCATGAGGAGCATGAGCGCCGAGATGATTACGGTGACCGGCGTCACGATGATCGCGATAGGGGTGGGCACGACGAGCATTCGTTTCACGATAGGGATGGCGAAAGGGATTATCGGCGGGAGCCGTATTTCAACGATCAGCATCGCACGGTGATTCGCGAATATTACGTCGACCAGTACCGATCCGGGCGTTGTCCGCCGGGACTGGCGAAGAAACATAACGGCTGCGTGCCGCCGGGACATGCCCGAAAATGGGTGATAGGCCGGCCCCTGCCACGCGATGTGATTTATTACGACGTGCCGGCGGGCATGGTGGGTTATCCACCGCCGGGCTACCGTTTCGTGCGGGTGGCGTCCGATATTTTGATGATCGCGGTCGGCACCGGCATGGTGATGGATGCGATTACCGATTTGAACACTAGATAAATGTTGCCAGGAGGGGCATGAGATGAGAGCAGTAGCGTTGCTGTTGGTATTTCTAATGGTTGCAAGCGATGCTCATGCCATGCGTTGCGGGCATCAGTTGGTTCGAGAGGGAGATCACAAGCTGGATGTTCTGGAAAGATGCGGGGAGCCGGATTTCGTCGAAAGGCGTACCGCCGTCAGGGGCAGTCGGTTGCGCCATCCACGCGGGGCTCTGGAGATCGATAGATTCGATGAAGTCGAGATCGAGGACTGGGTTTACAACTTCGGGCCGAGAAAATTTAAGCAGCTTCTGGAATTTGAAGACGGTGAGCTGAAGAGTATCCGTAACCTGGATTACGGATACTGACGATAGGGCTTGAGCCGATTATGGGGCTACCGCATAGCTTTGTGAATAGCTTTTGCCCTTGCTGCAGACGTCGCGGCTGACCGGTGATTCGCAGGAAATGTCGGTGAATTCGGCTTTTAGTTCGCCGGCCTTGTCGGGCATGAAATAGAAGCGGAAATTGGGGTCGGCGCTGATGGCGATGTCGATCTTGGCGTTCATCACCGGTTTGCCGTTGAAGGTGACTTTCAATTGGTTGATGAAATGTGATTTCCTGACGAAGCGGGTCATCTGGTCCATCTGCATGCCGGTGAGGTTGGGATGACTGATCATCAGTTGCGCCATCGCCGGTTGGCCGGATTTGAGGCTGTCGTCGAGGCGGAATTTTACTTTCCCTAAGCGTTTCATGGCCTCGTCGAGATCGGCGCCTATCGGTGCCGAACAGCCGCCGCTGGCCTTGACGAATTTTTTGGTCATGGTCAGCTGGCCGTCGCTGGTTTCGGCAATTGCGCGGATATTGCTGTAAGTGTTGACCCTGACCCGCATCGCCAGATCGGCCTTGCCGCTTTCCGGGAAAAACTCGAATTCACCGACGAAAGGGAAGGGGTTTTTATCGACCAGCAGCCAGATCTTTTTGATGTATTTGTTTTGGGTTTGCGGGATCTTGGCCGTGACACTGAGCGGCACGATGGCCGGGTCTTCGGCGCGGTAGGGGGCTTCCAGCGCGATGATGGCATCAGACTCCTCTATGTTTTTGCCGGCAAAAAACTGGCTCTTCAGGGTGTTGTTCCAGGTGTCGTCGTCGCCTTCCGCCGCCGCTAGGCCGGGCAAGAGCGTGATCAATAGTCCGATAACTTTATAGGCTTGGTTCATGGTTTATTGTCTCCTGTGTGATTTGTTTTGATTCCCCTCACCCTACCGCCAATGCCGTTAAGTTAAGAGTTGGCACACACTGTAGGGTCGAATTTATTCGACCTTTAGCGCCAATAGTGCGAATAAATTCGCACCTACAAGTTCTTAATTTAACGGCATTGCCCTATGACCTACATCCATGTGGGCATCCCCGCTGGAGAGGGGTGTTGTGCTTTGCTCTGAATAGATTCCTTTTAATCTTCCCATTCCAGTTCGGCGAAGGCGATGGTGACGTTTTTACGGTGGAATTGATCGAATAATTGCCAGTGATCTTTGGCGGATAGGCCGACGCTGTCCACTGCTTGCTCCAGAGTCTTGCCTTGCTTGATCGCGGCTCTGATTTCCTTCGCCAGGTCGCTCAAATAAGCTTTTTGCGGTTGCATGCTGGCCGGCCAGTCCGTGACCGGGGTGCCGTGGCCGGGTATCACCAGTTTGTAATGGTTTTTCTCCAAGCGATCCAGTTCCGCCAGCCAGCTCTTGATGCTGCCGTCGATGACAGGAATATGCTCCAGAAACACTAGGTCGGCCGCCCACAGCGTGTCGGTGGTCTTGTCGTAAACGCTTAAATCGTTGTCGGTGTGGGCGGTGGGATGAGCGGTCAACAGCAGTTCACGATTGCCAAGATTTAGCGTCATGCTGTCCTTGACCTCCAAATCCGGCGGGATGATGTGGTCTTGGTTGACGCGGATGTCCAGCGTTTCCTCTGCACGGCCCAGATAATGCGGGGCGCGGCTGGCCATGGCTCTGGCCAGCTTGTGGTGGCCGACGAATTTGACGCCGGGCGCCTTGAAAGCGATATTGCCATAGATGTGATCGGGATGAACGTGGGTGTTGATCACATAGCAGACCGGTTTGCTGGTGGTCTGCTTGATGGCGATACGCAAGGCAATGCCTTGCTGGGGGCTGCCGCCAGTGTCAACCACCGCCACGCATTTGTCGCCGACGATGAAGCCGATATTGGCGATTTCGCCGTGATTGTCTCTGTCCGGCCAGTGATGCGTGGACTGGTGCATGTAAACGCCCGGTGCGATCTGAGTGACCGGCAACGGCGCCAAGGCCAAACTGGTTTGGCTGAACAACAGGGCCAGCGCTAACAACGCATATTTCATTCTGTGTGCTCCTAAGCGGCGATGAGTTTGAAAAATTCGCTCTCGGCGACGATGTCGCGGTTGTTTTCGACCCTGTCCAGATACACCAAGCCTTGCAAGTGATCGAACTCGTGCTGGAAGACGCGCGCCGGAAAATCCCGCAGTTCCATTTCCAGAGATTGGCCTTGGTTGTCCTGATAATCGACCTTGATGGCTTGATAACGAGGTACCAGGGCTCTGACGCCGGGTACGCTCAAGCAGCCTTCCCAGTCCTTGTGCAGGTTGGTGTCCAGCACTTCGAAGCGCGGATTGACCATCACGACGGGCTGCATTTCGGGCGCGTTGGGGTAGCGGGCGGTCGGCCGGGAGGCGATGATGATAATCTGCCACGATGAGCCGAGTTGTGGGGCGGCAATGCCGATGCCGTTGGCTTCGATCATCATGTTTTGCAAGGTTGTAATTAATTGCTGGAACTCGGGGCCGCCGAAGTCGTCCACTCGACGCGCATGTTCGCGCAATATCGGGTTGCCTAACTGAATGATTTCCGGTTTGTTCATTATCTACGTTGATAGTGGGCTAATGAGCGGCCGGGTAAAGCCGCGATCGGCGGCAGTATACTGCTGATCATTAGGGTTTGCTCATCTTTACTTTAATCCGCTTTTTTGTGATATTAGCT
>JAJRDU010000014.1 GCA_028748685.1 Methylococcaceae bacterium
AAGGTCGTATTTGGCCCACAAGCTACCGGCATTTCTAGGTACATTCCATAAACGCTTGCCGGCATTGCTACCTTTTAAAATCACCGCATCGGTATAGGCGTAGGTCGCAATCAGATTCAAACCATCCGTAACGCGCCCGGAAATATCGATTTCAACACCTTGGCTACGCGCTTCGCCGATGGCTTGTGAAAACCCAGTGCCGGGAATCGCAACACTGATGTTTTGTTTGCTTAGGTGATAGTACGACAAGCTAGACGTTAAGCGTTTGTCAAAAAACTCTGTTTTGAAACCTGCTTCGAATTGCTCGGCGGTTTCTGGTTGCAGGATCGACCCATTAGCGGCAGTGCCGGTATTCGCCGCTCCCAACGACTCTACAAAATTGCCGTAAAGCGAGAGCCATTGCCACGGTTGATAGAGCACGCCCACACGCGGGCTAAATTTCTGGTTTTCAATGTCTGTGAAATTAGAAGACGCATTAGCTAACGATACTGTCGAAAATCCGCTACCTTGATTTGCCCAGTCATAACGGCCGCCGCCTAAGATATGCAGTTTGTCGAACAAGGTTATTTGATCCTGAAAATAAACCCCGTTCCAGCTTGTCTGTTGCTCCTGGAAAAAGTTCTTCGGTGTGCTGGCCAAGTTCACGCCTGATTGCCCGTAAACCGGATTGTAAATATTGATGGAATTGACACTACCACCAACGGCAACAGGCCTTATCTGCCACGAGCTAACTTCCCCGTCCACTCCGTAATAATCCCATCCGGTCAAAACCTCATGTTGGATACCCCAGGTTGCAAACTTGCCAGTTATATTGACGGTCCCGCCCAAGGAGTTTCCCGTGGAAGGGCCACCAAAGAAGTTTCTACGTAATTCGCCGGTCGTGACGTTCAACACTCCCGGCGCGGCATGCTGTTGATCCACCACGTCACGGTATAAATGATTAAACCGGGCGTTGATTTTCCAATTGTCCGAGAACTCATGGTTCAGGGTGAGAGCCGTGCTATAGAGTTCGGTACTGGCTCTATCTAATACAGGTTCGCCCAGGAAACGAGAAATGGGGATATTGATTGGCCTACGTGTCACGCTGCTGGCAACTACCCCATGGTCTTCCAAAGTGTTTTCTTTTGAATAAATAAAATCGAGATCGAGTTGCGTTCGATCGCTTACTTTCCAGGTAAATGACGGGGCGATAAATTTTCGATCTGTAAAAGCAAAGTCTCGAAATGAATTTTTGTCCAAATATTCGAAATTGAGTCGATACATCAACGACCCATCCTGGTTAATCGCTCCGGTCGCATCGGCTAAGGTCTGATAAAGGTCGTATGATCCAAAGCGTTGCTCCAATGAATAATAGGGCGTTGCTTGGGGCCGTTTGGTAACGACGTTAATCATGCCGCCGGGTGCGATGCGACCATAAAGATTGGCCGCCGCACCCTTTACAACCTCAATACGTTCGGCGTTGGCTAGCGGCATCCGACTGGCGGGCCATCTGAAACCATCCAGATAATTGGCGTAATTGGTATTAAAACCCCTAATCATAAATTCTTCGGCATAACCGCCAAAAGTAAAGCCTTGAAACACGCCGCTGACGTTTTTAATCGCATCGCCAACTTGAACCCCTTGCTGATCCTGTATAACCGCCCTTGGCACCACTTGTATGGCGATCGGTGTCTCCATAATTGGCGTATCGGTCTTAGTTGCTGTCGATGCGTTGGGGCGATTGTAATCCGGGTTATAGGGATCCGTGGCATCGTAAACAGCCTTGCCGGTCACCGTCACCGCCGGCATGGTGGTATTGGATTGCGGTTCCACAATTGCCATCTTCTCCAGCGTCACGGTATTGCCGGTGCCTAAACGGTAGTCCAATCCGGTGCCGGCCAACAATTTCCGCAATGCCTGTTCCGGCGAATGGCGTCCGGACACTCCTGGCGAGCTTGCACCGGCGGTCAGGTTACCGTCGGCAATGACTTGCAGACCGGATTTCAGCGAGAACTCCACCAGCGCCTTATCCAGGCTTTGCGCGGCAATCCGGTACTCGGCGGCTTGAGCGATGGCCGGATTTTCTGTTGGTTCGGTGGCATGCAGGACGGGCGAGGCTAACGACAGCAGCATCAGGCTGCCGGACAGCGCGGTTACGGTTCCGGTTTTGGGCCGGGAGGCGGGCGTTTGGTCGAGCATGGGGTTCTCCGCGAGTGGGTTCGTCAACAAGGGTGGCAGGGCCGATTCGGCCCATTACCCCTGAAGGACGCTGGCTGGCGGAAAATCCCTAGGGAGTGGTGAAATTTTTTTCGCGTCTCAGCCCAACAGCACCAGATAATCCGTAAGTCGCCTGGCCTGTATACCTAGGGTGCGTTCCAGCGCGGTCACCGCATCGTCCAAGTGGTTAACGGAAAACACCGCGGTAATCGGCCGGTTTTCCAGTTGCGGATCGGTGATGATCAGCCGACCGGGGCGATAGCGGTTGATCTGTTCCACCACCTCGGCCAGCGGCGCCTGCACAAACACCATTTGCCCTTGCCGCCAAGCCAAGCTGCGGTTGGTATCCACGGCCTGCACCACGGCAGGCTGTTGGTCTGCATAAACGGCCGATTGGCCCGGCGTCAACGCGATGACGGGATCAGGGTTTTCCGGCCGACTGGTTTCCACCCGCCCTTCGCTGACGGTGACCGTTACCTCCGAATTGTCACGATTTACGCTGAATGCGGTGCCGGTGACCCGCGCCTGGGTATCCCCCGCCACCACCCGAAACGGCCGCTGCGAGGCATGGGCCACTTGGAAAAATGCCTCGCCGCGTAGTAACTGCACCCGGCGTTGATCCGCCTGAAGATCAACGGCTATGGCCGAGTCGGTATTCAGCAGCACCGTGGAACCGTCGGCCAGTTCGATCCGGCGTTGCTCGCCGATGGCGGTGTGGTAATCGCTGTGCAGATTTTGCAGCCAAGCGGGTTGAATAAACATCAGCGCCAAGGCCACACAGGCCAGAGCCGCCGCGCTTGTCGGGTAGAATAGACGGCGTGGTTTTGGAACGGCTTCGGTTATCTTCGCCGGCGAAGAATGGGCGGCGGCGAGCCGTTGCTGCTGGCGGATGCGCTTGGCCGGCGAGTCCAGTTCCGCGAACAGTTTTTGTACCTCGTCCCAAGCCTCGGCATGCGCGGGGTTGCTGGCGAGCCAGGCGACGAAGGCGTCGTGCTCGTCGCTGACGACATCGTCGGCGCGCAAGCGGAAAAACCAGGCGCTGGCGGCCGAAAACAATTCGTCGTGGTCGTTGGTTAGGGATGTCGGGTCGATGGCAAAAACTCCGGAATGCGGAACCGTCGCCGACTGCTGCCGGCTGAAAGAGGCCCACTATTTAAGCAACGGTCAGGAATTTGTCAAAAAGTTTCGGCATAGCAGCATTGCCTGACGCAGATGATATTCCACGGTGCGTTCGGAAATGTTCAGCCGGGCGGCGATTTGCCGGTAACTAAGATTGTCGGCGCGATATAGCAAAAAAATTTCCCGGGTCTTTTCCGGCAAGCTAGCAATGGCACGTTGCAATTGTTCCTCCAGACATTGTCTGGCAATCAGTTCTTCCGTGTTGGGTTTTTGATCCGGCAAATCGTCGTCCAGCGGCAAGTATTCGCGGTTTTGTTGACGCTTTAAACTGCGAACATGGTCGCGAGCCAGATTGCCGGCGATCGTAAACAAGAAGGCGTTCAAATCGAGTATGGGCAGGTGCGGAGACGACTGTTTCAGAAAGCGCAGATAGGTTTCCTGGGCCAGTTCCTCGGCGACGTCGTGCGAATGCACCATCCAATACAGGTATTGCTTCAATTGCGAATGGCGGACGTTGAAGAATTCGGCAAGCTCCCCGGAGCTAACAATGCTGTCGTGTTGTTGTGTCATACTGCGGCGATTCCCGTCTCATAGGGTGGACAGCTCGTTACAGCAAACCTTGTGCCACAAGAGCATTCTAGGCGTTACGCGAACTATAGGCGCGGGGCATTCAGTGATATGCCACACTCACTGCGTCAAATGACACACTTTTCGGATTAGAGACTCTCCGGCGGATGCTTCGCCGCAGTAAGCGACATCACCCGCTTACAATTGTCCTTTGAAATTTTGCCGAACGCCGTTTTTGTAGCCAGCGTATCACGCCAGTGATGAATAGCGCCGGGCAAGCCAGTCCGGTGATGAACACCAATATCCGCCCGGTCATGCCGAAGGCTTGGCCGGAATGCAGAGGCCATTGCCAGTGGGTGAATACTTCGCCGGCCGTGGCTGTCGGCATACTGGGGTCGTCCAGATCCAGAATCTTGCCGCTGTAGCGGTCGATCACCGTACAGCGGCGTTGCAGAATGCTGCCGGGCGTATCGACGCCATCTTGGCATACCGTGTAGGTTTGAGTCGGATTTGGCGCGCCGTAGATCCAGTGCGGCCGGCCCGTCGGATATTGTTTCAAGGCGATAGCCTCGGCCTGATCCATGCCGATCGCCGGCGCATCCGGCGAAGGTGGCGTGGAATGAAACCAGTAGCGGTAGGTGACCGGCGAGAACAGCTCCAGCACCGCCACCACGTTGCGCGGCAGCACCATGTAAACCCCGGAAAACAGAACGGGGATCATCACCAGCGCCGTGTAAAAACCGCCGGCTTTGTGCAGGTCGTAATTGAAGCGCGCCTTGCCGGCGCCGGCTTTGAAGGTCAAGGCTTGCCGCCATTTACCGGTCAGCGGCCACCAGACGATCAGGCCGGTCAAGGTCGAGATAATCAGCAATGCCGCCGAGACGCCAACTACTATCGCGCAGACTTCCTCGGATGGAATCAACAACGCGTAATGGAGTTCGAACATCAGGCCGATAAAGGTGTTGGGCAACCAGTCGCCGAACCTTCCCTGGAGTTGTTTGCCGGTGACCCGCACCGTGTAGGGATCGACCGCCACTAGCCAGCGTTCCACGCCATCCGCGCTAGGGACGGTAAAGTTCAACTTGAACGCAGCTTCCGCGTTGCGGGGATAGGTGGCGAAATTATGCTTCGCTTGAGGCGGCATCACTGCCTTGCCGGCCGCGAAAATTTCAGCCAAGGGCCGATACTCGGCATGCATCGGTGCCTTCACCACCAGCATCTCCGGATGCAGCCATTCGTCGATTTCGGCATGAAATACCAGAATGCTGCCAGTGATGCCATAGATCGTCAGCAGCAAACCCAAACTCAGGCCCAACCATAGATGAATCTTCAACCAGCGTTGACGGCGGGCTTTCAACCGGATTAGCCTCATGCCTTTAGTGGGGAGAGATGCTGCCGAAATGTCGGTTTTCATGGTGCAATGACTTGGTTTGAGTGGACGCAGTCGAGCGGCACGCATCACACCGCTCGCCCCCTCCGGTTTTAATACTCGACTTTCAGCGATCCTATTGCCATCAACGGCGCTCCCGGATATACCCCGTTACGCGCCGCAACATTGGAATCGGGATCGGTGGATTCGTAATAACGTTTATCCAGCAGATTGCGAATATTGAACTGGGCAGTCACCCGGGTTTTGTCGATCTGCCATTTATAGGCGGCAAAGGCATCGACCCGCACATAGCCCGGTAGCTGAAAGCTGTTGTAATAATCACCCTCGCGTTTTCCAGCGACCACGCTGCCCAGGCCGACGCTAAAACCATTGGCGGCCTGATAGCCGTTAAAGTCGTACTTGAGCCAGACGCTGCCCGAATGTTCGGGGACATTGTTCAAGCGACTGCCGACCACGCCATCATTGTTTTTGGTGATGCGGGCATCGGTATACGCATAGTTGCCGATGAGGCTCAAACCTTGGTTGATGCGACCGGTCGCATCCAGTTCGATGCCCTGACTGCGGGCCTGGCCGATGGCGATATTGTCGAACTGGTCGGCGGTACTCAGATCGGCGGTCATGATATTGTTTTTGGTCAAATGGTAATAGGCCAGCGTCGTCAACAAGCGGTCATCGAACAGCTGGGTTTTAACGCCCGCCTCGAATTGTTCGCCGGTTTCAGGCGCGATCGAGGAACCGCTGGCGGTGATGCCATTATTGGCGCCGAACGAAGTCGTCCAGTTGCCGTAAATGCCAAGCCAGGTCCAGGGTTGGTACAGTATGCCGACTCTTGGGCTAAAGCCTTCATCCTTCCGGATGCGCGTCGGCGACGAGTGTTCCAGCGCATCGTTAGCCGCCGTCCAGCTTGCGCCACTGCCTCTACCGATTTCCGCCCAGTCATAACGGCCGCCACCCAGAATGTGCAGCTTGTCCCATAATGTAATGCGATCCTGAAAATAGGCGCCGTACCACTGGTCCTCGAACATCGAATAGTTTCTGCCAGGGTTAGGCGGATAGCTTGCCAGCGTGGCATCTATCAACGATTGCCGGATACCATAGCTAGGGCTTGGATTGTAAATATCGATGTTCAGTGCGGGATTCGGCGTCTGATAATCGCCTTGCGTGTGGTAACCGGTGTAGGCCCTCATGAAATCGAAGCCAACCAGGGTTTCGTGTTTGGTTTGCCATAGTTGGAAATGGCCGGTCAGGTCCAAGTTAGTGGTATAGGCTTCGGTTTCATCCTCCTGGGAAAAAATATTCCGGACCAGAGTCCTGTTGTCGGCTTGCAAGGCGTCGCCAAAATTCGCGGCCGGATTGATGAAGACCTGGTCGGTATGCTGACGGGTCGCCAGGAAGCGATTATGAATGGCCCAGTCGTCGTTGAAGCGATGGTTAAACTCGGTGCCCAGATGCACCTTGGACAGATGGTCGATGGGATCGTTAGGGTCGCCAAACGAGCGGCTGATCGGAATCGGTGCGGGTCGCTTTCCTACTACCGGAATACCGAAATCGGCCTGATATTCCTGCTCGACGCCTTCGACGTTGAGGGTCAAATCGGTGGCGTCGCTGGGCCGCCAGGTGACGGTCGGCGAAACCATGATTCTGTCGTTGAAAACGAAATCCCGGAATGAGTTGTTGTTTTGGTAGGAACCGGTGAAACGATATAGTAGCGACTTGTCGTCGGTCACCGGTCCCGTGGCATCCCACTGGGTGCGGTAATGATCGTAGGAACCGAATTGCTGCTCAAGCGAATAGTAGGGCACATCCAGCGGCTTTTTGGTGGTGGCATTGATCAGGCCGCCAGGCTCGCTGCGGCCGAACAGTACGGCTGCCGGGCCTTTCAGCACTTCGATACTTTCCAGATTGGCCGCGTCGAACTCGCTGTAAAAACTGCGTGGCGTCGCCACCAGACCGTTACGGTAAATCCGGTCGGTTCGAAAGCCCCGCATGATGAAGCCCGTGCCGAATCCGATGCTGGACTGGGCGCGGACACCGCTGACATTTTCCAGCGCATCCTTGATTCGGCTGCTCTTCTGGTCATCCATCACGGCCTTGGGAACGACCTGAATCGACACCGGTGTGTCGAAGATAGGCGTATCGGTTTTGGTTGCAGTTGTTGTCTTATACGTCGTGTAATCCCGAGTGTAGGGATCGGTGGCATCGCCGCTAGCCTTACCCGCGACGGTAACGGTCGGCAAAGTGGTCGTCGCCGACTGTGGTTCCACCACCGCCATCTTCTCCACAGTCACGGTATTGCCGTTGCTGAATCGGAAATTCAGACCGGAACCTCGCAGCAGTTTTTGCAGAGCTTGTTCCGGGCTGTAGGAGCCTTTCAATTCCGGGGCCGTGATATGTTCGGCGATGTCGCCTTCGTATAGCACTTGTAAACCGGTTACCGCAGAAAACCGGGTCAATGCCGAGGAAAGCGCTTGGGATTGGATGTCGAATTTTTGCGCAGCTTGTTCGGCGGCTATTGTAACGGCGGGAGCCAACAGGCCGGCTGCGGCCAAGGCGATGAGATGGTTGCGGCGAGCCGGTGCGGGGTATTTCATTTGTCAAACTCCTTTGTCAATGAATGGTATTACCGACAAAGACGACGCGAGTTTGGGCTTACCCTTAGTGGCGGAAAAAATATTTTTGTTCTTTGATGGCGGGCGGGACGAGATTTCCGGCGACAGGCTGATTTCGTCAATACAGCAACACCAGATCGCCCGGCATCCGCAAGGCTTTGGCCTGCAAGGTGGTGGTCAGCGCCGCCACCACGGCCTCCGGATCGCCGTTATTGAAGACGCCGTTGACCACCCGTTCCGCCAATTTTGGATTGACGGCGACGATGCGGCCTTTGCGGTAACGGTTGATTTCCTGCAATACGTTCGTCAAAGTCTGGCGGTGGAATACCGTTTGCTGGCGCCGCCAGGCCAGCGCGTCGAGGTTGTCGAGCTTGGCGACGGCTTGCAGCCGGCCCTCTCGATAATCTACCTGCTCGGCGGCATGCACCGAAGCCTTGAGGTCATCGGCGGCGACTTCCACGGTGCCTTCGCTGACGACGACTTGCAGCTCGTCGCCTTGTTTGCGGACCCCGTAGGCGGTGCCGACCGCGCGTGCCGTCGCTTGGCCGCCATCGACGACAAACGGCCTGCTCTTGTTCGGCGCCACTTCGAAATAGGCCTCGCCGCGTAACAGTTCGATCTTGCGCAGGCTGTCGCCGTAATGGACCGCCAATGCCGTATCGGTATTCAACGTCAGACGGGAGCCGTCTTCCAAATCGACGCTGAGTTGCTGGCCCGCCGCAGTGTGGTAATCACTACGCCAGTTTTGTAATTGGCCAGGCAGGTGCCAGCCCGCAAACATCAACAATAGGCCCAGGCAGCCCAGGGATGCCCAATGCATGTTTCTTCTGCCGGCCACGGGCGAATTAACTACCCTGTCGGCGCTTCTTCGCCTGATTTCTTGATCGCCGGCTTCGAGGCAGGAATTTTCGGTTTGCAGGCGTTGGTGTACGCGTTCCGCAGGCATTTGCAGCAGGCTCCACAGCTTGCGGGTTTTTTCGTACGCTTCGGCATGTAGGGGATGAGCCTGGTACCAAATTTGAAAGCGACGGCGTTCTTCGTCGCAGACATCGTCGGCCTGTAGGCGGGCAAACCAGGCGCTGGCCTGGTCGGAAACCGATGCGGATGTTGCTGGCTGGAAATTTTCAGGCATGGCGAGGGATACAAACCGTTAAGGCGAGCGGGGCATGATGCCACGATTTTTGAAACGCGTTAAATTGCATGGAGGAAGCCTTATCCATACTCAAAGAAAATCGATACGGTCTTTCAATAGCTTCAAAGCCTTGTGCATATGGGCTTCCACCGTGCGTGGCGATATTCCAAGCTCGGCGGCGACTTCCGAATAACGCTTGCCTTCCACTCGGCACAACAAGAATACCGTGCGGCATTGCGGCGGCAGTTGGTAGATAAGTTTTTCGAACAATTCCATTTGTTGTTGCCCCTCTAGCATGCTGTCCGGTTGCGGTTGGCGGCAAACCAGGTCTTCGTCGACCAGGCCGCCGTCGCGTTGCTCGTGCCTGGCCCGGCTGCGCAAATGATCCAGGGCCAGATTGTCGGCGATGCGAAACACGAACGCCCGTTGGTTGGCGATCTCGCCGTCGGCGGAATAACGGGCGATGCGCAGATAGGTTTCCTGAATCAAGTCGGCCGCTGTCTCGGCGCAATTGACCTTATGTGTCAAAAATTGCTGGAGCTCCTTTTGATGAAGCATAAAGCTGGCGAGTAGATCGGGTTCGGTGATTGCATCCATGAAATGACACAGTTAGCCAAGGAATGTCCTTAGCCTTAGCAAATTTTAAGCCGCGAACCGGGAAGGCTAGAGCATATAAGGGGTATGCCGGTGAATTGCCGTCGCTCGCGACGAAAGTTTGGGGAGCGCGATGAACAAAGTGCGGCATATGACACACTTTACTTTGGGGCTGCGGAGTGTCGAGTTTCTACGGTTGTGAGGTTGACGACGCCGCGATGCGACTGGCCCATTTCTATCAGCTCATCGCTTCCGTACCCTATGCAGAACGTTTACCATCTTGCATGCATTTAGCCTTAACTTTCTGCCGCCAACGGATCACGCCGGTGATGAATAGTGCCGGGCAAGCAAGGCCGGTGATAAACACCAAAATCCGCCCTGTCATGCCGAACGCCTGGCCGGAATGCAGCGGCCATTGCCAGTGGGTGAATATCTCGCCAGCCGTCGCGCTCGGCAGGCTGGGGTCGTCCAGGTCCAGAATCTTGCCGCTGTAGCGGTCGATGACCGTGCAGCGGCGTTCAAGCCAACTGCCGGGCGCATCGACGCCGTCCTGGCAAACCGTATAGGTTTGAGTGGGATTTGGCGCGCCGTAAATCCAGTGTGGCCGGGCACCGGGGTATTGCTGTAGCGCAATCGCCACCGCTTGATCCATGCCGATAGCCGGCGCATCCGGCGTAGATGGCGTGGAATGAAACCAGTAGCGATAGGTGACCGGCGAGAACAGCTCCAGCACCGGCACCACGTTATGCGGCAACACCATGTAAATCCCGGAAAACAGCACTGGTATCATCACCAACGCCGTGTAAAAGCCGCTGACCTTGTGCAGATCGTAATTGAAGCGCACCTTGCCGGCACCGGATTTAAACGTCAGCGCCTGCCGCCATTTGCCGGTCAACGGCCACCAGACGATCAGGCCGGTCAAGGTCGAGATAATCAGCAGCGCCGCCGAGACGCCGACGACTATCGCGCTGACTTCCTCGGACGGAATCAACAGCGCGTAATGGAGTTCGAACATTAAGCCGATGAAAGTATTGGGCAGCCAGTCGTTGGACCGACCTTGCAACTGCTTGCCGGTGACCCTCGTAGTGTAAGGGTCGACCGCCACTAGCCAGCGCTCCATGCCATCCGCGCCAGGGACGGTAAAGTTCAACTTGAAGGCAGCCTCAGCGTCGCGCGGATAGGTGGCGAAGTTGTGCTTGGCTTGTGGCGGCATCGCTTCCCGACCGGCCGCAAAAATCTCGGGCAAAGGCCGATACTCTGCATGCGTTGGCACCTCCACGGTCAGCATAACAGGATTCAGCCATTCGTCGATTTCCGGATGAAACACCAGGATGCTGCCGGTGATGCCGTAAATAGAAAGCAACAAGCCCAATGTCAGGCCCAGCCACAAATGCACGGTCAGCCAGTGCTGGCGGCGGGCTTTCAGGCGGGTCAGACGGTAATTTGGCAGATGGCGGTAAGGTATTGCGTCGATATGATTCGTGTCGTTGGTCATTGTTTCTTGCAGCTTTTAGGGGGACAAGCCCGTTCCTTGGGTTTCGCGGCATAAGCGGGTTTCTATTTAGGACGTTTCAGCGCAGAAAATCCCCATTCTGATCGTCGTACTATTAAATTACTTCGACGCCCCGACGCGTGCATCAAAAAGGGAGAATAAACCCGTCCGTAACGTTTTTGTGAGCCAGCACAATGGGTGAAATGTTCAGACCGAGGTGTCGAACCCCAACCCACCAAGCAAATGCTGGCTTGCGAAAGAGTAACCCAGCCTGTGTTCACTAAAATTCCAAACGTATCGACCCCATCGCAGTTAGTGGGGCACCAGGGTAAATACCGACACGTGGTGGCGCATTTTGGAAGGGATCGGTGGATTCGTAATAGGTTTTATCCAGCAGATTGCGGACATTGAGTTGAGTGACTAAACGAGATTTGCCAAGTTGATACGTATAGCTGGCGAAGGCATCCAATCGGGCATAGCCGGGTAACACAAAGGTATTATCGTTATCGCCTTGCCGTTGTCCGGCGGCAAACACGCCTAAGCCAAAACTCAAGCCATTCAATGGCTCATAGTGCTGAATATCATATTTGAGCCATAAGCTGCCTGAATGCTCCGGCACGTTGTTCAGGCGATTGCCCTGAAGGCCGGAAAAGTCTTTGGTGATGCGGGCGTCAGTATATGCATAGTTGCCGATGATGCTGAGTTCATCGGTAAGCCGCCCCGTCATATCCAATTCAATACCTTGGCTGCGTGCTTTGCCGATAGCCGCGCTCGCAAAAGGATCGGGACTACTAAAATCGCGGGTCATTAAATTTTCTTTGGTTAAATGGTAATAAGCCAACGTTGTAGACAAACGTTGATCGAAAAACTCGGTTTTGACCCCGGCCTCGAATTGTTCGCCGATTTCCGGATTGATCGTAGTGCCAGAGGTTGTCACACCATTGTTGGCACCGAATGAAGTGGTCCAATTCCCGTAGATACTGGCCCAAGTCCAGGGTTGATAGAGAAGCCCCACTCGTGGGCTAAAGCCTTCATCCCGACGTGAAGGTAAGGCGGCTTCGGCAGCGCTAGATGAATTGCCTATGCCGATACCGGTTCTTGCCCAATCGTAGCGGCCGCCACCCAATATATGGACCTTATCCCATAGGGTAATGTGATCCTGGAAATACGCACCATACCAATCGTCCCTGAACAAGTAATGATTAGCACCGCCATCGGAAGGCGTTGCCAGCGCAGTGGCATAAAACGAAGGATCAATACCGTATACCGGGTTATAAATATCGATGTCCAGTCCCGGCACCGGATCCTGGTAGTTACCAAAGAATTCATAGCTGCCGACTGCCCTCAAATAATCGACACCGATCAAGGTCTGATGACTGACTCCCCATAAGTTAAACTTTCCAGTCAAATCCAGGTTGGTCGTATAGGTTTCGTTGTTGGATGTTTGGGAAAGTATATTCCGCGAATAGGTGCGATTACCCGAGCTCGGATCGAAAAACTGTTCTACGGTAAAGCCGTTGGCGGGTTTGACGGAGGTGTTTTTATCGTAAATAAACGAAGCCAGGAATCGATTCCGTAATGTCCAATTTTCATTGAACGCATGGGTTAAATTGAAGCCGAGGTTCACCTTGGAGTTCGTGTCGACTGGATCGTTGGGGTCGATAAAGGATCGACCAACGGGAATAGGTGCCGGGCGATTGCCGATAGCAAACAAGCCTCTGTCAACCTGGTAGTCCTCATGCAATGCTTCCAGGTCCAAGGATATTTCGGTCGCATCGCTGGGCCGCCAGGTCACAGACGGATTCACCAGAACCCGGTCATTAAAATTGAAATCCCGAAATGACTTATTGTTTTGATAAGCGCCGGAAAAGCGATAGCTTAACGACTTATCTCCCGTAATAAGGCCGGTGGCATCCCATTCGGTTCGAAAAAAATCGTAAGAGCCGAAACGTTGTTCCACTGAATAATATGCTTCATCCCGAGGTTTTTTAGTGACCAGATTAATTAAGCCGCCAGGCTCGATGCGGCCAAACAAAACCGCCGCCGGGCCTTTTAGAACTTCGACGCGTTCGAGATTGGCTGAATCGAATTGAGTGCCTTCCCCAATACCCAAGCCGTTGGCTACCAAACCATTGCGATAAATCCGGCCATTCCTGAAGCCACGGACGATATAGCCATTGCTTAGTCCCAACGATGATTGAGGACGTATGCTGCTGACGTTTTCGAGCGCATCTTTGATGGTTGTGGTTTTTTGATCGCTCATTACGGCTCTAGGCACCACCTGAATCGACATTGGCGTTTCCATAATCGGCGTATCGGTCTTGGTGGCAGTAATGGCGTTCGTGCGAGAGTAATCGGGATTGTACGGATCGTTGTCGGTATAGCCGGATTTTCCCGTCACTGTTACCATTGGCAATGTCGTTGCCGATTGCGGCTCCACCACTGCCATCTTCTCCAGCGTCACGGTATTACCACTATTGAATTGATAGCCAATCCCCGAACCCGCCAGCAAGCGCTTCAATGCGCCGTCCAGCGAATATTGGCCGCTGACGCCTGGCGAATCGATCCCCTTGACCAGCTCCGAGTTGTAAACGAATTGCACGCCGGATTGTTCTGCCAGTGCGCTGAGTGCGGAATACAATGGCTGCGGCGCGATGTTGAAGCCGCGGCTTTCGCTGCTGACGATTGGGCTTTCGGCCTGTCCGGTCAGAGGTACGCTCAATGCCACCAATCCCAAATAAAGCGGCAGAGCCGTGATACCAAGCGAGCGGTTACGCCGGATTTTGTCCGTTCCGGAGACTGGAATTCCTTTATTTCTCATGTTTTTATGTCCTCAGTGAAGATGTGTTCAAGCTGAGAACGATTGACGAGGGGCGATACCGTACAAATTAATGTGCGGCAAATTGTCGCAGGATTACTGATTTAACCGGTTAGCGATCCACCAGAAACGGGTTAACAAAAGTCAGCTGGTTTTCAATGATTTGCCGATGCTGCATATCCTCTGAATACAAGGTCGTACAATCGGCATCCAAAGCAGCCGCAATAATCAGGCTGTCGTAAATCGAGAACTTATACGCTCGGCTATGTTCAACGCCGACAAGGTCGTGTCGGCCGTTATCGGAACGATATGGCATTCTTGAATCAAGCGCAGAATGACTGCGCTAATTTCAGCCGATTCAAACCGCAATTTACGCCGCATTGTGTGTGCGGTTTCATTGAGAACTTGTGCCGATAGTACAGGCCTTGTCACCAGTAATGCCAATGCTTTACTGCGTTTTTCCTGGTCATCGCCGACACTGTAAATCACTACATTGGTATCAACAAAATTAACGTTCATTCGCTTCGTCGCGATTAAAAGAAAACTCAGCGAAGCTTTTGCGATACGGAGCAAAAGCCCCTTCCAGTTCGGCTATTTTCTTCTGGGTATCGATATTTTCCGACTCGACGGCATAGCGCGACTCTAGATAACCGATGAAATCCAACACTTCCGTCCGCAGGTTTTCAGGGAGTATTTGCGATTCCTGATAGATTAATCCTGCTGTATTCATAAGATTTCGACTCCTTAATTCTCGGCTTTCGGGAAAAAGCGCGATTTACTCTAGCGACTAATCATCAATATTGCAAAAACACCAACGGCCCCGCATGGATAACCTTGACGGGCATGGTTTGTTGCAGGGCATCCAGCCAGGCATCGATCTGCTTGATGTCGACGGCAATATTGACTTCGCTTTCCGCCAGCTTGTCGTCCAGCAGTTGAATCTGGCCGCGCCGGTAGCGGTTGATTTCGGCGATTACCTGTTTCAAGGGCACGAAATTCATCAATAGCCGGCCACGCCGCCAAGTGTCGGCGCTGCTCAATTCCACGGCTCGCGGTGAACCAATATGTTCGGCATCGAATGCGACTTGCTGGCCGGCTTGCAGCGTGGCGCTGTCGGTTTGCGTGCCTTCGGCCGATGGCCGGCTGGTGCGAACCTTGCCTTGCAGCAGAGTCACTGCACCTTCGTTGCCATCGTAACGGACGATGAAACGGGTACCTAGTGCTTCGGTGGTGGTCTGCCCGGCCGCTACCCTGAAAGGCCGGGCGGCGTCGTGGGCAACGTCGAATTCCGCTTCGCCGCGCAACAATTCAATGCTGCGCTCGTTGCCGCTAATGGCCACGTCGATGGCGGTGTCGGTATTCAGATGCGCGATGCTGCCGTCGGCCAGCGTGATAGAGGTCTGTTCGCCGATGCGGGTGCGGTAATCGGCCAGGGGATGTTGCAGATAATCCGGATAGATCCCCGCAACCACCGCCAGCACCAGCGAGGCCGCTACGGCCAGGCTCAAACCCTGTCGGCGCAGATGTTCGCGTTTGCGTTTGGTGGCGAGTTCCCGGCGGCGACGACGGTCGGCCAGCAGCGGAGCGGGCAGTTGTCGCCAGAGTGTTTCGAGATCGCGATAGGCTTGTTCGTGCTCGGGTTTCTGCCGCCGCCAGCTTTCGAATGCGGCCTTTGTCTCAGCCGTCACGGCGCCGGAAGTCAGGCGAACCTGCCAGGCGACGGCTTCCTGGCGGATGTGTTCGCGGATTTGAAGAAGGGATTCGGTCATCGGCGGCGGGATGAGTGGGTTTGGATAATCACTATAACGAACCAGCGGGCTTAAGGCCACACTATCTATCGACGGCCAGGCGGCAATGGTTCAAGGCCCGCGCCAGCTGTTTTTCCACCCAGCTGGTGGAGATTTTAAGTTGCCGAGCGATTTCGGCATGGCTCAGGCCCTCGACCCGGCTCAGGTAGAGAATCTCCGCGCATTGGTCGGGCAATTCCGCCAGGGCCAATTGCACTTGCTGCAACTGCTCCCTATCCTCGGCGATCTGCTCCGGAGCTGTGGAATGGTCGATGTCGGTTTCGTCGCCCAGGTGCTGATCGAGCAGGTCGGTGCGGCGCTTCTGGGTGCGGATGTGATCGATGGACAGGTTGGAGGCCACGGTAAACAGCCAGGCGCGGACTTCGATTTCGCTGCTGGGCGGAGGTTTTAAAAGCATCAGCCGCAGGTAAATATCTTGGATCAAATCGGCGGCGGTGTCCTGACAACGGATGCGTTGATGCAGGAAGCGCTGGATTTGCGGACGGCTATTTAAAAAAATCCGGTAAATGTCGTGGTCTGAAAATGCCATGCGCGGAGAAAATCGGTCCGTGATCTGCGTTAATTGTGGCAATAACCAAAGCATGCTTCATGCCAGGCCGATTTATTGCGTGTTAAGGCAGCTCAGACTTTGCCGCGTAACAGCTTGTTGAGCCTGGCTATATACCTTTCGCACATCAAAATTCAGCTTGTTGACACCCTCACCCTAACCCTCTCCCGAAGGGAGAGGGAACTGATGTGCCGAAATTTGATGTGCGAGGACTATAACTATTGACAGTGGAATATAAGGCTAAAAAGTGCGTGATATGCCACAGAGCTCTAAGGCATATCACCTGTTTTTTCTTTAGTTCTGCGGCCCATGTTACCAACGACCCTGGACCGAATTTGTCATCCAGGTCAACTGATAGACTTTTTGGGGCAAGCCTAACTTAAAATTCAAGCCGGATCGAACCCAACACGGTGCGCGGAGCACCGGGATAAATACCATAAGCCGTGCTGTTTGTGGCGCTATCGTAGTAATTTTTATCCAGCAGATTGTCGATATTCAGTTGGGTGGTGAATTTGCTTTTACCCAGGTTTACCGTGTAGCAGGCTAGCAGATTGACGGTCGCATAACCCGGCAGTTGGAAGGACCCAGCGTTATCCCCCTGTCTTTGATCGCGGACCAACACACCGCCGCCGAATTTAAGTCTGCGTAAATCGCCACCTAAAAACTCGTAGGTGTTCCAAAGACTGGCTATGTTGCGCGGCACATTAAACAGCCGGTGTCCTTGATTACCTTGGGTGATGTTGCCATTAGCATCCTTCCCAGTGTCCTTGGTGATTTGGGAATCAATATAAGAGTAACTGCCGATGACATTCCAGCCCGGCAAAACTTCGCCTGCCACATCCAGTTCTATCCCTTGATTGCGAACTTCACCGACAGCGGTTTGAAAACCACGCAGTGCATTATCAGGATTAGGATCGGTCACGGCGATATTCTGTTTGGTAATGTCGAACCACGAGAGCGTGGTGGTTAGGCGTTTGTCGAACAGTTCGGTCTTAACGCCTGCTTCAAACTGTTGCGCGGTGGTCGAAGGCAATGCTTTTCCATCGGCATTGATGCCGTTAGTCGAGCCAAAATTCTCAACGTAATTGCCATAGACGCTGACTTCGGGAATAGGTTGGTACAAGATGCCGAAGCGGGGATTGACCGCCTCCTGGTTCGTGGTGTCAGCTGTGTTTGTCACGGTTCCAGATGAACTGAAGGTTTGTGACTCTGTAAACCTTGCCGTGTCGTATCTAAAACCCGCCAACAGATGGACATGATAAGGAAGCTCTATCTGATCCTGTGTATAGAATCCGCCCCATTCTTCGGTAAAAGCATTTTGTCCAAAATTAAGCGGGTTGTTAATACTGCCACCGAACCTACCGGCGTTCAAATCCAGACCCGTGTGCCGCGGGTTGTAAGCATCTATGCGTAAATACGGTGTAAAGGCAAAGTCAGTGCTGTGGTCGAGGCGCTGATAGTCTCCCCCAATCAGCACCGTATGCTTAATGCCCCAGGTGTTGAATTTTCCGAGCAAGTCCAAGGTAGTGTAATAATTCTTGTCGTCGCGCTGATCACGGAATATCCCCCTGTTCACTAGACAGCCGGTGGGGGTACAGGTGGCGGCATTCACAGGGCCGTTGGAATTTACGACAGGCAGCGTATTGGCTTTGGGTAGGAAAATGGCGTCGAAGCGATGACGTAGCGTCCAATTGTCGTTAAACGCATGCGACCAGTCAAAGCCTACATTGAACGTTTCGCTCTCGGCTGCCCGCCCCTTCTCACCCAAATTGCGTTCGCGGGGCAAATCGACCGGGCGGTTGCCTACCGCGAACAGTCCCCTGTCAAAAGGATCGTTGCTGTGCTGGTATTCCATGTGGAAATTCGCCTGGGTTTTATCGCTGATCGTCCAGTGGACGGTGGGAGCAAAAAACAACCTATCATTTTGTAGAAACTCCCGGAACGAACCGCCATTTTCATAAGCCAGGTTAACGCGGTACAGCACGGATTTGTCTTCCGTTACGGGCCCCGTGGCATCGACTGTGGTGCGATAAAAATCAAACGAGCCAAATTGCTGTTGCAAGGAGTAATAAGGCATCTCCAACGGTTTTTTTGTGACGATATTGACCAATCCGCCTGGCTCCATGCGCCCGAAGAGTATCGAGGCCGGCCCCTTGAGTACTTCAATTCGTTCTATGTTGGCCATCTCGCGAGGGCCATTGACTATAAAACCACCATTGAATTTACCGCCGTCGCGGTAAAACTCAAAGGTCTGAAAGCCGCGAATAAAAGTAGGGCTTTGTCCGCCACTGACGCCACCGGCTCCCCGGTTGGAATAGACACCACTGACATTTTCCACGGCCCTTTCCATACGGACAGCTTGCTGGTCTTGCATCACCTGTTTGGGTATGACCTGCACGGCAAAAGGCGTTTCCATAATAGGCGTGTCGGTTTTGGTGGCCGTTGACGCGTTGGGGCGGGTGTAGTCGGTGTTGTAAGGATCGGTGGAATCGTAGGCGGTTTTGCCGGTTACAGTAACCGAGGGTAATGTTGCCGAAGACTGTGGCTCCACAACAGTGGCTTTTTCCAGCGTCACGCTGCCGGACCCGGTTTCTCTCGGCACCAAACCGCTGCCGCTCAGCAATTTTTGCAATGCCTGCTGAGCGGTAAACCGGCCTTTTAATCCGCTGCTGCTCAATCCGCGCACCAAGTCGGCATTGAACAACACTTTCCGGCCGCTGGTTTCGGAGAATTGCAGCAAGGCGTCGGACAAGGAGCCTGCGGGAATAGAAAAGTTGATAGCTTGTTCCGTGGCGGCGTTGTCGGGGGCCGCAGTGGCGGATTGCGGATTAACCGTCAGCAGCAGAAAACCGGCGCAGAGGGCGGAAATCGCTGCGGCAATCGGCCGTCGTTTGCTTGACGTTGGCGTCGATACTCGACCCGCTTTGTGGGAATCGACGCCTGCCGCGCCGGATGTGAAACTGTCGATCATCTGCTCTCCAATCATTGAGTCCGTGGAAAAATTCAGCTTCCTGTTTGCCGATTGGTAAATCAGGTTACTTGCAGATAAAGACGATGCTGCTTGGGCAAGGTATCCATTCCCTGTTTAAATTTTTTTGGGCGATTTTAATCGCCCTGTTGACCTTAAGGGTCGAATGAATTCGACCCTACATGGATTTATTTGGCAGACAGCAAAACCAAATGGTCGGTGACTTTTCTGACCTTCACCGCCAGGCTTTGCTCTATGGATTGCAGCGCGACGTCGGTATCGGCGATGCCGAATACGCCGGTGATGGGCAGGTTTTTGATCGCGTCGTCTAGGATTATGATCTTGCCGGGGCGATAGCGGTCCAATTCGGCCACGACTTCCGCCAGCGGTTTGTCCTGAAACACCATGCGTTGCTGATGCCAGGCGGCGGCGCGCTGCGGATTGACATGGCTCACCGCGTTTACACGGTCACGGCTGAATAACAGTTGCTCGGCTTCGGACAGCCTTTCCTTGATCTCGCCGCCGGCAGTGGTGATTTTTACCGCATGCTCGAATACCGTGACGCTGACATCGTCATCCTGCCGCCTGACGTCGAATGCGGTGCCCAAGGCGCGCACCTCGCCGGCCTCGGTCTTGACCACGAACGGCCGATCCCTATCGGCGGCAACCTTGAAAAAGGCTTCGCCGCTATGCAGGGTGATCAACCGTTTTTCAGCGGAAAAATCCGCGGAAACCGCGCTGGCGGTATTCAGCAGAATGCTTGAGCCGTCGGCCAGATCGATTTGCCGTTGCAAACCGGTAGCGCTTCGGTAATCGGCCAGATAAAGGTCGAATTGTTGATAAGCAAAGCTTAGAGTCAATAGCAAAGATGCGGCCAGGGCCAGGCCGGGCCTGAATAAGCTTCGCGGGGACCTGCCGGATTTTGCCGGAGGGAACTCCGGCACTTGTCCGCCGGCTTCGTCGCTAATATCTTCCAGCGTCAGGCTGTCGAGTCCCGTCCAGAAGCTATTGATGGCCTGCCAGGCAGCGGCGTGTTCCGGGCATTCGGCCAGCCATGCGTCAAACTCGCGGCGCTGCCCGTCGCCGAGCAGGTCGGAGCTTAGGCGCGCCTGCCACCAGATGGCTTGCTGTTCGGTCGAGAGTTCTTGGGTATCAGGCATGGACATCATCACGGGTTTTACAATAAGACGCTGTAGCCGTGGCTTAATATCCATTCCAAGTTTGGCCGGGGGTATTTTGAATCAATGCCGGCCAGACCGCCAGCTTGATTACGCATCATGCCGGTTATCCGCTTCCAGTTCCCGCATCCGCCGCCGGCAATGCTCCATGGCCTTGACGATGTGCTTCAACACGGTGTTTTCGGCGATGCCCAGCTCCCGCATGATCCGCGAATAGGGATAGTGTTTGAATTTGTGGAGGACGAACACCTCGCGGCAACGCGGCGGCAGTTCGGAAATCGCCTGTTTCAGATGGACGAGTTGCTGCTGGCTGTATAGCTGCCGTTCCATGCTGGGCGCGGCATCGGCATGGTCGTTCAGTTCCTCCTCGGCGGCGTAACGGGCTTGTTCGCGATTGCTTTTGCGCAGATGGTCGATCGCCAGGTTGCCGGCCACCTTGTATAAGAAGGCGCGGGGATTGTTGATCCGACTTTCCGATTCGAATTGCGTCAGCCGGAAAAATGCGTCCTGCAAAATATCGGCGGCGGTTTCAGGGCAGTGGACGCGATTCAACAAAAACCCCAGCAATTCGTCGCGGTGTTGCTCTATCAAGTCTGTGGCGAAATCCGGGGAAAATTTGAACACTGGCCAAACGCCTAAAGTTGCAATCGTGGTGTAACAGCAAATCCAGTGCCATTGCGAGACAAGCGTTAGTTTGGCTGGAGATTGGAGGTGCGTATTGGTGACTGTTGAAGATAGGCTGTAGGCAAAAATAAGGCATATCACACAGTGCACCGTGTGATATGCCACACTCATTCCAGCTTCGAAATAGACGCTGGGAAGCTCCAGCGTCTGGAGTTGCACCGCAGGAACGATGAAGCAATGTCAGATCAATATTCTACTTTGATAGATCCTATGAAAGTCCGCGGTGCGCCATACAAACCCGTGGAATAGCTGTACACCGACCCCAGATAAGTTTTGTCCAATAGATTATCGGCATTGAGTTGAGCGGTTACTTGTGTACCAGCGATTTTCCACATCTGGCTGGCCATCAGATTTAATGTCGCGTAACCAGCGGTTTTCATGGATTCCGTATAACCGATGTAGCGACGGCCAACCGCTTGTACGCCGGCACCAAATTTCAAGCCGTGCAGATACTCATCTTGAAAGTCGTAGGTAACCCACAAGTTGCCTGAATTCTCGGGTGCGTTATGCAACCGTTTGTTGATCGTACCGCTTGTTTCGGTGTCTTTTAAGGTTTTGGCAAACGGCGTATAAGCGTATGAGCCTATCAGCTTTAAACCCGGCCAGACTTCACCCGATAGATCCAGTTCTAAACCTCGGCTTTCCGCTTCGCCAATGGCTCTCTGGAACAATCGATTATCCTGCATCTTCAGGTTTTGCTTTTTCAAGTCGAAGTAAGTAAGAGAGCCGGTAAAACGGCCATCCCACAGTTCGGTTTTTACCCCGGCTTCCCATTGCTGCGCGGTTTGGGCGGGCAGTACCTGACCAGTCGCGGTTATGCCATTGCTGGCACCAAAGTTTTCCGTGTAACTGCCATAGACTGAGAGCTCCGGGAGAGGTTGCCATAAGACACCTCCGCGCGGTGAAACCCGGTCATCCGAGTAGACCGTATTAGGGATTTTCGGTCCAAAGCCGGTTTGGGTGTAACCAGCAGTTTCAGCGCTGTCATAGCGTAAACCTGCCATTACATGGACATGATAAGGCAGTTCGATTTGATCCTGCGCGTACAAACCATACCAAGGTTGAGTAGGTGCGTAGGTAAATACCTGATCGGCCGGAATATCGTAGGGCTGCGCGGCGTGAACCGGATTATGGATATTGATGGTGTAGGCGGGATCACCCCAGTTTCCGTACATTTTTGACCTGACATCGGTGTGCATATAGTCCCAACCTGTCAGTAGCGTGTGTTTCATAAACCCGGTGTCGAATTTGCCGGTAAGCTCCAACGCATTGAAATAATTGCGGTAATAATCACTACCATCGGTGTTTTGCGTCCAGAACCCACGGAGCGCATCGCCGTTATCCAATAGGGCAAAAGGGCTGATATTTCGGGAGGTTTCTGAACCGAAAGTCGCATTGAACCGGTGCTTCAAGCTCCAGTTATCATTGAAGCGATGCTCGGTATTTAGAGAAACTAGAGTGTATTTGTCCTGCGTGAAATCCCATGGGTCGCTCAAGCTTTTTCTGCGCGTATGTTGGCCTAATTGATGGCCGTTGGCGTCCAGTAAGAGTTGATTATCGCCGCGACGAGTGATGTCGCTGTATTCGACTCTCAAGGTTGAAACCGTCTTGTCGGAGATATTCCAGCGTAATGTGGGCGCGGCAAATATGCGTTCTCCGCCGCTAAACTCAGTGATGGAATCATTAGCCTGATAGGCGAAATTCACTCGATAGGCCAAATCCTTGTTCGCTGTCAAAGGACCGGTGGCATCAATATCGGTACGATAATGGCTATAGGAGCCAAATTGCTGACGAACACTGTAGTAAGGGGAATCCTGCGGCTGTTTGGTCACGAAATTGATGATGCCGCCGGGCTCTGCACGTCCATACAGGATGGAGCCTGGCCCTTTCAATACCTCGACTCGCTCCACATTAGCGAGATCCTGGGTGTTATACCAGTCGTATCGCATCGGGAAGCCATCCCGGTAATAGTTATAGACATCGAAGCCGCGGATAAAAAACTGCCTGTCGGTTCCGGAACCGGCTACCACACCACTGACATTTCGCAGCGCCTGATCGAGGGTAACCACCTGTTGGTCTTTCAAAACCTGTTGAGGAATTACTTTCACCGACATGGGGGTTTGCATGATCGGGGTGTCTGTTTTGGTGGCGGTTGTAGCATCCGTTCTGGCGTAATCGCTATTGCGCGGATCTTCCCCTTCAAAGCTTAAATTACTTTTGCCAATGACTTGAACGGCAGGTAATGCGGTGAGATCCTGTTTGTAATTCAGCTGTTGCCTCTCGATCAACACATTGCCGTTCTCGGCGATGCGGTAACTCAAGCCACTGTTGCGCAACAGCTGTTGCAGTGCCGCTTCCGGGGCATAAGTGCCGCTCAAGCCCTTGCTGTGCAAGCCTTCGGCGATCGACGCATCGTAAACCAGTTGCAAGCCGCCGGCTTCCGCCAAGCGGTTCAACGCGGTAGCCATTGAGCCGGCCGGAATGTTGAACGACCGGCTGGCGCCTTCCGCGCTGGCTGCGCCTGATATGGTCAGCGCCGCGCCCAGGACCAGGGCCGACGCTTGTCCGACGATAGATGTATGCTTCAAAATCATGAATGTCCCTCTGTATTGTTATTTTTTGATTAACAATGTTTTGACGCATGGCCGGTGCAAAACAGGAGGTGAAGGAATGAAAAAATTTCAAACGATTGGGTGTAGTTAAGATGTAGGGTCGAATTTATTCGACCTTATTGCTTTGGATGTAGGCAATAGGTCGAATGAATTCGACCCTACGGCAGTGTTGGAGCGGCTATCGATGCAGCAGGACCAGATAATCGCCGACGCGGGTGGAATGCAGTTTCAGCGAGATTTCCAGAGCGTCGAGCACAGCCAAGGGCTGGTCGGTGCGGAATACGCCGTTGACCCGGCGTTCGGTAATCTCGGCGTCATTGATTAACAGATAGCCGCGATGATAGCGGTTTAGCTCGGCAACCACCTCGCCCAGCGGCCGGTTTTCGAATACCAGTTGTCCGCGTTGCCAGGCCGTTACGGCTTGCGTGTCTATGTTTTGCGGAGCGCTCAATCCGGTTTGGGAGCCGTAGACGACTTGCTGGCCTTCGTCGACGACCGCATGTAAAGCTGGACCATGAGCTTGCTCGACATCGACCGCCAAGCTGTGCTGGGTAACGCTGACTTCGGTCCGGCTATCGCGCAGTCTGACATTAAAGGCGGTGCCCAGCGCGGTAATGTTGCCGTGTTCGGCATGGACCTGGAAAGGCCGAGCCTTGTCCGGACTGACTTCGAACCAGGCTTCCCCCTTTAGTAAGGTCAGCTGTCGCTGCCCGTCGTCTATCCTGACCGCCAAAGCCGTATCGCTGTTCAGATGCGCGGTCGATCCGTCGCTCAGGCGAATATCGCGCGTCTCGCCGAATCCTGTATGAAAATCGGCGCGCAACAATACCGACAAGGGGCTGAACAGCCATAACGCCAGACAGCCCATGGCCAATGTCGGCACCGCCCACTGCCAGCGCCATAAGGCATTTTTAGGGGCAATGGCGGCAGGTTTGGCAACCCTGATTTTGATGGCGTCCAGCTCGCCCCAAAGCGAGCACAGCTGGTCATGGGCTTGCTTATGTAAAGGATCGGCTGCCAGCCAGCGGTCGAACTCAGCCCTATCGCGAGCACTGGCGGTATCGCTATCCAGCCTGGTCCACCAATCACGGGCGGCGGCCTTGATGGCCGCGGAAGGCTTCATGGGCGTTGGCCGCGCCGAGACGGCACGTAAAGACAAAGCTTCCTGCTTAAGGGTGAGAGATAAGAGTTAGAGGTTTTCATTGGAAATAAACCGGAATATTGCTAGGGTCATTATAGGACGCATCGCCCCCCAAAAACAGGAGCTTTCCGGCTTACAAATCGTCAAGTTCCTGCAACACCAGCAAGGCATTGCGCAAATGTTTTTCCACCATGTTTCGGGAGATGCCCAGCCGCTCGGCGATTTCGCCATGACTCAGTTCCTCGAACTTGCGCAGAATGAACACCTGGCGGCATTTGGGCGGCAGGGTTTCGACCGCGTCAACCAGCCTATCCAGGCGTTGGCGAGCCGATGTTATCTGTTCAGGATCGATTCCGTCGCTGGCGTGCATGGCGGCATCGTCCAGCACATCGTCGGCCGCCACAAACTGGCCGCAGACAATTTGACGGCGTTCAATATCGGTTGCCAGATTTGCCGCGATGCGATGCAGCAAGGCGCGGGGATTTTCAGCTTGTCGCCAAAGGTCGCCGACAAACATGCGCCGATAGGTTTCCTGGACAATGTCGGCGGCCGTTTCGATGCAGCCGCAGCGCCTCAACATCACCCGCCGTAGCTCCTGATCATAGCTTTTGATGAGTCGGGTAATGTGGCTAGCGTCGTTCATCATGATTGAATGGCTTGGCAAATGCAGTCTGTATAACTAACAAATATCAAGCCAGAACTCGCTTAAGCCTTATGCTTGCGAGCCTTAGGGTAATGTTAGGCGAATACCCAGCTTCCGCCGTAAAACTGAACTATGTTAAATCGCTCAATCCCATGGGTCATTTGCCTTAGTCGCCAAAAACCGCGTCTTATGCCTTATTCAGGATGGCATTGAGAGACGTTGCCACAGCCAGTTTTATAATAAAGAAACCCTGAATAAGCCCTTCGACAGGCTCGGAACGAAGGGTAAGTGGCCGATTCCGTTTGTGATAAGCCCTTCGACTACGCTCAAGAGAGCCTTGTCGAACCATGAGCGGAATCAACCTGTTCGGCGTTTCCTTAAGGGCTTACATCGCGTAATTTTTCGATCAATGGCGCGAACATGGCGGCCAGATTGTCTTTAACGAAGGGCTCGGCGGTTTCGATCGAGCCGGAAGCGAAGGGGGGCATGGGGTCGTATTCCGCTTGCAATTGAATCGCCTCGGCATATTGCCTGCCGCGCAAGGCGGCGACCATTTGCAGGCCGAAATCGATGCCGGCCGTGACGCCGCCGCCGGTGACGAGATTACCGTCCCACACCACGCGCTCCTTGACCGGTATCGCGCCGAACGCCGGCAATAGTTCCAGGGTGACCCAGTGCGAAGTGGCTTTCCGTCCCTTCAGCAAGCCGGCTTTACCCAGCAATAGACTGCCGGTGCAGACGCTGGTGACGTATTTCGATGCGGCCGCCCGGTTTTTGATGAAGTCTATGAAGACGGTGTTTTTCATGGCTTGCAATGTGCCGTCGGTGCCGCCCGGCACAAACAGGATGTCCGGCGCAACCGGACATTGGCTTTGCAAATGCGTCGGCAGAATTTCCAGGCCTTCGCCGCTCTTGACCGGTTTAAGGTCGTTGGCCGACGAAATCAAATAAATCTTCGCGCCCATCATCGATGCGAA
Organism: Methylococcaceae bacterium; assembly: GCA_028748685.1. Lineage (GTDB taxonomy): Bacteria > Pseudomonadota > Gammaproteobacteria > Methylococcales > Methylomonadaceae > Methylomonas. The sequence goes on from JAJRDU010000014.1 coordinate 26,476, forward strand.
CAAATAGTGCGGCCCGACCAAGTCCAGCGCCGCAAAGCCCGGATAGATCAGCATGACGATCTGTTCGTTGCCGTGCATTTTAAAGTCGTCGCCGGTCTGCATGAAGGCTTGGTGCGCCTTGTCGGACAACTCGCCCGCCCGCTGCTTGCGGGCTTCCGGCGACGCGTTCGCGGGCAGCGGTTCCATGGCCGAGGACGCAAGCGAGCGGCAACCGTTGAGCAGGGAGAGGAGGCCGCCGCTCAAAAAGGCCAGTTTGGTAAATTGGCGTCTATCCATATTATTTCCGTACGATTGTATTTAACAAATTCCCTGGTTAAGGAAACTCTGATGAAGTCCTTCGACAGGCTCAGTACCCACAGGGCATAAAGACGAACGGTAAGTGCTTGATTCCGTTCGTGGTGAGCGAAGCCGAGCGGCTTAACATAACGCCATTGCCGGCTAGGGATCAATATTTCACCGATACCGTTGCAAATACCGAGGTGCCGGCCACCGGGGTGACGTGACCATCCAGGTAGGCGTACGGCTCGAAGTATTGTTCGTCGGTGAGGTTCTTGATGCTGGTTGCAACCTTATAACGCTTGGTTTCGTACGCCAAGGCGGCGTCGAAGCTATGGAAGCCCGGCGTTTTGTACTGGTTGTTGCTCGAGATATGGGCGTCGGATTGCACGTAAACCCCACCGCCGATGCTAAAGCCGCGCAGCATGTCCTGTTGAAACCGGTAATCGGCCCACAAACGGCCGGAGTTTTCCGGGACACGGGCCAGCCGGTAGCCCGCCAGGACACCGGTCGAAGCCGGATTGTTGACGTAACGGGCATCGGTGTAGGCGTAGGTGGCCAGGAGGCTCAGCGCCTCGGTGGCCTGCCAGTTCAAGTCGGCCTCGAAGCCGCGCGAGCGCTGTTTGCCATCGGGTGCGGAAAGCAGGCGGTTGGCACTGCTGGGTACCGCCACGTTGCTACGGTCGATCTGGTATACCGCCAATTGCCCGGTCAGTTGCGATGCAAAATTTATTTTCAGGCCGGCTTCCGCTTGCTTGGACGATTCCGGTTGGGGTGTGCCGATGAATCTTTTGTAGGTCTGGCCGCGCATGCCTTCCGAGTAATCGGCGAACACCGACAAGCCGTCGACGATGTCGATCACGCCGCCGACCCTGGGCAGCCACTCGGTTTTGTCGGTGACGGTGGTGCCGGACCCCGATCTTAGATAGTCGATCGCGACGGTGCCGATTCTGACACCGCCCAACAAATGCAGACGCTCAAACAGCGTGCTTTGCCATTGGCCGTAACCGCCGTAGGTGGTGTTGAGCATCCTTTGGTTGATAATGCCGGGGCCGGGATCGACAAAGGCTGCGCTAAACGCCGCGTTGCGCAGATCGACCATCGGCAGGGTCATCATGTTCATATTCATGTCCGTAAAGGCTTGGTCTTCGAAATCGCTGTGATCGGCGCCTATCAACACGGTATTTTTGGTGGGACCGACATCGAACTTGGCCGTGGCGTTGCCGAGGAAACTCAACTCTTCCTGTTGTTGATACAGATGGGTATCGACCAGCGCCCACGTCGCGGGCCTGAAGAACGGCGTGTCGCCCAGGATGCCATCGCTGCCGAACAGCACTTGGGCTTTTTCGTTGAAACTGGATGCGGCATAGCGCGCCTTGAGATTGATGGACCAGGTTTCGTTGAATTTGTGATCCAACGTGCCCCAGACGCCGTCGAAATCGGCATGGCTGTCCGGCATGTCGTAGTTGCCGGTAAAGGTTTCCCGACGGATGCGGAAGTTGCCGGCCAGCGTGCCGGTGGCCGGCAGGCCTTGATACTCGGGTTGTTTCCAGCGCGACACCTTGCCTTGCACGGTGAAATGGGTATCGGCGTTGTCGGTGAAGGTCAGCGTGGGATTGATGTTGTAGCGTTGGGTGTCGATGTTATCGATATGGCTGCCGGAGTTGGTGTATTCACCGGTAATGCGGAACAGCACGTTGTCGTTGAGCGGCTGGTTGATGTCGGCAAAGGGCTGATAGAAATTGTAGCTGCCGATCTTGAAGCCGGCCTCGCCGAAGGCTTTGGCTTGCGGCAGTTTGCTGACCACGCTGATCAGGCCGCCGGCCGGCGAACCCGAGCCGCCGCTATACAGCATGCCATTGGTGCCTTTCAATACTTCGAGGCGCTCGACGTTGATCGTGCTGTCCCGATCGCCGGGGTTGTAATTTTGAGTAAAGCCGTCTATCACCTGCTCGGCCGCGAAGCCCCGAATCAGGATACCTTGAGTGGCCGGCGTGAACAGGGTGCTGAGCGGTACCACGCCGCTGACGTTACGCAGGCTTTCGCTGATGGTGAGGTTTTGCTGATCGTCCATCAAGGCCCGGTTGATCACCTGTATCGACTGCGGGGTTTCCATGATGGGCGTGTCGGTCTTGGTCGCAGTGACGGTGTTGGGCGGGCTGTAAATAGGGTGAGCCGGAGCCGAGTCGGCGTGAGTCGTCTCGCCCGTCACCTGCACGGCCTGTAATGTGGCGTTATCAACCTGGCCGGACGGAGCATCGCTCGGTGCGACTTCGACCGTCACCGTGTCGCTGCCGGTATAGCGGTATTGAAGGCTGCTGCCCGCCAGCAGTTTTTGCAGGGCTTGCTGCGGCGTGTATTGGCCTTTCAATTCGCCGCTGTTGATGTCCTTGGTCAGTTGCGAACTGAAAAACACCTTGATGCCGCTGGTTTCCGAGAATAGCAGTAGCGCATCGGCCATGGGCTGGGCGGCGATGTCGAAAGCCCGCGCGGTTTCGGCGGCGCATAACGGGGCGGCGACCAAGGCTGGGACCGCGGTTAAATAAAGCGGGTTAAAGCGGGGAAAGCGTTTGCTCATCGAGCCTCCTGGCAATGTATAGGTGGACGGAGACGGTTATCGGAACGGCCTTCCGTTCCCGTCTGCATGGGTTCATCTGTTAGGACGATGGCGGGGAGGGGTTTTATAACCAGGAAGATGAAAAAAAATTTTGGCGATTATGTCAAAGGCTACATTCGCCGCAAAAACACCAGCCTTTCGGTCAGACGGGTTTCCGCAACGGATAAAGTCTTTTCTATCGCGCTCAGCGCCGCCTCGGGGGCGGCGGCATCGAATACACCGGTCACCAAATGCTCGGCCAAGCTTGGGTCGGCGATGACGATTTTACCGGGGCGGTAGCGGTTCAGTTCGGCCACCACTTGCCTAAGCGGCTTATCCTTGAAAACCAAGCGCCCGTCCCGCCAGGCCTTGGCTTGTTTCAGATTGACATTTTCTATCGGCCCGATTTGGCCGGCACCGGCGACGACGCGTTGGCCTTGCTGCAAACGCTCCATGGTTTCGCCTTCCGCAATGGAAACTCGGACGCTGTGCTCGTATACCGTCACCTCCATCTCGGCTTGCAGTTGCTTCACGTCAAAAGCCGTGCCCAGTGCTCTTACCCGGCCGCTGCCGGTATGTACTTCGAATGGCCTGCCGGCATCGGGAGCCACCTCGAAATAAGCCTCGCCGCCGTGTAAGGTGATGGTGCGACGCCGGTCGGAAAAATTGACAGACAGCGCGGAATCGGTGTTCAGCAGCACCATCGAGCCGTCGCTCAATTGTATCCGGCGCTGTTCGCCGGTGCTGGTATGAAAGTCCGCAAAATAGCCAGCTCCGGCTGCAAAACCCAGCCATACCGCCAGCAACAGGCAGGCAAAAACCGGAATGGCCCAACTGATAGGCCGGCTGCGCGGTGACGGGGAATTTACGCGGGCTTTAGTGGTTAAGCGTTGTTCCAAAATCGAACGCTGCGCGGGACTGAGCGCATCCATGTTTTGCCACCAGTTTTGGAGTTTTTCCCAGGCCAGCAGGTTGTCCTGATTGGCCGCCAGCCATTGCCGAAAAAGCAGGCCTTGTCTCTCGTCGAACCAGGGAGATTCGAGCAAGGCCAGCCAATATTCGGCCTGTTCGGAGGCGCTACCTTGCGGCAGCGGCGGGATGGTTTGTGTCATGGAAATGTGCGAAGGCCGAAGTCTGATTCCGTGCTTGGATTATAAGACGAACTGCCGCTTAAACCCTATCGTTTGGATTTGATTTTCAAGATGGGCCTAAGGCCTAATCGACGTCGCCGACACGCTGCCGGCAATGGCTCATCGCCTGAGTCAGATATCTGAATATCATGGTTTGCGAAATGCCTAGTTGCTTTTCCACGTCCGCGTAGCTGCAATGCTTGATCTTAAGCAGGACGAAGACTTCCCGGCATTTGGGCGACAACTCCGACAATGCCGAGATCAGTTGTTCGAGTTGTTGCTGTGACATGACGGTGTGTTCGGCCGAAAGCGACGTCGGTTCGGATTCTTCTTTTCGGTCCGGCTCCAGAGTTTCCAGTTCTTGTATGGGCCGGCGGGAGCAACTACGCAAATGATCGACGGCCAGGTTGGCGGCAATCCGAAAAATGAAGGCGCGCGGATTGTCTATCTTGTGTTTGGCGCCGTATCCGGAGTAGCGGATAAACGTCTCCTGAAAAATATCCTGAGCAGTTTCCGAACAACGGGTCCGTTGCGATAAGAATTTCAGCAATTCGGGGCGATGCTTGTGCATCAAGTCGGCAATATCGCGGGCGGCTAATTCGATCATGGTTAAATTCAGGTTGGAGGCAAACGCTGTCCAAGAAATACATTAACAAGTTTCGGGCCAAGATCAGTTGACGGGTGATTTGCGGTTAAGGATTTATGCCATGGCGGGAGCGGACATTAGCGGCATGGCGCGTTCCGGGGAGATGTCCGAGCGATGAAAGTTCCGAAGGTTAGAAAAACCGTGGCCGAAGTTGGGCCTATGACGCTCGAAAACTATGTCATCTAACGCGCCCCGTAAGTCAAATCACTCAGCTTTACGGTGTCTATCATTCTCCAAAATCGCATAACAAACCGGCGTCAGGATCAGGCTGGCGGCCATGCCAAGCAGCAGGCCGGCCGATAATGACAAGGTCATCGGAATCAGAAATTGCGCCTGCGGGCTGGTTTCCAGCAGCGTGGGCAAGAAGCCGGCGAAGTTGGTCAAAAAGGCCAGCAGTATCGGCCGGAAGCGGGACGTGCAGGCCGCGCCGATCAGGCTTTCCACGGGTTGATCTTCGTTGCCGTGCTGGCGGATGTAATCCAGCAGCACCAGGCTGTCGTTGACCACCACACCGCTGGCGGCGATCATGCCCACCAGCGATTCCATGGACAGCGGCAGGCCAGCCGCCCAATGCGCCAGCACCGCGCCGCTCCAGGCCACCGGTGCCGCCAGCAGGAAGATCAGCGGTTTGCTGTAGGATTTATAAGGCACGGCGATCAAGGCGTAAATCGCCAACAGTGCGATCAGCGCGTTCTTGCCGAAGGCGGCCAGCATGGCTTTTTGTTCCTGGCGTTCCTGGCCTATCTCGACGTGCAGATCCGGAAAGCGCTGCTGCAATTGCTGTATTTCTCCGTCCTCGAGTGCCGCATAGATGGCGTTGACATCGGCCTGAGTGGGATCGACGCGGGCCTGCACCTTAAGCACCCGGTGCCGGTCCTCACGGGTCATTCTGGAGTATCCTTGCACCAGCTTGATGTCGGCCAGATCGGCCAGCGGCGCGCTGGCGCCGTTCGGCAGCCGGATCGGTTGCGCCTTCAGTTGGTCCAGTGACCGGCGTTCGTCCAAGGGATAACGGACCATCACCTTGACCTCCTGGCGGCCGCGCAGGAAACGATGCACTTCCTCGCCGTAATAACCGTGGCGAACCTGTTCGGCCAGTTGCTCCAGGCGCAAGCCTAGCCGTTCGGCCTCAGGTTTCAGGCTCAGCCGCACTTCCGGCTTGCCGGGTTCGGAGGAATCGATCACGTCGTAGAGGCCCGGAAAGGCTTGCAGCTTTTGTTTCAGCTGTTCGGCGGCAGGCATCAGCGAGTCTGGATCGCTGGCGCTCAGCATCAGTTCGATGTCGTAGGGTACGTCGCCTTCCTTGTAGATGAAGTCGACCTTGCCACGACCGACGTCGCCGATGCGTTGCCGCCAGTCGCGGATGAAATCATCCACCTTCAAGCGCCCGCGGCCTTCCGCCGATAACTCCAGCCAAATGCCGGCGCCGTGTTCCCAGGTCATGGTTTCCACGCCGACGATCACGCTGTTATCGTTGGCGTGGGCGGCGGCGACGCTGTCGGAGGAAGGTTGGCCAGTCTTGGCTACGCCATCCAGTTCGTCGCGCAGTTCGAACAAGGCATTTTCAACCAGGGCCGCCAGTGCCTGGGTTTCGCTGTACGGTGAGCTCTGCGGCAATTCCATCGAAACCCAGAAACTGTCCTTGGTCACATCCGGATTGACCGACTGCCGCACCCGGTCGCCGAGCACTAGCGCCGCGCAGATGCTCAGCAGCGCGATGAACAGCGCGACGGTCAGATAACGCCAGGCCAGCGCTTTTTCCAGCAACGGTCGGTAAACCCGATCGACGAAATCATCCATGCCTTGATTCAAGCGATCACGCAGCCTCTGCAATCGGCTTGGTTTGTTGTGCGTGCCGATGCCGCCGACCAGATGCGCGGGCAGGATCAACAAGGCCTCCAGCAGCGAGAACACCAAGGTCAATATCATCACCAGACAAATCGGCTTCATCATCTGCCCGGCCCAACCCGGCAGGAACAAACCGGGTAGAAACGCCACCAACACGATCAACACCGACAGGACCACCGGCAACGCCACGGCCCGCACACCCTGTATCGTGGCATCCAGCGCCGACACCTTTCCTTCACTCTGCCGGCTGTGCACGCTTTCGCCGATGATGATGGCGTCGTCCACCAAGATGCCCATCGCCAGCAGAAAGCCGAACAGCGACAGCATGTTCAGGGATATGTCCAGGGCCGGCATCAGCCAGAACGCACCCAGCACCGAGGTGAAGATGCCGACGCCCGCCCACAAGGCCACCCGCAGCCGCAAGAATAGCGTCAGGACCAGGCAGACCAGCACGAAACCGCTCAAGCCATCTTCCAGCAGCGTGGTGATGCGCTCGTCGTAGGCTTGAGAGTCGTCCCACCAGGTGATCAGGCGCAGGCCTTCCGGCAATTGCTGGCGCATCTCCTCGACGGCGGCCTTGACCCGCCGCGCCACCGCCACGCTGTCCTCTAGGGTGTGAATCTCCCAGCCCTGGGCGGTCTGGCCGTTGTGGTGCCATTCCGACAGCCGTTCTTCCAGGCCGTCCTTGATGGTGGCGATCTGATCCAGGCGCACCCGGTTGCCGTCGGGCAGGGTCTTGACGATCAGCGCGCCGACTGCCTCGGCATCCCTGGCACGACCATGAACGCTGAGCAACAACTCGCCGTCTGGATTCTTGATCACGCCGCCCGGCAGATCGACCGAGGCCTTGCGCACCGCCTGCGTCACGTCATCCAGCGTCAGCTGGTATTTGCGCAGCTGCCCAGGCGCGACTTCTATGCCGATTTCGTAAGGAATCTCGCCGTAATTTCTAACCCGGCTGACGCCGGGTACCGCCGCCAGTCGTTCCTGTACGCGATCGCCGTAACGCTTTAAGGTCACCGGGTCGGTAGCGCCGTGCAGGGCTACCCAGATCACACCGTCGTCGTCCTGGCGATCGGCCGCCAGCACGTCGATTTTTTCCAGCTGTTTTGGCAGGCGTTGAATCGCCTGCACCCGACCGCGCACCAATGCCATCATTTGTTCGCGATCGTAGCCCGGCAATATTTCCACCGTCAGCGTGCAGTTGTCGCCCCTGATCTCTCCATGCAGATGCTTTATGCCCTGGATGTCGTGAATGGCTTCCTCGATCGGCACGCACACCGATTCCTCGACTTCCGAAGGGCCCGCGCCCGGATAAATCGCGGTGATTACGATCTGATGCGGACTGAAGCGCGGAAACACTTCCTTGTCCACACCGACAACGCCCAGCAAGCCGCCCACCATGATCAACAGCATCAGCAGATTGGCGGCGACAGGATTAGCCGCAAACCAGGCCAAGAGGCCTAAGCGGATAGTAGGGGGGGAGGATGGCGTCATCGGTATAGGTTTTTTGGCAAAGCCATGGGCATCCGTAGTCTCGATGGAATGCAGTGAAATCGAGGAAAATCGATGTTAAAAACCTCGATTCCGCAACGCTGCATCGTGGCTACTTTTTGCGTGTGCTGGGTGTGGCAATTCATCGAACGGCCTGGGCTTGCGACTCGGCAATGGTGACCTTCATTCCCGCCACCGGCACCGGCATTTCCGAAACCACCACCTGGTCGCCCGGATTGAGTCCTCCTTTTACAATCACGCGGCCGGCTTCGCTACGCAGCAATTCCAGTCGGCGAATTTCCAGGCGCTGATCGGCATCGACCAATTTGGCTTGTTGCAGGCTATTCAGAGCGGTGCGCGGCAAGGCGAAAAGATTGTCGCGCCTCACACCCTCGATCTCGGCCTGTACGAACAGGCCGCTGAACAAGGGAGGTTGCTCCCCTTCGGCCTTAAACGGATGCTCGACCTGGGCAACCAGATACAGCTGGCCACTGTCCTTGTCCAGTGCCGCTTCGCTACGGACGATGCGGCCTTGCCAGCTGTGCGGCGTGCCGGCCAGCTCGGCGCGTAACGTCACTCTCGGCCAATTGCTCGGATTTTTGGTGTTGCCGCCCAGCGGCAGATTCAGGAAGGCCAACTGCTCGGTGCCGATCGGCAAACGAATTTCCGCGACATCGCTGGCGTAAATCCGCGCCACGACCGTGCCGGCCTGGATGTATTGGCCCAGTCCCGCCTGTTTACTGATTACCCGGCCGGCAAATGGTGCCCTGAGTTCGCAGCGTTCGCGGTTGAGTTTGGCCTTGGCCAGATCGGCCTTGGCGGCATGTAACTTGGCTTCCGCCTCGG
>JAJRDU010000015.1 GCA_028748685.1 Methylococcaceae bacterium
GGTAGCAATTCAGAGTTTCTTTGGACACCCTTGCCTTCGCCTACATCTTCCCTTCTCACAGGGCAATGGCTGGACTTCCACCAGCTTGCTGACTACCATGCCAGTCGCACCCGGAAACGCTGGCGCTTATTCCGGCCTACGCAATAATTTCAATGTTTTTCCGGTGTTGCAAAAAATTGCCGCACGTCTTCGATCTCGCGGCTGCGTTTCATGGCCGGCACGCTGTCCAGGAACATCTGTCCGTAGGAGCGCTTCAACAATCTCGGATCGCAGACCATCAACACGCCCCTATCGTTGACATCGCGTATCAAGCGCCCCACCCCCTGCCTCAACATGATAATAGCGCTCGGTAACTGATGCTCGAAAAATGGATTTCGCCCCTGTTTCTCCATCGCGCTCATCCTCGCCTTTAGCACCGGATCGCCCGGCGAGGCAAACGGCAGTTTGTCGATGATCACGCAGGACAAGGCATCGCCGCGCACGTCGACACCTTCCCAGAAACTGGCGGTCGCCAGCAACACCGCATTACCCAATTCCTTGAACTGGTCCAGCAACACACCCTTGGAACGACTGCCTTGGACCAAGATCGGATGATCGATACGGCCTTCCAGCAACTGCGCGGCACGCTGCAGTGCGCGGTGACTGGTAAACAGGAAAAACGCCCTGCCCCGGCTGGCTTCCAGCACCGGCAGAGCGAATTCGACGATCTTGTCGGTGAACTCGGGATCGCTGGGCTGCGGCAGACCCTTGGGATGGTAAAACAAGGCCTGATTCGGATAATCGAAAGGACTTTCCCAACTCTGGCTCAGCGCGCCGCTCAGCCCCAGATTCTTGGAAAAATGCGCGAAGTTGTTGGCCACGCTCAGCGTCGCCGAGGTGAATATCCAGGTGGCCTTGTGGCGGGCCATGAAACCGCGAAACTCCTTGGCAATATCCAAGGGCGTACGGCTCAGCGCGAAGGATTTACTGTAGGTTTCGTACCATTTGATCCACTGGCCGTCCTTATCGTTGATCAGGGTTTCCAGTTGCGCGTCCAGCGCTTCGGCTCGATCGAAACAGGATTCCAGTCCTTTGCCGCGCACCGAGGCGCGCTCCAGTTGATCCGTCAATCGCGCCAGTTGTTTTTGCAGCGATTCCAAGGCGCCGGCAATTTTGGGGTTGGTCTCGATGTCCTGCCAATCGCCGCGCCGTAGTTCCAGGCCGAAGGCCAGGCGCAAGTCCTTGACCTCCAACTGCAAGTCCTCGCAGGCGGTGCGCAGGTCCGGCATGTCCTTGGCATCGGTGAAATATTCCGCCAAGGCATCGTCGGCCAGATCGACCAATTGCTTGCCGCTGATCGTCACTCCCAAAAAATTGGACGCGGTGTCGGCCAATTGATGCGCTTCATCGATCACCACCACTTCGGCATCCGGCAATAATTCGCCGAAACCGGTTTCGCGTATCGACCAGTCGGCGCACAACAAATGATGATTGACCACCACGATCTCGGCTTCCTGAGCCTGCTTGCGGGCCTTGGTCAGAAAGCAGTCGGCGTAGTCGGGACAGTTCTGGCCCAGGCAGTTGTCGGTGGTGGAGGTGGCGTGAAACCATACCGGATCGCCGTCGTGAACATCGGCCACTTCCGAGACATCGCCGGCCTTGGTGCGTCTGGACCAAGCCTTGATTTGCGCCAAGGCCGCCGCATCCTCCTGGCTGTAACCAAACGCGGAATTCAGCGCCTGTTCCAGGCGGTAAGTACACAGATAATTGGCGCGGCCTTTCAGCAAACTGGCCTTAAACGGCCTTTTGCCTAAGGCCTTGCGGATCAAGGGCAAATCCTTGTTGAACAGCTGATCTTGCAGGTTTTTGGTACCGGTGGAGACGATGACTTTCTTGCCGGACAATATCGCCGGAATCAGATAGGCGAAAGTCTTGCCGGTGCCGGTGCCGGCTTCGGCGATCAGATTTTGCTGCGACTCGATAGCGTAGGCGATCTTCTCGGCCATCTCGATCTGCGCGGCGCGCGGCGAATAGCCGGATATGACTTCGGCTAATGCACCGTCAACACCGAAAACTTCGGCAAGTTCGGTCACTGACTCAACAATATCGATGCACCACGACCACCGGATTAGCGGCCGAAAAAGCTTTCCGCCTTGGCCTTGGCTTCCTTGGCGCCCTGGACGTTTTGCTGCATCTGCCGGGCTTCGGCGATCAACAACCAGCTTTTGCGTTTAAGATCGAGATTACTGCCAGCCAACAAGGCAGCCTTACCGGCCAACTCTTCGGCCAAAGCCGGCTTGTTTTGCTTGATCCGCAATTGCGCCAGCTTATAGGTCAAGATCGGATTACGAGAATCGATACGCAAAGCCCGCTCCATCTCCACCACCGCACCATCGAGATCACCGCTATTGCGGTTGCGATCGGATTCGGTGACCAGCGCCACCACGGCCGGCGAGGTACCGGACGGAATTGCCGCGTCTTCCAGCACCACGGAAGGTCGGACTGGCACGGGCACTGTAGCTGGCGCGGAAGCCTCCGGAGACTGCGGTGCGACCGGAGTTGCTGGAGCCGGCGTATCGACCGGCGGCATCAAGGGCTCGGCACGGAAAGCCGGCAAACTCGGCTCAACCTTGAAATTGCTCGGCGCACTGTCTATCGCATAAGTCGCCGTACCCTTTTCGGGCGCGGATTTTTTTGCGACAGGCGGTGCTTTCTTTGCGACCGGTTTTTTAGGCAATGTTTTTTTAGGGGGAACCTGCGTTGCGACAGGGGCAGGAGGTTCCGATTCCGGAAACTCGGCACAGCCGGTGATCGATAACAACAGGGGGAGTATTGCCAGAAAAATTTTATGATTCATCAACTACTTCAAATTACTACGTCAAAATTAAAACAGCTCGATCTCGTTGCCATCGTTACTCTTATTGAAATCGACCAGAGCTAGCGCTTCTTCGATGCTTTTACCGTGAAGTATCGCGTCAAACATCGCCTTTTCGGACTCCATGGTGTAATGGCTGCGAATCTCGTTCTGGAATTTATACCATTCCTGGGGATTATAAAGCCGTTGCGGGTCATCGATGATAGCCGATAAGCCTTTCAGGCCGGTCGACACATGACTCAAGCATTGCTGCAAGCGATCGTAAAACTGGAAGGCAACGATGGAAGAATAGATTCTTTCCTGCGTCGCCATGCAGCGCGACAAGGCATTGTCGCGCTCCGCTGAAGGCGCAAGTTTCATCAGCTCGTCACGAATCACATCCATGTCTTCCACCATGTTGGCAAAACTGCCAGCCAACACGTTGACCGATTCATCGCCTATCCGCATGCCGCCTTCGACCTGGGCCACGGACACGGCCAGCAACTTGATGGTCTCCCTGACTTGGCTCCAGTCCAAATCGGGCCGGCCTGATCCTGAATATTGCATGCGTGGAGTATCCAAAGTTGGCTATCGATAAGTAAAGATGGCGGGCTAAAATGGCTGTAGTCATTCTATTGTAATTGCAGGTGCAATACAAACTTGACTATCATCGACCGTTACCGAAAAGTCCGTCATGCGCGCGCGGATACGGGCATCCAGCGCCATGGATGGCAAGCTTAGAGCTATCCTTGCGGCCCGAAATTCGACCATCCCGAAATGACGCTTCGAGGACGGGATTACGCATTCGCTAAAGCATCCGTATATGGACGGAAAAACTCCAGCTCAAAGCGGCAGGCAGGGGGAGTCTAAACTGTGGCGGATTCAGGCTGCCGGCCTTGATAAAATCAGATTTGAAAAACCGCAATAGCTATGCTATTTCCGCCGCGTTATTTGGGGCGCTAACGATTAATTGCCTGACTCGGCAACCGATCCGGCCGGCTCGTCAGCCCGATTTTCAAACCCCCGTTTTATCTTGAGCAAGGCATGGCCGCGCCAAGGGACTCGACTACTCGAATAAGGATTTTGGTATGGCTTTGCGGTTGTTTTTGTCTAGGTGTTTCACTCCATCGATATATTTAGGGCAGAGTGCACATTCTGTTCCGCTCAAAATAAAGAGACCAGAACAGAGGGGAACTTTAATTCAAAATCAATCGAGTCGAATTCCTATTGATTCGGTGACCCTTTATGACTTATTCCGCCGGGGTCTTCTCTGCATATTGCTTTTAATTGCATTGCCAATGGCTGCTCACGCGCTATCCGCGCCTTCGTTGCCGACAACTAGTTTTTGGGCTAATGGGTACGACCAACACTGCAAGACTATCGATAGCCATCATCCAGATTTCGGTTCAGCATTGGCCGCCCTAGTTGCCTATACCGATAGTTGTCCCTACGCGACTGATCTTTATCAATCCAGTTGTCTGGGAGCCGAGCCTTCGTTGAGTGGCGCTTCAAGCAATTGTGCTTATTCGCGCAATAAAACTACTGGTGATCATGTTGGCGGGTATATCGACGGGTCGTATTCCTGCCCAAATTCCGGTACAAGCTATAATCCCGCTAGTGGATATTGCGAAGCTTCCGATAGTTGGCAGGCGGGGAAAAATGATCGTTCCGATTGCAGTCCTAACGATGTCGGCAATCCCTGCAACGCGGGGACCGGGAATAAACATCAGCTCGAATCCGACTACCAAGCAGCAGGACCAGGTGGACTCCGTTTTCTGCGCTATTATTCAGGTCTGCAGGTTGGCGTCTCACCGTTGGGCAATAACTGGCGACACAATTATGCCGGGCGCGTCCTGAAGGGATCGGCAGGAAATTTCGTGCGTGTCGAACGCCCCAATGGACAAACTTTAATTTTTAGGCCTAATGGAACCGGGGGATGGATTACCGACAGTGATGTCAACGATCAATTGCAAGAAGGTACGCAATGGCGCTATACGACCGCAGACAAGGAAATTGAAGTTTACGACGTATCAGGTCGATTGCAATCGATCAGTGACCGGAATGGACTGACGCAAACCTTAAGTTATAGCGACGCTAATACCCCCAAAACCATCGCGCCTTACCCAGGTTTGCTGATCCAAGTTGCCGATCAGTTTGGCCGGAAGATACAGCTCAGCTACGATGTCAATGTTCGGATCACCCGACTCACTTATCCCGACGGCCTGTTTAGCGAGTATCAATACGATGCCCAGGGAAATCTCAGCCAAGTGACTTATCAGGACGGTAGCATCCGCCAGTATCACTATGAAGACACCGCTTTCCCTCATGCTTTGACCGGCATTACCAGTGAGAACGGTGTTCGTTATGCCAGCTGGACCTATGATGCAGCTGGTCGAGCCGCATCTTCCGAGCATGCGGGTAGCACCGAAAAGGTAACGCTAAACTACAAACAGGATGGTTCTACCACAGTCAGTGAATACCAAAATGATCCCAAAACGCCCAGTATTAGCCGAATTTATAGTTTTCAAACAATTTTGGGCGTGGTTAAAAACACCAGTATCAGCCAACCTAACCCCAACGGAAGCACTTCATCTTACAGTTCGACCTACGACCGCAACGGCAACGTCGCCAGCCGGACCGACTTCAACGGCAATCTGGCCTGCTACGCTTACGATACTACCTCCCGCAACCTGGAAACCGTCCGCATCGAAGGCCTGCCGTCTGGTTCCAGTTGTCCGACCGATCCGTCCACCTACACGCCGGCCGCGGGTAACAGTGTTCGCAAAATTAGCACCCAATGGCATGTCAGCTACCGCCTGCCGACCCAAATCGACGAAGCCGGCCGCCGCACCGCCTTCAGCTACGATGTCTCCGGCAACCTGCTGCAAAAAACCGTCACCGATACCGCCA
>JAJRDU010000016.1 GCA_028748685.1 Methylococcaceae bacterium
AGTGCGATGACTATAACTTTCTCTGTTACCCTCGCCCCAAGAGTCTAGCCATGAGCGTAAAAATCTACCACAACCCCCGTTGCGGAAAATCCCGGGACACCCTGAAACTGCTGGAAGCGCAGGGCATAGCCCCGGAGGTGATCGAATATCTGAAGACGCCGCCCAACCACTCCGAATTACAGGACATCCTGCAAAAACTTGGCCTCAAGCCGCGCGATCTGATCCGCACCAAGGAGCCCGAATACAAGGAAAATGGCCTGGACGACAAATCCTTGAGCGATTCGGAGCTGATCGAGGCCATGGTCAGAATACCAAAACTGATCGAACGCCCCATCGTACTGGCCAATAATAAGGCAGCCATCGGCCGGCCTCCTGAAACCGTGCTGGCTATATTGTGATGACCAAGATCCTGATCCTTTACTACAGCCGCAACGGCAACACCGCGAACATGGCGCAGAATATCGCCCGGGGCGTGGAGTCGGTGAAGGGCGCGGAAGCGATGTTGCGTACCGTGCCGGAAGTCTCCACGGTCTGCGAGAAAGTCGCCGACAACATCCCCGAATCCGGCGCACCCTACGCGACGATGCAGGAACTGGAACATTGCGACGGCCTGGCGTTGGGCAGCCCCACCCACTTCGGCAACATGGCCGCGCCGCTGAAACATTTCATCGACGGCTCCACCGGCTTGTGGCTGTCCGGCGCCTTGTCCGGCAAACCCGCAGGCGTATTCACCTCCAGCGGCAGCATGCACGGCGGCCAGGAAACCACGCTGCTGTCGATGATGTTGCCGCTGATGCACCATGGCATGATAGTGATGAGCCTGCCGTGCAACGAGATCGCTCTGCGGGAAACTGTCAGCGGCGGCACGCCCTACGGCCCCAGCCATCGTTCGGAAACGGATTCCGAGTTGACCGAGCACGAAAAGCGCTTGTGCTGGGTACTAGGGCAACGCCTGGCCAAGGCGGCGATAGCCTTGAAGGGTGTTGATTTGTAGGACGCTAGCAACGTGGCGCATCTTATGTAAGACTTCTTCCATCAATTCATTTAATGATCGCCTTCGAGCTTATCCCGCCGCTTACTGGGAGTTGGCGACCGACACTCCCTGGGCGGCTTTTGTCTATCGAAGACCTTAATCAGAGTTTCCTTAAAGCCAGCATGTTCCGCTAAAATGCAAAATCAAATTCCAACAATACGTTATCCATTCCCCGGTTAATGGTCTTAACGAGGTAAATCATGATCGACAAAAACTTATCCAACACACGTCGGATTAATTTCATCGCGGCCATCGTGATCGGTACGGTTGTCGGCTTATGCCAAGCAGATGTCGCATTGGCGGTGGATGCGGTACAAGCTCGAAAGGATTTACAGCAAATGGGTATCGAATTCACCGAACAACAATTCGCAAAATCCGCCGGGGCCGTTGATAAGGCTGCGGTACAACTATTTCTCGATGCCGGAATCGATGTAAACGCCGGTGAAGGCGCGGCACTTGGTTTGGCCGCTGGCAGGGGGAAGCTTGAGATGGTAAAGCTGCTACTGGATAAAAGGGGGCGAAGCCAACTTCGAATGCCTTACAGTTTGCCAGGACTCGCCGGCATAAAGAGATCGAACAAATTCTCGTCGAGGCAGGGGCCAAGGAATAATGTACGGTATTTTCGCTGGCGTGGCGGGCTCAAGCTAAGCTGGCCTCGCCCGAGTGTCGAGTTAGCTGGAAATTCCATCCTGTTTTTAGTATTGCGAAAATTTTCCGTTCCTACTTAGCCAGTCGAATGATGAAGTGAAGGCCGGCGACTAATCTGGTTAAAGGCGGTAGCCTGATCGGATGCGGCTTGATGTGAATTACGTTGTCGCAATATAGGATTAGCCGGTATAAACTTCGATTTCCGAGCTCGTCAGCCGAATATTCCATGTCAAAACCCCTCGCTTATAAAGGCCGAGGCAGCATCAGCAACGTTGCAGGCCGCTTCGAAAAACAAAGCGGCCATGCCGAAGACGACGGTTGGGGCAGTTTGGATGCCGAATTGCCGCCGCTGAATACCGAAGTCATCGTCGACAACAGCCGCTCACTGATTACTTACAATGATTCGCCGGATATCCCGTTCGACCGGTCGATCAATCCTTATCGCGGCTGCGAGCACGGCTGCATCTATTGTTTCGCCAGACCCACCCACGCTTATCTGGGTTATTCCGCCGGGCTGGATTTCGAAAGCCGTATCCTGATCAAGCCGGATGCCGCGCGTCTGTTGCGCGAGGAATTGGGCAAGCGTAATTACCGTTGCGCGCCTCTGGCCTTGGGAACCAATACCGATCCTTATCAACCATTGGAACGCCGGCATCGGTTGATGCGGCAGATATTGGAGGTGCTGGCGGAAACTCGCCACCCGGTCAGCATCGTCACAAAATCGGCGCTGATCGAGCGCGATCTGGATCTGCTGGCGCCCATGGCCGAGCAAGGTTTAGTCTGGGTTGGCATGTCGATTACCACGCTGGACGGAACGCTGGCACGAACATTGGAACCGCGCGCCGCCGCGCCGCAACGCCGGCTGGAAACACTAAGCCGCTTGCGCGAGGCGGGGGTTCCGACCGGGGTGATGATGGCACCGTTGATCCCGGTGTTGAACGATCATGAACTGGAAGACATTATCAAGGCCGCCCATGAAGCCGGCGCGCTCAGTGCCGAATACATTTTGTTGCGCTTGCCGCTGGAAGTGGCGGACTTGTTCGAGGAATGGCTGCGCCGGTATTACCCTTTGAAAGCCGATCATGTGATGAATCGGGTGAAGGAAAGCCGAGGAGGAAAGACCTACGATGCTGCGTTTCACCAACGGCAGCGCGGCGGCGGCAACTATGCTGACCTGATCGGCCAACGTTTCCGGCTAATCCGCAAAAAACTGGGTTTGGATCGCCCGCAGCCACCGCTGCGTAGCGATTTGTTCCGCAAGCCTTCGGCTGGCGGCCAGATGAGTTTCGATTTCTTCGATTGAGCTTAAAAGCTCAATCGCCAAAACCCTTTGGTTTGAGTGAGGCGAGTCCGATCACTCGTCCTTGATCTCCATATGCATGGCCTTGATAATCTCAACCAGTTCCTGGCGTTGCGATATTAGCGGCGCCAATTCGGCTTCGAGTTGGGCGATGCTTTCGCCGACACTGCCTTTTGACTCGTTGATTTTTCTGAGCATCACCAAGCGGCTTTCAATTTGTTTTTTATGATCCTTGATCTGGTGCATCAACGGCGTTAGGACGCTATTGCTCCAGGTAGCCGCGTCCTTATGGGCCTGTTGCAGTATATTCCTGGCTTTGGCAATCAACGTGCTGTAAAGCCTATCGATCACCACGCTTTGCTCAGTCATCGTGGTCTTGGCGCTGGTGCGGAAGGCTTCGCCTTCATCGAAAATCTGTTCCAGTTCAAACTGATACTGTTTGATCGAAAACAGTTGCGGCTCGATTTCCTTGAAACCGTATTCGTCCTGGAATTTTTTGTGGATAGCCTTGATCAGTCGACGGGTTTCTTCGGTAATGTCCACCGAGTCTTGCAGCAGATCACGCAGTTCGTCGAACAATTTACGCATGCTTTGCTTCATGCCGTAAGTGGTCAGGCTTTTTCTCATCTCCAGGCGGGTGGCCTTGATGACTTCGTCGATTTTGTCTTTGGAAAAACTATCGATCAGCATCTTGGCCTGGACCGCAAACACTTTACGGCTGGCTTGGAAGTTTTCGATATTTACCATGTAGGCATTTTGACGATCGCGGGTTTCCGCCATCAATTTGCCGGTCATTTCCTGATTTTGAAAATCGACCTGTTTGAATTCTTGCAGTTGTTTGTCGGCATTGGCGATCTTGCCGCTCATCAGTTTGATCGACTCGCTGACCAGGAAGCCGATTTCTTTTTCGACGACCCCTTTCAAAATTTCTCGGCGCTGATCCAGGATGTCTTCGGAAAGGTAATTTTCCAGCCTTTTCAGTCGGCTTCTTTCCAGCAATGCGTCGTCGCCTTTTACTTTTGCCAGCAAGGCCTGTTTAGCGGAAACGGGGAAAATCAAGTCTTTATTCAGGCTCAAGATCGTTGCGCAGGTTTCGATTTGTTTTTCGATGGCGGCGTCGTAGCCGGTATCGCCGGCCAGATCGTCCCACATCGAATCGATTTTGTTCATCACCACCGCCAAACCTTGGCGGCGCTGGCCTCTCGAACCGCAGACATGGCTTTTCCACATTTCCATATCGCTCTTGGTCACGCCGGTATCGGCGGCCAACACGAAGACGATGGCCTGGGCGCTGGGCAGCATGCTCAACGTCAATTCCGGTTCCGTACCCAAAGCGTTAAGACCTGGAGTATCCAGAATGCACAAGCCTTCTTTCAGCAGCGGGTGCGGGAAGCTGATCATAGCATGCCGCCAGCACGGTACTTCGACGAATTCCGGATTGATGATGCCTTGTTCGGCCGCCTCTCGTTCGTTCCAAAGCCCCAGCTTGTCCGCCATATCCTTCGTAACGCGTTTAACCGCAATCAATTCCCGGAAGGCTTCCTGCATTTGCGTGGGTGAATCGCAATCCAGATTGATCTGGGTCCAGCGTTCGGGATTATGCTTGTAATCCATCAGCGAGATGTCTTCCAGCCGGCTTTCGATGTTGAGCAGGCGGATATAGCTGCCGCCTGCTTCGTCCCAGAATAATTCCGTGGGCGACATGGTGGTGCGTCCCGGCGAGGATGGCAACAGTCGAACCCCTGTCTCGGCGAAGAACAGCGAATTGATCAGTTCGGTTTTGCCTCGGGAAAATTCGGCAACGAATGCCAAGGTGATGCGGTCGGAATAGAGGCCCTGCAAGATGTTGAGCAAGGTGTCGGTACTTTGCGGATCGCTGAACTTGTAGCGGTTACGCCACTCCCTATACATCTCGATAGCTTGTATCAGTTGTTCACGCCAGTGCGAATATTCGTGCAACTGTTCTTTAAATTCCAGATTTCTCATGGCAAGCCTTTTTGCTGACTGACTCAATATAGGGGCAAATAACGACCACTCATTGTAGACTAAATATCAAGAAGCGGTAGGGTTGTAGGCAGTTCTAAACACCGAATTTCTGGCGATAGGTTTTGATGATAGCCAGCTTCTCGCTGCTTGCATCGCTTTGTTCGATGAATTCAACGATGTTTGCCAGTGAAATGATGGCTATTACCGGTATGCCGAATTGAGCCGATACTTCCTGTACCGCTGACAATTCATTCCGCCCTTTTTCCTGGCGATCGAGAGCTATAACCACGCCGGATACCGTGGCGCCCGCGGCTCGAATAATATCGACCGATTCCCTGACCGAGGTGCCGGCGGTAATCACATCGTCGAGTATCCACACCTTGCCTTTTAGAGGCGCACCGACCAGCATGCCGCCTTCGCCGTGATCCTTCGCTTCCTTGCGGTTAAACGCGAAAGGAATGTCGCCTTTCAACCTCGAGTAGGCAATAGCAGTGGTGCTGACCAAGGGGATGCCCTTGTAAGCCGGGCCGTAAAGTACATCGACTTCGACGCCGGCGGCGATCAGGGCCTGGGCATAAAACTGCCCAAGTTTGTCAAGTTGGGCACCGCTGTTAAACAGGCCGGTATTGAAAAAATAAGGGCTGATACGGCCGGATTTGAGCTGGAATTCTCCAAACTTAAGCACGCCGCAATCCAGCGCGTATTGAATAAATTGTTGTTGGTAATCGAGCATAGGGTGTTTACGGGGCAATTGTTCCAGCGATTATAACCCGCCGAACCTATTGAATGAATTTTTCCAAAATCACATCCAGAAAATCCCAGCCTTTTTCAGAACAAAAAATCCGTTGCCGCCGCTTGAGCAACAATCCCTGTTCCAAGCATTGCGACAAGGCGGGCTCCAGGCTATCCAACTTCAGTCCGGTCAGCGTCTGATAATCGTCGAGACTAAAGCCGTCGCTCAAACGCAAATGATTCATCACAAACTCCAGCGGCAATTGCCCGACGGGTATCGTCTCCCGGCAGGAAGCGCTTGTTCCGAGAAAAGCCGAAGCGGCTAGACTCATATATTGGTCCGGGCTTTTTGGCTTGGCGGTGCGAACGATTTCGTGCGGTAAAGCTCGGCTGATCTTGCCGTGTGCCCCGGCGCCTATGCCCAAATAATCGCCGAACTGCCAATAATTGCGGTTATGCCGGCATTGGCTACCGGTTTGCGCATAGGCGGAAATCTCGTACTGTTGATAGCCGTGTTGCGTCAGCAATTTCTGACAGACTTTCTGGGCGGCAAAGATAGCCTCGTCTTCCGGCAGCTTGGGTGGGAACTTGTGAAAATAGGTGTTGGGTTCCAAGGTCAGCTGGTAAAAGGAGATATGGCTGGGATTCAGCTCAATCGCGGTTTGTATGTCGCCCATTGCTTCCGCTTCGGTCTGATCAGGCAAGCCAAACATCAAGTCCAGATTCAGATTGTCGAAACCGGCTTTACGGGCAATTTCGACGGCCTTGAGCGCTTCGGCCGAGGAATGCACCCGCCCCAGCCTTTGCAAATGGCTGTCGCTGAAGCTTTGGACGCCGATCGACAGCCGATTGATGCCCAAGGCTCGAAACTCCCGGAACTTGACACTTTCAAAGGTGCCGGGATTGGCTTCCAGCGTAATCTCGCAATCCTCGCTTAAAACCAACAATTGCCCGATGCCGGACAGCAGCCTATCCAGCGCCGTGGGCGAGAACAAACTGGGCGTGCCGCCGCCCATGAAGATGCTGCTCACGGTGCGCGGCGCGGTAAGTAAATTCAGATCATTCCGCAGATCCGCCAGCAGTGAGTCGACATAATCGTCTTCCGGAATGCCGGCTTTTACCGCATGGGAATTAAAGTCGCAGTAAGGACATTTTTGTATGCACCACGGGAAGTGGATATAAAGACTGAGCGGCGGCAAGGATTATCTCTTGAACTTATGGGGAGTGGGAAATGGAAAGTGGTTTTTCAACTTCCCACTTTCTATTCCTACCAAACGCCGGTATTGGCCATGGAAGCCCACGGCTCCCGAACCGGCAGTTTTTCGCCTTTTTGCAGTAGTTCGATCGAAATCTGATCCGGCGAACGGATAAATGCCATCCAGCCGTCGCGCGGTGGGCGGTTAATGATCACTCCCTGATCCATCAATCCTTGGCAAACGCCGTAAATATCATCCACCTCGAAAGCCAGATGCCCAAAATTTCGGCCGCCGGTGTACTCCTCGGTATCCCAGTTATAGGTCAGTTCCAGCAGTGGCGCGTCGTGTTCGCTTGCCTGTTGCTTATCGCCAGGCGCCGCCAGATATACCAGCGTGAAGCGGCCGGCTTCGCTTTCCATGCGCCGCACTTCCGATAAACCCAGTTTGTTGCAGTAAAAATCCAGCGATTCATCCAGATTTTTAACTCGGACCATAGTATGTAGATAACGCAAGGCAATATCCTCCGGTTTTGAATTTGCGGCATTATCGGCGAAAACCGCCGTCAGCAAAAATGTCGATGAAATAAGCAGGATGCGCAAACCGCTTATTCGGCTCCGATTTTACGGTAAACCGAGGGTGAAACCATCTGTAGCAGGTCGGCGTTCATGCCGTTGAGCGACTCGGAATGGCTGATGAAGAAATAACCGCCGGGGCGTAAATAGCGCTGAATACGCTCAACCAATCTTTGCTTGGTCGGTATGTCGAAATAGATCATCACGTTGCGCAAAAATATCACGTCAAAAATACCCAAGTTGGGTAGTGTATCGTTCAGATTGACATGCATGAAACTGACGCGGCTGCGCAACGCCGAGTCGATCAGCAGAAAACCGTCATATTCACCACTGCCTTTCAGGCAGTATTTCTTCAACAATGGGGCAGGGATTTTTTCCGCTGCATTTAATGGATATAGACCGTTCCGAGCTTTTTCCAAGACCCGATGGGAAATGTCGGTGCCGAGAATTTCCCATTGCCGGGTCTTGGAAAATTCCGCCGCCAGCATCGCCAGTGTGTAAGCTTCTTCACCACTCGAGCTGGCCGCGCTCCATAGCCTTAATGGCCGGCCCGCGGGATGCTGAGGAAAAAAATGCTGGGCTAAAAAATCGAAATGCTTCGGCTCCCTAAAAAAATAGGTTTCGTTGGTCGTCAGTAGATCGAGGGCCATCAAGGT
Source organism: Methylococcaceae bacterium (assembly GCA_028748685.1). Taxonomy (GTDB): domain Bacteria; phylum Pseudomonadota; class Gammaproteobacteria; order Methylococcales; family Methylomonadaceae; genus Methylomonas. Next base: position 8,124 of record JAJRDU010000016.1, read on the forward strand.
TTCTTGTTCGAATCCCGGCTTGCCAAACAACCGGAAATATTCGCTATAACTGGTTAAGCCGTGATAACGCAAACGCTTGTCCAAGCGTCCGGATACCAGTGCCTGCTTGCTGTCGTTCAACACAATTCCAGCCTGCTTATACAGATACTCTTTTATCCAGAAAAACTCGTGCTTTTGCAAGACCGGCGAGCCGGAAGCGCTCATCTTGTGTTCGGGATTAGATACCGGCATGATCCGAGTCACCGATGACTGTTTTGCTTAAATTTGCCATTTCATCTTCGGATAATACCCGATTAACATTCAATAGGATGATGAAACGGCTATCCCGTTTGGCCATGCCGCTGATGAAATCGGGGCGAATGCCGGTACCGAAACTCGGAGGCGGTTCGATGTCCTGCTGACCAATGTCGACGACCTCGTTGACGGCGTCGACCACGACACCGATGTCTTGCAGGCCTCCGCCGGCTTTGCCACCGGTTTCCACGATAACGATGCTGGTGCGTTTGGCAATTTTAGTGTTGCCTTTGCCGAAGCGGGCCATCAAGTCGACCACCGGCACCACACTGCCGCGCAGATTGATGACGCCTCGCACGAAGGACGGCATCATCGGCACTTCGGTTGGCTGACCATAATCGATGATTTCCTTAATATTTAAAATCCCCAAGGCATAAGTCTCGCCGGCCAATACGAAGGTTAGGTATTGGCCGGCAGTGGCTATCTGCTGGCCTGTCGGAAGGGCTGGTAACTGCGAGGCCGTTGTGGCGATGGTTGTCATATAACCTCCTAGAACCGTCCGAATTTACTATCGACACCGCTGCGGTTGACCTGAATCAGTTTGGCCGGTTCCTTCTTCATGGTTATCTTCGGCGCCGAATGTCCCGATGTGGTTTTGCCCTGGCCGATATTGAAAAAGCTCATCAGGTTTTGCAACTGCTCGGCTTGGCCGGTCATTTCCTCCGCAGTGGACGCCAACTGTTCGCTAGCGGCGGCGTTTTGCTGGGTAATCTGGTTCATCTGACTCATGGCCGTGTTGATTTGACTGACCCCCGCTGACTGTTCCCGCGAGGCGGCGGCGATTTCCTGCACCAGATCGGAGGTTTTGACGATGCTGGTCACGATGGCATCCAGCAAAACGCCGGCGATTTCCGCGGTTTTGACGCTGCCTCCGGCCAGTTCGCCGATTTCCTGTGCCGCCACCTGGCTCCGTTCCGCCAACTTGCGTACTTCCGTCGCCACCACCGCAAAGCCTTTACCGTGATCGCCGACCCTTGCCGCTTCGATGGCTGCGTTCAGCGCCAACATGTTGGTCTGATAGGCGATGTCGTCGATTATACTGATTTTCGCCGCAATGTCTTTCATCGCGTCGACGGTCCGCTTGACCACCACGCCACCCTCGTTGGCTTCTTGCGAAGCCTTGCCAGCCATACCATCGGTAATCTTGGCATTTTCGGCATTCTGATTGATGCTGGCCGACATTTGTTCGACGCTGGCACTGGTTTCCTCGACACTGGCCGCCTGTTCGCTGGAGGCTTGAGACAGGGATTGCGAGGTGGCGCTGATTTGTTCGGAGGCATTGCCTAATTGCTTGGCGGCGCTGATCACTTCGGCGATGGTTTGCGCCAATTTGGCGATGGTGGTGTTGACGGTATCCTTGAAGTCGCCAAGCTGGCCTTGATAATCACCCTTGACCGTACGGGTCAGGTCGCCTTGTTCCACCAGGGTCAACACTTCAACGACCTCGTTGATAGGCAGTATCACGCTGTCCAGGGTATCGTTGAAACCCTGAATGATTTTTCCGTATGCGCCCTGGTGTTGGCCGGCATCGGCGCGCGTGGAGAGTCGCCCCTCGAGTGCGGCGATCGAAAGCGTGCGAACATCGGCGCGCATCAAATCAATAGAGTCGATACAGGTGTTGAGGTTGTTTTTGATGATGTTGAAATCGCCATGGTAGGTATCGGTGATTTTGGGGGGAATCACGCCCTTGGCGATGCTGTCCACATAGTCGGCCGCAACATTGAGCGGCCCTATCACGGCATCCAGCGTGGCGTTCACGCCCTCTGTGATCTTTCGGTAATCGCCTCGATGGCGGAGGGAATCGGCGCGCGTCTCCAACCGGCCTTCCACCGCCGCGTTGGACAATTCCGCCATGTCATTAACCAGTGCCTGAATGGCGAGAACCATGTTTTGCATCGCCGCCATCACGCTGGTGGTATCGCCAGCCTTGAGTTCTATTTGGGTTGTCAGGTCGCCGGCGGCAATCTTGTTCGCCAGCGCGGCCACGAAATCCGGCTCGCCGCCCAGTTGCCGCGTCACGGTGCGAGTGATCATGAAAGCGATCAGCATCGAGACGACGACGGCCACCAAAATCATGCCGACAGTCAGATTCAAGGTATCCCGATATTCGGTCGAAGCTGCCCGGTATACCTGCTCGGCCACCCTGAGCTGTAATTCGATCAACTCGGTCACCTTGCCGCCGATAGGGTCGATATTCGTGTATAACGGCCCGTCAAATGCCGATAACTGCCCTTGGATGTTCCCGGTTTTCCCCGCCAATGCCGACTCCAGGCGCCGAATGTCCCGGTTCGCTGACTCAAACAGTTTTTCGGCTTGTTGAGCCAGTTTTTTTTCTTCCTCCGTCAACTCGGTGGCCATATAGGCCTCCCATTCTTTCTTGATCAGCCGGTCCGCATCCTGAATTCCCTTTAACGCATCTTCCGCCTTCATCAAACCGGCATTAGTCTTGTTGACGGCGTCGATCACGCTGACGGCATAAGCATCCGCGATGACTTTAAGGCCTTTCAACGGCACCACTCGGTCCTCATAGACGGTTTTCAATCCCTGATTAGCCGATTTCAAATTGCCGACACTATTTAATCCGGTGACGATTAGGAAAAACAGGGCAACTAGAAATCCTAATCCGATGCGTGTACCTAATTTCATGTTCTTAAACATAGATTTCTCCACTAATTAGCTTTCCTGTTCGGTTGCTGACATGCCGAGGCGGCCGATCCCATAAGAAAAGGTTGAACAAGTTGATTCCGCTCATGGTTCGACAAGGCCCTCCCGAGCGTAGCCGAAGGAGTTAATCAGGGTTTCCTTAAGTCTAATCACAAACCCGCTTCCTGCTTCAATGCCACAATCGCTTTACAGACTTCGGAAGACACCGCGGCATATCGGCTGTCGTTTTTCAGCATCGCTTCGGCGGCGGCATATTGCCCGCTATTAATGGCTTCGGCCACCTTGCCGGCTTCGCGATGGAACGAGGCATGTTTCTTTACACAGTCCGAATAGCCGGCCAGTTGCCGGTAATCGAGCCTGGCCTTGCCATGTAGCCATTTGCCTAATTTGCAACAATCGTCACGGCCGATGGTGGCGCTATCCATGCGTTGCTTGGATTGACAGGCGCTATTCAGCTTGGTTTTCCATTCACCGTGCGCCTGTATTGCTTCGTCCAAATTGATATCAACATCAGCCCCGCTCAGGCCGCCACCGGCTACGTTTCCAATTTTGAAAAATCCCATTAGCAATCGAAGTTGATCGGCCTGGCCGGTCATTTCCTCGGCGGTGGAGGCCAGTTCTTCGCTGGTCGAGGCGTTTTGTTGAGTGATCTGATTCATCTGTTGCATCGCGGTGTTGACTTGACTGACGCCGGCCGACTGTTCCTGGGATGCGGCGGCGATTTCCTGCACCAAGCTAGAGGTTTTGGTGATGCTGGGTACTATCGCATCCAGCAAAAAGCCGGCGCTTTCGGCGGTCTTGACGCTGGTTTCCGCCAATTGGCCGATTTCCCGCGCAGCGATCTGGCTGCGTTCCGCTAGTTTTCGTACCTCGGCCGCCACCACCGCGAAGCCCTTGCCATGATCTCCAGCCCTGGCCGCTTCGATTGCGGCGTTGAGCGCCAACATATTGGTCTGGTAGGCGATGTCGTCGACGATACCGATCTTGCCGGCGATTGCCTTCATCGCTTCCAAGGTCTGTTTAACCGCCACACTGCCGTCGCAAGCTTCCTTGGCGGCTTGCCCGGCGATGACGCCGGTTAGTTTGGCGTTTTCGTTATTCCGGGCGATGTTGCCCGCCATTTGTTCTATGCTGGAGGAGGTTTCCTCGACGCCGGCAGCCTGTTCGCTGGAGGCTTGCGACAGCGATTGCGAGGTGGCGTTGATCTGTTCGGAGGCACTACCCAGCTGGTCGGCCGCGCCGATGACTTCGGCGATGGTTTGCGAGAGTTGCGAGACGGTGTTGTTGACAGTATCCTTGAAATCGCCGAGCTGGCCTTGGTAGTTGCCTTTAACGGTGTGAGTCAAATCGCCTTGTTCGACACGCGCCAAAACCCCCACGACCTCGTCGATCGGCAGCACGATACCATCCAGAGATTGGTTGATGCCTTGGACGAGTTTATTCCAGCCGCCCAAAAACATTTCGGCATCGGCGCGCTTATCCAGTTCGCCGTTGGCCACCGCTTGAATGATGATATCGATTTGGGCTTGCAGATCGCCCATCAGCTTGACGAGAGTGTTGAGATTGTCGCGGATGACGCGATATTCACCCCGGTAATCGGTACTTATCGGGGTGGGGATCACGCCCTTGGCAATCTGGTCGACATAGCCGGAGGCGACTTTGATCGGTTCGCTAATGGAAGCGATGGTCTCGTTGAAGCCGGCCACCAAGCTACGGAAGTCGCCCTGATATTGGTTGGCATCGGCGCGTGCGTCGAGGTTGCCTGCCGAAACGGCTTTGATCAAAATGCCGGTATCGGCCAATACGCCTTGCAGTGTGTCGCTCATGCGCTTCATGGCGGCCAGCAGTTGGCCGATTTCATCCCGACGGCTAAGGTCGATGTGGTTACGGAAGTCACCCCCGGCAATCCGATTGACGACTTCCAGCGCATCCCTTAGCGGCCGGGTAATCATCAAGGTGACGGCTGCCGACAACGCGGTCATCAATACCAATGCAAACGCCATCATCGCGCCGGTAGTGATCTTGGCATGATCCAAGGAATCGCCGAACTGTTGGCTGGACTGCTCGGTTTGTTTTACGGCTAGAATTTGAAGCTTTTCGAACGCGGCGTAAATAGGCTTGTCCGCGCCCTTGATGCTCTTGTCCAAAGCCTCGATGCTAGCGCCGTTGGCGCGCAGTTGAACCAGTTTTCCCATGTCCGCGAGATACATATCCGCCGCCGCATCGATTTCTTCGAGCAATGCGCGCTCTTCGGCCGTTATGTTGGAAATGGCTCGATAGTTATCGGTAATGCGCTTCAGTACTCCGATATCCGCAGTGAATTTCTTGTCATATTCTCCGCCGCGCAGCACATAGTTTTTGAAATGGTGAATGGCATCGCCCAAGGCGCGGTTGCCGACGGCAATCAGGTCTTTCTTGGCGATGTCTTCCTTTTCGAAACTAGACCACTGTGCGTTGGCCTGTTGGAAAGTTAGGAACGAGAAACCCCAGATGGCCAACAGAATCAAGATAGCGGCGCCGTAACCAAGGCCAAGCTTGGCGGCAATTTTTATATTTTTCATTGCGCTGTCCTTTCCCTCAACTTGACGAACGTTCTATCTTCATGCACCCGGTAACTTATAGTCGTCGCACTTCAAATTTCGGTTTGTTCACCCCTCACCCTACCCTCTCCCTAAGGGCGAGGGAGCTAACGTGCCGAAATTTGAAGTGCGAAAGGTAGAAATCTCCGATCAGTCTTGGTTTAAAGCCACCATCTCTTTTGCGGACAATATTTTATTGATGCCCAGCAGGATGATAAAACGCTCGTTGCGCTTGGCCATGTCGCTGATAAATTCGGGGTGAAAGGCCGTGTCGGTTCGAATCTGGCGATACTGGTCATGCCGCATATCCTAGAAGTGCTGAAACTTATTCAGCTCAAATCCGTTATCCTGACGTTTGGTAGCCAAAACCGGCCTGATTTTTTCCACGATTCCGGATACTTTGGGTGCCGAACGGCTAAAATTACTGGCGCCACGCTGCCCGATCTTGAAAAAGCTCATCAGATTTTGCAGTTGTTCGGCCTGGCCGGTCATCTCCTCGGCGGTGGAGGCGAGCTCTTCGCTGGCCGAAGCGTTTTGCTGGGTAATCTGGTTCATTTGGCTCATCGCGGTGTTGACCTGACTGACACCGGCCGATTGTTCCTGTGAAGCGGCGGCGATTTCCTGTACCAGGTCCGAGGTTTTAGCGATACTGGGTACGATCGCATCCAGCAACTGACCCGCGCTTTCAGCGGTCTTGACGCTGGTTTCCGCCAATTGGCCGATTTCCTGAGCCGCCACCTGACTGCGTTCCGCCAGTTTTCGCACCTCGGCCGCCACCACCGCGAAACCCTTGCCATGATCGCCGGCCCTGGCTGCTTCGATCGCTGCGTTGAGTGCCAACATATTGGTCTGATAAGCAATGTCGTCGATGATGCCAATCTTGCCGGCGATGCTTTTCATCGCTTCCACGGTTTGCTTGACTGCGATACCGCCTTGGGCGGCCTCCTGCGAAGCCTTGCTGGCCATGCCGTCGGTGACTTTGGCGTTTTCGGTGTTCTGGTTGATACTGGCCGCCATCTGTTCGATGCTGGAGCTAGTTTCCTCGACACTGGAAGCCTGTTCGCTCGAGGCTTGCGACAGTGATTGCGAGGTGGCGCTGATCTGCTCCGATGCATTACCCAGCTGGTCGGCGGCGCTGATCACTTCGGCGATGGTTTGCGAGAGTTTGGCGATGGTGTTGTTGACGGTGTCCTTGAAATCGCCGAGTTGGCCATGGTAGTCGCCCTTAACGCTACGGGTCAGATCGCCTTGTTCGAGCTGCGTCAGTACATCGACCACTTCATTAATCGGCAGCACTATTCCATCCAGGGTTTTGTTGACACCTTCGACGATTTTACGGAAGTCGCCCTGATGTTTTCCGGCATCGGCTCGGGTTTGCAAACGACCTTCGACGGCGGCTATCGAGAGTACGTTGGCATCGGCTACCAAAGCATTGATGGCACCGATACAGGTATTCAGATTGTTTTTAAGGGTATTGAAGTCGCCGTTGTAATTATCGGTGATTTTGGCGGGGATCGCGCCCTTGGAAATGCTATCCACATAATCGGCCGCGACATTCAGCGGCCCGATCACGGCGTCCAGGGTTTCATTGACGCCTTCAACCACCTTGCGGAAGTCACCTTGATGGCGCGTGGCGTCGGCCCGTGTCGCCAGTCTGCCGTCTACAGCGGCTTTCGATAGCATACCGGCATCTTCGACCAAACGTTTGATAGTCTCGGTCATCTGTTTCATGGCGGCCAGTAACTGGCCGGTTTCATCGCTGCTAGTTACCTGAATATTCGATGACAGATCGCCAATCGCAATTTTTTGGGCGGTATCCATCGCAATGTTCATAGGTCCCGTTATGGATCGCGTCACCCACAAGGCTATCCCCACGCCCATGACGATGGCAACGCAGCCCAGCACGAACATTAGGCTGCGCGCCTCGCCATAAGTATCATCCGCTGCCTTGGCGTCGGCGATGTTATTCTCCAGTTGGCGTTGCAGATTATCGTCGATGGCTTCCTGCCATTTGTTCGTTAGTGGTGCCGCCTTAGTCAGTAGCAACTCGGTGGCTTCGGCATTCTTGTTGGCCATTCCCAGTTCGATGACCTTGTTGTTCACTTCACGAGCGGCCACTGCGGCATCGTCGATCGCTTTTCGGAGGGCCTTGCCTTTTTCGCTGGCGGGGAATTTTTCCAGCTCTTCCCTGGCTTTATCGTAGGCAGCGCGCGCCTTGTCCAGCTTTTCCTTTTCCGCCTGCATACCGGCCTCGTCCGTGACCATGATGATGTTGCGGATTTGGCGCGTGACGATATGGACATTCTCGGCCATGGTATTGCAAAGGGCCGTTTTGACATCATTTTCGTTAACGATCTTATCCAACTGCTCATTCTCGGCCGCCATGCCGTGAATGCCTTCATAGATCAAGACCACCATCAACAGCAACACCACGGCAAAACCTGATCCGAGACGCATCCCGATTTTCATATTTTTAAACATTTGTGTACTCCTGAGTGATGAATTCAAAAACCGATTGCCGTCAACCGCCAAGGGATCGGCATACTCCAAATTCAAGCTCAACACTGTTCATGTTGAGCCATTTCTGTTTCCTTCCTGACTGTAGTTGAATGAATATCTTATTTTTCCTTGTTCGAACCGGGTTGCGCGGCTCGCATGTATTTTCTAACGCCAGCGCTTCAGTCCTCGCGGTCTGGCGGGATGTAACGCCTTATATCCGGATGAGGTCGATCATCAATGTCTTTTGAAAATCCAAATCAGAGCACTTTCTTCGTCGCTCGAGATAGGCTTGTCGAAACACTTCCCGGACGAAGTCAAAAGGTGTAAACCTAAAAAGAGCAGAAAATCAATCAAACGGCCAAAACCATGCGACCAGTTACGTAGGTATACGCGGCCCTCTTCAGACTTATCCCTCACAACCAGCAAAGCCGCGTTGTACGATTGGCGGCTCGGATGGGGCAGTACAAATTGTCAGGGAACACATCGCGTACCCTGACTTCATTGCGATTCGAATTTATGTACCGCTATCCTCCAATAAAGGCGGAGAATTGTGGCTGTCGGAAGCGGCCCTGCTTAAATCCGCCATCTCATCTACCGATAGCACCCTGTTGACATCGAGCAAAATGATGAAGCGGCCGTTACGCTTGGCCATGCCGCTGATAAAGTCAGGGCGTATGCCGGTACCGAAACTGGGTGGCGGTTCAATTTCCTGCTCGCCGATGTCGACCACTTCGTTGACCGCGTCGACGATGATGCCGATGTCCTGTTGGTTGTCGTCGGCTTGATCGCCGGTTTCCACAATGACAATGCCGGTGCGCTTGGCAATTTGCGTGCTACCCTTGCCGAAGCGCGCCGACAAGTCCACCACCGGCACCACGCTGCCGCGCAGGTTGATGACGCCTCGCACGAAGGCCGGCATCATCGGCACTTCGGTCAAATTGCCGTAATCGATAATTTCCTTGATGTTCAAAATGCCTAGCGCGTAGATCTCCCCGCCCAGCACGAAGGTGAGATATTGGCCGGCGCCGGCAAGCTGACTGTCAAGCTTCACCGCCGGTAACTGCTCTGTGGTTGTTGCGATGGCTGTCATGGCTGGCTCCTAGAAACGTTCGAATTTGTTTAAATCAAATTCCGCTTCGATGCCGCCTTTGTGGCTGGTCTGTGCGGCCTGTTTGAATTTCTCGGCTTTCTTGGGTGTTTGCCTTGCGGTAGGGGTAAAGCCCGATTTTGCGTTAGCAATTTTGAAAAAACTCATCAGGCTTTGCAGTTGTTCGGCCTGGCCGGTCATTTCCTCGGCGGTGGAAGCCAATTCCTCACTGGCCGAGGCATTTTGCTGGGTGATCTGGTTCATCTGGCTCATCGCGGTGTTGACCTGACTGACGCCGGCCGATTGTTCCTGTGAAGCGGCGGCGATTTCCTGCACCAGATCCGAGGTTTTGGCGATACTGGGGACGATGGCATCAAGCAATTCGCCGGCGCTTTCCGCCGTGCTGACGCTGGTTTCCGCCAATTGGCCGATTTCCTGAGCCGCCACCTGGCTGCGTTCGGCCAGTTTACGGACTTCCGCCGCCACCACCGCGAAGCCCTTGCCATGCTCGCCAGCCCTGGCTGCTTCGATCGCGGCGTTGAGGGCCAGCATGTTGGTTTGGTAGGCGATGTCATCGATGATGCCGATTTTATTGGCGATGTCCTTCATCGCGCTCACGGTCTGCTTGACGGCGACGCCGCCTTCGGCCGCTTCCTTGCTGGCCTTGCTGGCCATGCCATCGGTGACTCTAGCGTTTTCGGTGTTCTGGTTGATGCTGGCCGCCATCTGTTCGATGCTGGCACTGGTTTCCTCAACGCTGGCCGCCTGTTCGCTGGAGGCTTGCGACAGGGATTGCGAAGTAGCGCTGATCTGCTCGGAGGCATTGCCCAGCTGATCGGCGGCGGAAACGACTTCAGTGATGGTTTGCGAGAGTTTGGCGACGGTGTTGTTGAGACTTTGTTTGACTTGGTCGAAAGCCCCTTCATAGTTACGGGTGACGGTCTGGGTCAAGTCGCCTTGTTCCAGAGCCTGGGCCACATGAATGGTATCCTTGAAGGCAGTATCGACCGTGTCCGATAATTGGTTGAGCAGTTCGGACAGCTCCTTGGTGTAGCCGGCCTTGCCGCTCAGATCCATCTTGATGCTGAAATCGCCCTTATTCGCGGTGGCGACAATATTACGAATTTCATCGACGATTCGGGTCAAGGAATCGGCGGTGGTATTGACGGCCTGTTTGACTTGGTCGAAGGAGCCCTGGTAGTCGCGGGTGACTTTTTGGCTCAAATCGCCTTGCGCCAAGGCTTGCGCCACGCGGATGGTGTCCTTGAAGGCGATGTCCACGGTGTCGGAGAGTTGATTGAGCAGTTCGGACAGTTCCTTGGTGTAGCCGGCCTTGCCATTCATCTGCATCTTGGTACTGAAATCGCCCTTATTGGCGGCGGCGACAATATTACGGATTTCACCGACGATACTGGTCAAGGAGTCAGCGGTGGTGTTGACGGCCTGCTTGACTTGGTCGAAGGAGCCCTGGTAGTCGCGGGTGACTTTTTGGCTCAAGTCGCCTTGAGCCAAGGCTTGCGCCACGCGGACGGTATCCTTGAAGGCCGTATCGACGGTATCCGATAGTTGGTTGAGCAGTTCGGACAGTTCCTTGGTGTAGCCAGCCTTGCCATTCATCTGCATCTTGGTGCTGAAATCACCTTTATTGGCGGCGGCAACAATATTACGGATTTCACCGACAATACTGGTCAAGGAATCGGCGGTGGTGTTAACGGCCTGTTTGACTTGGTCGAAGGAGCCTTGGTAGTCGCGAGTGACTTTTTGGCTCAAGTCGCCTTGAGCCAAGGCTTGCGCCACGCGGACGGTGTCCTTGAAGGCGATGTCCACGGTGTCGGAGAGTTGGTTGAGCAGTTCGGACAGTTCCTTGGTGTAGCCAGCCTTGCCGTTCAGGCCCATCTTGATGCTGAAATCGCCCTTATTGGCGGTGGCAACAATATTACGGATTTCA
>JAJRDU010000017.1 GCA_028748685.1 Methylococcaceae bacterium
ATATCTACCGGAATAATGCGCTGTTTAACAATACTGTGGTTTTTAAGGCTTAAATCGACATTGTCCTCCCCCCAGCGCCTTTCATAATCCCTGAGCCCAGCTTTTAATTGCAAATTCAAAGCTTTGGTGATTTGATTGTTGTAGGTAAAGTTAGCGGTATCGTAACCATGATTAAAATCGCGATGGGTGCGGCCGTTATCGCCGTTGTGATTGGTATGATTGATGAACAGCGATACACGGTGATCGTCGCGTCCCAAAGCGTAACTAACCTTGGCGTATATCTTAGGCTTAATGTAGTTCGGGTCGTTTACGGCTTGCAACCATGAACTGGCTCTACCGTATTGATCGTAATCGGACTGTTCGTAGCTGCCGCCGAATAGATAACTCAGATCATCCTTGCGGCCTTGATGATAGATTCGCGCATTGTAGGTATTATAAGTGCCATACCCGGCCCACAGCCGGGTCATCGGTGCCTCGACTTTGTCCTTGATAACCAGATTGGTGGTGCCTGCCAGCGGCGCTTGACTGGGGAAGTCCATGGATAAATAGTTGGAATACATCACCGATGCCGGCCCTTTGTAAGCTTCGATTCGTTCGAATGCCCAAGGATCCAGGCTCATGGTGTCTACGAATGAGTCGATAGGCAGTCCATCCAACAAGTAACTGTTATATTTAGGACCTAAACCGGCGTACGCACCCCAATTGGCGTCATTGCGAGATAGGACGTTGACGAATTGCCCGGCGGTGTAGCGCATCAATTCAGCTACATTGCGGTTATGCACCGGAATTTGCTCCATGGCGTCGGCACGCTGGATAATAATTTTTTGCGTAACGGTATCCTGCGGCTGAGCCACTTTGGACTCGGTGACTACCATATTGGATAGCTCGTCAAGGCTCAGTTCATCAACGAGCGTGCTGACAGGCAACAAATTGCTAAAACTGTCGTATACCGCGTTGTTTTGGGTTTCCGCTATCGCTGAAGCGACCCCGGCCATTAATGCGATAAAACAAGCAATCCGCGAACCATTCCGGCTATGATTGGCAGCCTCTAGATTATAAACATACGCTATCGTACCCACCAATGACCTCCGTATTTTCAGGCGTTTTGTCGATCAGAATCGCTGTCTGTTTGCTCCCTTGGTTTGCCGGCCTTTATGCCAATTGAATTGAGTTGATAAGGGCCATTCGATTTTCGGAGTAAATGGGCTTAGCCATATTAGAGTTTCCCCATTAGCAGATCTACATTCTCGGAACATCATAAATGACTAGATTTGACTTGGCTCAAAATAATGCCACATAGTCACTGTCACATAGTCTGCATTGTAGTTTTTACGGCTATGTGCATTTCATGGGTGGGAATGATCTCAAAAAGCGATGAAGCGGAAGTGGCCGTAGTTGGTTAAAGCATGCTTGGTTGAAATCGATGCAAATTTGGTATCGAAAATTTTTCTAGGATTGGTTGGAATTCCAAAGCATCCGGCTCCTGCCGGCCATTATGTGACGTTTCCTTTTATGCACAGCAACTTGGTGTCGCATGATTTATAGCTGTAATCAGCGGTTTTAGCAAGGCACCTTGCCTGAAAGACTGGTCATAAATTCTGCAGTTGTTTGGAGTAGACATTCCTTAGTCCATTTCTGGAGACTGCCGTAAGCTCATTAAATTACCTTTTTTGCTACCAAGTGCGAGTCGAGCGAACATCGTTACTCCTTAAATTAGCCGAGTTGGCGCTATTAATAATGGTGACTAGATCGTTTTCGATATGAATACATGCCGGTTAATGAGCTTCCGAAACTTTGCCACCTATCTTGAAATCGTGGAAATTATACAAAGCTCCCGGCAGAAAAATATGCTTCAAACCCAGGACGAATCTCACTCGTGGCGACGTACTGTACATAAAAGGAAATTTCACATAATGGCCGTTGCAAAGCTTTGCATAACGGCCAACTGCTGCCACTGACGCCAACAACGTGGCTGTCTTTTTTTCGCCATTGGGTGAGGTCGCCAATGGCTGCTTTGTAGCTCTCCAGTTCGCAGAATCTGGATTTGGCTGACTGGCCGGTTTGGAGAAACGCGACTGACCGCAAGGGGTCGATAACCGCTATTAGCCATGTAGAGTAGGCACGCTTTTCTGTGCCCACGCGGAATTATAGCTATCGCTCCTGATCGGTGGGCAGAAAAAGCGTTGTCCACCCTACATTTGAATGTCGTATTTGTGGCTATAATTCAGCATGCCTTTGCCAATACCATTCATTCAACAATGCCAAAATTTGCTCGGCGCCGATAACGTTATCGCCGAATCGGAGTGCTTGCGGGTTTACGAATGCGATGCGCTGTCCGCTTATCGGACTTTGCCGGAACTGGTGGTCTTGCCGGAAACCGTCGAGCAGGTCAGGGCGCTGATGCGCTTTTGCCGTGATCACAGCGTTCCGGTGGTGCCGCGCGGCGCGGGTACCGGGCTGGCTGGTGGCGCAATGCCGGTAGCCGGTGGCATCGTGCTAGGCTTGAGCAAGATGAACCGCATCCTTAGTCTCGATCCCGTCAATCGTACCGCCAGGGTACAGCCGGGTGCACGCAATCTGGCCATTTCCGAAGCCGCCAAGTCTCACGGTTTGTTCTACGCTCCCGATCCTTCCTCGCAGGTCGCCTGCAGCATAGGCGGCAATATCGCCGAGAATGCCGGTGGCGTGCATTGTCTGAAATATGGCCTGACCGTGCATAACGTGTTGCAAGTTCAATTGGTTACAAGCGACGGTGAGTTACTGACCTTGGGTGGGAATGGTCTGGATGCGCCGGGTTATGACTTGTTGGCGCTGGCGATAGGCTCGGAGGGTTTGCTGGGAATCGTGGTGGAAGCCACCGTTCGCTTGTTGCCCTTGCCTCCCTCGACCAGGGTTCTGCTGGCGGCTTTTGCCAGCGTCGAGGAGGCAGCGGCGGCGGTGGCGGCGATTATTAGCGATGGCCTGCTGCCCGCCGGGCTGGAGTTGATGGATAACGCCGCGATTCGCGCCACCGAAGCCTTCGTGCATGCCGGATATCCGGTAGACGCGGCGGCCATCCTGTTGTGCGAACTGGACGGTTTGGCCGAGCAGGTCGAGGCCGACAGCCTGCGCGCCGAAGCCGTTCTGAAAGCTCACGGTGCGATTGAAATCCGCATCGCCGATGATGAAAGTCAGCGTAGGCGTTTCTGGGCCGGGCGCAAGGCGGCGTTTCCGGCGGTCGGCCGTATAGCTAGCGATTACTATTGCATGGATGGCACCATACCTCGCAAGCATCTGGCGGCAGTGCTCAAACGAATTTCGGAAATGGGTGGCGAACATGGTCTGGTGGTCGTCAACGTGTTTCATGCCGGCGACGGCAACCTGCATCCCTTGATTTTGTATGACGGCAACAGGCCCGGCGATTTCGAAAAAGCCGAGGCCTTGGGTGGCAAAATTCTGGAGCTGTGCGTCGCGGTCGGTGGCACGATCACCGGAGAACACGGCGTCGGCAGCGAAAAAATTCCCTATATGTGTGTGCAGTTTCAGGCCGCCGAACTGGAGCAGTTTCACCGCTTGAAGCGGGCTTTCGATCCTGACGGATTGCTCAATCCCGGCAAGGCCGTTCCGACCCTGCACCGCTGTGCGGAATTGGGCCGCATGCATGTTCACCACGGCGAGCTTCCGCATCCGCAATTGGAGCGCTTTTAATGAACGATGGCGATTTGACGGCCGATATACAGGGCCGAATACAACAAGCGGCAGCTTCGGCCACGCCGTTACGTATCGTCGGCGGCAACAGCAAGGCCTTTTACGGCGAGGATTGCAGTGCTACGGCGGTGTTGGATATGGCGGGGCATAGCGGCTTCATCGACTACGAACCCAGCGAATTGGTGATTACGGCCCGAGCGGGAACCCGGCTGCGCGACATCGAGACCCTCCTGGACAGTCACGGGCAGATGCTGGCTTTCGAGCCACCTTATTTCGGCGAACAGGCAACTCTGGGCGGCACGATGGCCTGCGGTTTTTCCGGGCCGAGGCGACCGTTCGCCGGCGCGGGCCGCGATTTCATGCTCGGTTGTAAAATCGTCAACGGCTATGGCGAAGTATTGAGCTTCGGCGGCCAGGTGATGAAAAACGTGGCCGGTTTCGATGTCTCGCGGCTGATGATCGGCGCCTTGGGTACCTTGGGCGTGTTGCTGGAGATTTCGCTAAGAGTGTTGCCCAAGCCGGAATCCGAAGCGACGCTGATTTATGCCATGGCCGACGAACAACAGGCTATCAAGCGAATGAATCGATTTTCCGGGCAGCCTTGGCCCTTATCGGCCTTGGCCTATGACGGCCAGTTACTGAGCTTGCGCCTATCCGGTGCCGAATCCGCGGTACAAGCCGCCGCCCGGCAACTGGGAGGGGATTTCGACGAGCTGGGTGAAGATTTCTGGTTGGCCTTACGGGAGCAGAACTTGGCTTTTTTTGAAGACGATGACACGCTGTGGCGCATCAGCATGGCGCCATCCGCCGCATCACCGGCTGTTTTCGGGACCAGGTTGCTTGACTGGGGAGGCGCCTTGCGTTGGCTGAAAACCGATCAGCCCGCCAAGGTGGTACATGAGGCCTGCGAAGCGGTCGGCGGTTATGCGGAAGCTTTTCGCGGCGGCGAAAAGCACGATCGTATCCGCTTGAAACCGGAAATCGCAGCCTTGCAGAGCCGAATTCGCGCCGCGTTCGATCCCCATGGTTTGTTCAATCCCGGATTTTGCCGAGACCGATAGCATGCAAACCCGACTCGCCGATTTTCTCAAGGATAGCCCGCAAGCAGATGAAGCCCAAGCGATCTTGCGCAGTTGCGTGCATTGCGGATTCTGTAATGCGGCTTGTCCGACCTACCGCTTGTTGGGCGACGAGCTGGACGGTCCGCGCGGGCGGATTTACCTGATCAAGCAGTTGCTGGAAGGCGAGGCGGCCACGCAAGACAGCCGCCGCCATCTCGATCGCTGCCTGACTTGCCGGGCATGCGAATCGGCCTGTCCTTCCGGCGTGGAATATCATCGTCTGCTGGATATTGGCCGCGACATCGCCGAGAAAGCGTTAGTCCGGCCGTGGCGGCAGCGCTGGCTAAGGCGATGCCTATTGGCTGTATTGCCTTATTCTCGCCGGGTTGCGGGTTTGGCAACCGTCGGCCGCTATTTGGGGCCGTTTCTGCCTGAAACGATCAAGACCAAGTTGCCTGGCAAGCAATTGCCGAGCGCCTGGCCCGAGCCGCGCCACGAGCGGCGGATGCTGATTCTGGAGGGCTGCGTCCAGCCGGCTTTGGCCCCGGCGATCAACGCCGCTACGGCGCGAGTGTTGGACAGACTGGGCATCAGCTTGATTCGGGTGCCGGCCGCGGGTTGTTGCGGAGCGCTGCCGCATCATCTCGAAGCTCGGGATGCGGGGCTGGAGATGATGCGCGATCTGATCGATGCCTGGTGGCCGGCGCTTGAAGCCGGCGCGGAAGCCATCGTGGTGACAGCCAGCGGCTGCGGAGTGACTATCAAGGAATACGGCGAATTGCTGCGCGACGATGTCTTATATGCCGAAAAAGCGGCGCGTGTTTCCGCATCGGCAAAAGACATAGTCGAAATTTTGCAGGGCGAAGACCTTTCGGCATTGCGACCTCCGCCGCGTAAAATTGCCTTCCAGTCGCCGTGCACTCTACAACACGGTCAATCGCTGGATGGCGCGGTCGAGAGCTTATTGTCTGGGCTGGGTTTCGAACTGACTGTCGTCGCCGATGCCCAGCTATGCTGTGGTTCGGCCGGAACTTATTCCATTCTGCAGGCCGAGATTGCCGGGCGTTTGCGGGACGCCAAACTTTTGGCGTTGCAGGCGGGCGGTCCGGAGCTGATTGCTACCGCCAACATCGGTTGCCTGCTGCATTTGCGGGAAAAATCGGCTCTGCCTATCGTTCATTGGATCGAATTACTGGATGGCAGCTAGTTATGTAGGCAAAAACAGGCGGCGGAAAATTGCCGCCTGGCGGCAATTTGATGGTCAATAATTATGCAAATATTTGAAAACTATAAATAAATAGTAAGTGGCATATTCCTGGCTTAAGGGTCTTTAACCTTTGAATCAAAGCTTGGGAAGTGTCATGAAAAATAAATCAGCCGAGTTAGCCATTGTCAGCAATAAAACCTTTTCCGCTTCCACGGCGGTCAATCTGCATCATTACGACATCAGCAGCGCGTTGCAGACCACGCTGGAATTCGATGAATTGATTGGCATTTTTTGTAACAAGATTCAATCCTCGATTCCGCATAATAGCCTGGAATACATCAACGACGAATTCAATATGGCGTTCAAGCGCGGCATCGTCGCCCGCCATTCCTGCTGTTACACGTTAAAAGTGGAAGATCAGCAATTGGGCGAACTGAAGCTGACGCGCAGCCAACGTTTCAGCAAGGATGAACTGAAAACGCTGGAAAGTTTGTTGTGCTGCCTGATTTATCCGCTCAGAAACGCCACCTTGTTTCAGCAGGCCATCAAATTGGCTTATACCGATCCGTTGACCAAGGCCAATAATCGCGCGGCATTTCACGATTGCCTGCAACGTGAAATCAAGCGCGCCCATCGCGCTTCTCAGCATTTGTCGTTGATTTTCGTCGATATTGATCACTTCAAATCCATAAACGACGACTACGGTCATGACTGTGGTGATCTGGCGCTGGCTTCGGTAGCCGGTTGGCTGATGGACTGTGTACGTGGCAGCGATGCGGTGTATCGTTATGGCGGCGAGGAATTTGTGATCGTACTCGGCGATACCGATCTGGATGGAGCGGCGGTGATTGCCGAGCGCATTCGTGCCGATATTGAGTCCCATGCCCTGGCTTACGATATGGAAGTGCTGAATATTACGGCCAGCTTGGGCGTCAGCACGCTAACGGGCGATGACAGCCCCGATTCGCTGGTCAAGCGGGCCGATGCGGCAATGTATCAGGCCAAACACCAGGGGCGTAACCGGGTGTGCATTAGCCTGGACATGTAGAGAAGGCAAGTCCTTCAATTTTCAAAAACATCGATGCCTTTCGGGGCTTTGAAGTTAAACAACGAGTCGTCTAGCGCCGGATTGATCTGGATGTTGGAAAAATAAATCCGTGTCAGTTGGCCGAAGTTATCGCTGAGCTCCATGCCGCCCAGTTGGCCGGCATTCAGTCCGATCAGGATGTATTTAAATCCACTTTCCTCATTTTTCGGCGATAGCTTGACCCAGTTCATTTGGTCTTCGCTGCCTTGTTCTTCCAGTTTGAATTTTTCCTCGATATCGACCTGGCCCGTCAGCAGCAGGGCCGGGGTCGAGCCCAGGGAATCGTCCAGTTTCTTGACGGTTACCTGTTCCAGATCGGTATCGTAAAACCAGACCTTGCCGCCGTTGGAGACAATTTCCTGTTCGAAGGGTTTTTGATAATTCCAGCGGAATTTTCCGGGCCTGCTCAAATAAAACTTGCCGACGCTGCTTTGCGCCGGATTGCCGGATTTGTCGAAGCTGACTTGCTTGAAGTCGGCCGACAAAGAAGCGCTTGAGTGCAGAAAGGCTTTTAATTGGGCTATCGGGCTTTCCTCGGCATAAGCAGAGTTGACCAGAAAGGCCGAGAATAGAAGGGCTTTAAGAATTTTCAATGACATGGTTAAAAGGGATTGATGTTGTTGAGCCAAGTTTTTAGAGGGTCCATGACGGCGCCGCAATCGGCATATTGATCGGGGCCGGAACCTTCCACAAACGGAAAAAGTTGCGCGCCGGGGCAGTGCTCTTCGCTTAAGAGACCGGTTGCCGGGTCTATCCACTTCATTTGAATATTATCGGGCGGAATTAGGGTAACGGGTTTTTTCGATACCTGCCGCATTAATTCCGCCCAGATTTGCAGGGCACCGCTACCACCGGTTAATCCCGTGGGTTTGTTGTCGTCGCGTCCAACCCAGACCACCGATAGATAATCGCCGCTGAAGCCTGCAAACCAGCTGTCGCGCAGTTGGTTGGTGGTGCCGGTTTTGCCGATCAAGGCCATTTCTCTGGGCATATAATTGTACGCCGAGTGGCCGGTACCCTCG
Source organism: Methylococcaceae bacterium (assembly GCA_028748685.1). GTDB lineage: Bacteria > Pseudomonadota > Gammaproteobacteria > Methylococcales > Methylomonadaceae > Methylomonas. Next base: position 8,065 of record JAJRDU010000017.1, read on the forward strand.
CGCATGACTTCCTGCAAGATGGTGTTGGTAATGAAGGCGGCTGCCGGGTCTACCGTTTGGCGCACGGTAAACGGATAGCTCTGCAGCGCCTTGCCGTCGGCTGCGTTGACGGCGCGGATCGAGCGCAGCGGCGTGGCGAAACCGTCGCCGGCCAGGGTCTGATACATCTGGGTGACTTCCAGCGGCGTCAAGGGCGAGGCTCCCAGCAGGAAAGATGGGAAAAGTTCCACCGGCCGGCTGACGCCCATGTTTTTCAGGGTATTGGCGATGCGGGTCAGGCCGATGTCCATGCCTATGCGTACCGTGGCCATGTTGTAGGAATGGGCCAGCGCCGTATGCAGCGCGACCATGCCGTGTTCCTGGTTGTCGTAGTTATCCGGTGACCAGGTTTTGCCTTTTTCGGCCTCGATTTCCAGCCGGGTGTCGCTGATCGGCGTGGTGATCGTATAGCGATCCGGATATTCCAGTGCGGTCAGATAAACCACCGGTTTGATCAAAGAGCCGATTGGTCTAACCGCATCCAGCGCGCGATTGAATCCCGTGTCTTCCGCATTACGGCCGCCGACCATTGCGACGATCTCGCCGCTGTCGCGCCGGGTAACGATGGCGGCACTTTCCAGGTCGTTGCTTTTCGGGCTTTTCTCCAGTTGTTTCAGCTTGTTGGCGATGGATTGCTCCAGCGTATCCTGGATCCGGGTGTCGAGGGTGGTAACGATGCGCAAGCCCTCGGAAGTTAAATCCTCTTCCTTATATTCCTGCCTGAGCTGGCGTTTGACCAGATCGATAAAGCCGGGATAGCGATTGGCGGAGCGGTGGGTGACCTCCGCTACTCCGAGCGGCTGCTTTTTAGCCTCGCTAACTTGTTGCGCATCGACATAACCTTCATTTTGCATCGCATCCAGCACCAGGTTGCGTCGCTCGAGGGTATGTTCCGGTTTTCTGCGCGGGTCATACTCGGATGGTCCTCGCACCAAGGCCACCAAGGTGGCGACTTGCGGCAGATTCAGCGTTTTTAGAGATTGGCCGAAATAGAATTCACTAGCCAAGCCAAAGCCATGCACGGCGCTGACCCCATCCTGACCCAGAAAAATCTCGTTGAGGTAGGCTTCGAGAATCTCGTTCTTGCTGTAGCGGTATTCGAGAATCAGCGACATCAAGGCTTCCTTGGCTTTGCGTCGCAGGTTGCGCTTGGGCGTCAGGAAAAAATTTTTCACCAACTGCTGGGTAATGGTGCTACCGCCTTGAACCATGCCGCCGGCTTTCAGATTGTTCCACATCGCCCTGACGATGCCCTTGGGCGAGATGCCGAAATGGTTGTAAAAATCGCGATCCTCGGTTGAAAGCAGGCCTTGAATCAGGGTTTGAGGGGCTTCCTCCAACTTGATCAGGATACGGTCTTCCTTGCGGGTGGGATAAAAACTGCCGATTTGGATCGGGTCCATCCGGACGATGGCCAGTTCGCTGCCGGTGGTATTGTCGACGATGTTGGAAATACTGCCTCCCGCAAAGTTGACCCTGATCTTGCGGCTCTCTTGTGCGGTGTCGCCGAAATTGAATGGCCGAGTTTGGAGATGAACCTGGCTGCCTTTGATATAGTAGGAGCCCTCTCCGTTCAATTGGAAATCCTGGCGGTAATGCAGCTGGATCAGCAAATCTTCAAAGTTTTTACTGGTGAACGGGGCTCCGGCGTATAACTCGACGGGGCTGGCGTAAACCCGAGCCGGAATCGACCAGCGTTTGCCCTCGAATTGCTGGCGAACGGTATAATCGAGATAACCGACATAGGAGATAAAAACAAAGCCCGCCACCAAAATGGTAGAGATGATGGCCATTTTTAGCCAGGATGATTTGGCTTTGGATTTTCTGGGTCGGGTTCTTGCGGTACTGTATCTGGGTCTTCTAGCCATTAAAAAAGGATGTCAGTCTTGCACTGCTGTTTAAAGGCGGTGATGTTGGGGAGGGTAATCGTTAACTTGATAGAGATACGATTCGTAAAAGTGTCATTATCCAATAAATTGTCACGAACCGCGACTCAACTTGACTTGGTAGGGGCAAAGTGGGTAGGTTTGACATCGCTTGGCTTTTTCATACCATAGGCTGGCTAACTTAAATTTTACTGAAGGTGAATAATGTGAATGGATCGAACCGGCGCCGACATATGCGACTCATGCACCGCGCTAAAATTCGGTTGATGGTAAATGATTTATCGAAGGAATATATTCTGGATATGAAGGATTTTTCCGAAAGTGGCTTGTTTCTGTTGGCTCCGGGCGAAGCAATGCCACGGATAGACGACATAGTCGAAGTTCAGACCACCGAGTTTGACGAAGCGCCGCTACAGACCGCCAAGGTGGTTAGGATAGAAGAGAGTGTCGGTTTTGCCGTCGAATTTATCTAGGCAGGCTCAAGCTCAAATGCGGATGTCTAATTGCGAGCCGCTGGATTGAGTCTCTTGTTGCATGCGAAATAGCTCTATCCTAGCCGCGTTCGCCATCTGCGCGGCCTTGGCGGCAACACTATAATCCTGAGAGGAAGGGCTGGCGGGCGCCATAGCGGCGCGGCGGATGGTTTCCGCTTTTCTAAGCGTCGCTTCCGGATCGCCGGGTACTGTTGAAATATCGATACTGACATCGCCGCCAGTGGCATAGCGATTACCGTCCGGGCCGGTCGTGTAAGTGAAATGAGCGCCACCCAAAGCGATGCCGCCGGCGGCGCTAATATGGGCTTGCTCGTGGTTGCGAACTTCCTGGTCCCGAGTCTTGAGCGCTTGAACTTCGGCTTGCTGCTGGTCGGAAGTTTTGTTGCTCGCCGATATTTGTCCGGTGGACGTTAAAGCGTTCTTGGCATTTTGCGCAGCATTAGCCTGAGCCGGATAGCCCCTGCCGATGTCTGTGTAAAATGAAGACGCGTTCGTTATCATGGCTGAGTCTTTGTTTTTTATAGCCTACGTGCGGACTATACCGCTAATTTCGCAAATTTCAAGGACTGTTTAATCGTTTTAAAGCCCATTGAACGTGTTCGCGCACCAATTCCGAATCGTGATGCAACTTGGCGTTCAGAGCCTTGGTAACGCTAACACCTGCCTTGCCGTTACCCAAGGCGACGGCGATATTCCTTAACCAGCGCTGATGGCCGATGCGGCGTATCGCCGACCCTTCGGTTTTTTGCAGAAATTCGGCTTCATTCCAGTCAAATAGTTCCAGTAGGGTGCTGCTGTTCAAATGATGCCTGGGTTTGAAATCGGCTTCGACGCCGATTTTGGCGAAGCGATTCCAGGGGCAAATCAGCTGGCAATCGTCGCAGCCGTAAATGCGGTTGCCGAGCAAGGGCCGCAGTTCTTCGGGAATGCTGCTGTGCAATTCTATCGTCAGATAGGATATGCAGCGGCGAGCATCGACTCGATATGGGGCGATGATGGCTTGGGTGGGGCAAATATCCAGGCAGGCCCGGCATTGGCCGCAATGGCCGGACGCGGGTCGGTCGGCGGGCAAGGGCAGGTCGGTATAGATTTCACCGAGGAAAAACCAGGAGCCGGCGCGGCGGTTGATCAAATTGCTGTGCTTGCCTATCCAGCCCAGGCCGGCTTTTTCGGCAACGGCCTTTTCCAATACCGGAGCGCTGTCGACGAAGGCCCGATAACCGAAGGGGCCAATTTCTAAGGCGATTTTGTCGGCCAGTTTTTGCAGGCGGTTACGCAATAGTTTATGGTAATCGCGACCCAGCGCATAACGGGATACGAAGGCGGCGGCGGGATCATCCAGTATGGCTTGACTGTTGGCCGAGTGCTCCGGCAAATAGTCCATCCTGACGCTGATGATGCTGAGGGTGCCGGGCTGCAGCAGCGCCGGACGGCTGCGCTTCAAGCCGTGGGCCGACATATACTGCATCTCGCCTTGCATGCCTTGCTCCAGCCAGTCTTGGAGATGCCCCTCGGCAGTGTTCAAATCGGTGTCGCAGATGCCGACTTGCTGAAACCCCAGCGCCATTCCCCACTGTTTAATCAGTGCTGCGAGTTGGCTGAAATCGGCTTGGTCGCTTGGGTGCATGACGGCGCTGACCTATCTATAATGGTTTGGTTGGGGCCATTTTACACGGTGAATACCATGCGACATTTATCAAAGCCGCTGTATCGGGCGGCGCAGATTCGTCAGGCCGAGTCCACTGCTATTGAAAAACTGCAGATTCCCGGCTTGAAGTTAATGCGCAATGCTGGAAAGGCGGCGTTTACCGAGCTGCAGAGACACTGGCCGGATCGCCGCAAACTGATGGTATTTTGCGGCGCCGGCAATAATGGCGGTGATGGCTATGTGATCGCCAGGCTGGCCTTATTATCCGGTTATGCGGTTAGCGTCTACGCCATGGGCGACGAAGCAGTTCTGAAAGGCGATGCACTCACTTCTCATCGGGATTTTATCAACGCCGGCGGCACCGCCCGTACTTTTTCGGCGGATTTGCCCTTGGCGGACGGTATTATCGTCGACGCTCTATTGGGTACCGGCCTCAATCGTCAGGTCGGTGACGATTATTCGAAAGCGATCGCTACCATCAATGCCGCCAATTGTCCTGTACTGGCGGTCGACGTGCCGTCCGGCTTGCATGCCGATACCGGTTGCGTGCTGGGTTGCGCGGTCAAGGCCGACCTGACCATCACCTTCATCGGCTTGAAGTCCGGTTTGTTCACAGGCCAAGCCGCCGATTATTGCGGCGAAATCGTACTTGCGGATCTGGCCGTGCCGGAAACGGTGTTTACCGGGATGGTGCCGGCCGCGCATCTTCTGACAAAAACACCGCTACCACAGCGGCCGCGATCCGCGCACAAGGGGCATTTCGGGCATGTGTTGCTGGTCGGCGGCAACTTTGGTTATAGCGGCGCAATCCGGCTGGCCGGCGAGGCAGCGTTGCGTAGCGGGGCAGGGCTGGTCAGCATCGCCAGTCGCGCCGGCCATAGCGCGATGCTGAATATCGGCAGGCCGGAGCTGATGTGCCATGGCGTGGAATATCGGGATCAACTGCAAGCCTTGCTCGACAAAGCCAGCGTGGTGGTGATAGGTCCCGGTCTGGGGCAGGATGAATGGGCGCAAAGCCTATTTTCGGCGGTGCTGGCCACTGACAAGCCTTGCGTGATCGATGCCGATGCGCTGAATTTGCTGGCGAAACAGCCGGGAAAACGCGGCGACTGGATATTAACGCCGCATCCCGGCGAGGCGGCTCGGCTTTTGGCTTGCAGCACAAGAGACATCGCCGCCGACCGTTTCGCCGCCGTGTCCGGTTTACAAAATCGCTACGGTGGCGTTTGCGTGCTGAAAGGCGCGGGTAGCTTGATCGCCGACGCTCAAACCATTCATGTCGCCACCACCGGCAATCCGGGCATGGCCAGTGGTGGCATGGGCGATGTGCTGGCGGGTCTGGTGGGCGGTCTGCTGGCGCAAGGTCTCTCCCCCACCGATGCCGCGAAATTGGCGGTCTATGTGCATGGCGAGGCGGCGGATCGAACCGCCGAGCAGGGACAACGCGGCATGCTGGCAAGCGATTTGTTGCCGCAGCTTAGGTGCTGCTTGAACGATGATATGACGAGGATCGGTTCAGAATAGCGGCTAGCCTCGATGCGATGTAACGGAATCGAGGGGCGATGGCTTCAATGCTTCTCGATTTCACTACGTTACATCGAGGCTACTTGCTAAAATCAGCGAATCGATACGTTTAAGCTCCAGGTAAAGGACAATCATGCACGAACATCAATTGAGCAACTGGCAACATTCGCATAACTTTGCGAGGATTAATCGCAAGGGCGAGTCGAGGACTAAATGGGTGCTGTTCCTGACATTTACCACGATGTTGGTGGAAATCATTGCCGGCATGCAGTTCCATTCCATGGCCTTGCTGGCCGACGGCTGGCACATGGCGACCCATGTGGTGGCTTTCATGATTGCGATATTCGCCTATCGCTACAGCCGGATCCATGAAACGGATCATACCTTTGCCTTCAGCCCCGCCAAAGTCAGCATCCTGGGCGGCTTTGCCAGCTCCATCGCGTTGGCGATGGTTGCATTGGTTATGGCGGTGGAGTCGTTTGAAAGACTGATACGGCCTGAAGCCATCCGCTTCGACGAGGCGATCCTGATTGCGGTAGTCGGGCTGGTGGTCAATCTACTGAGTGCCTTATTGCTCAGAGATCATCATCACCATGAGCATCCGCACGATCACGATCATGACGACCACAACCACGATCACCACCATCATCACGACCACAATTTGCGTGCGGCTTATTTGCACGTCATGGCCGATGCGCTGACCTCGGTGCTGGCGATTGTCGCGCTGTTGGCGGCGAAATATTACGGTTGGAACTGGTTGGATTCGACGATGGGTTTTGTCGGCGCGGCAATCATTTTAGCCTGGGCGTGGGGGCTAATCACAGAAACCAGCCCGATATTGCTCGACCAGAGCGTCGACGAACATTATAAACAGGCGATTCAGGATGCGCTGGAAGAGGACGGAGAATGCAGGGTTAGCGATTTGCACATCTGGCGTTTGGGGCCTTCGCATCATGCCGCCATCGTGGTGATCGTCAGCCAATTTCCCAAGCCGCCGAATCACTATAAAGCCTTGCTGGCCAGCTTTGTTAATCTTGATCACATCACGGTTGAAGTCAATCGTTGCGTGGGAGATGACTGTGTTGCTGAATGAATTAGCTGGAGCAGGATTGGTGTTCGGACCTATTTACAAGTCTCCGGGAATGAGACGATGCTATTACGTGGCGGGAAAGTCACTTGAATCGGTTTAATATTCAATAATGAATATTTAAAGTCGTGAACATGTCGACTTAGCGCTCGAATCAAACGGAATCATTGATCTAAGCGCCAGTTAGTTAACCCTTGGGAGGTCCGGAAATGCCGATTTTAGAATCGACCCTAGTGGCCGAGCCGGCTTCTTGGCGTGAAAGACTGTTGCTTCGGGGGGGCGTCTGTCTGGTGTTTGTGCTTGGGCTGCTGCTGACTATCGGATTGTGGTATGCGGCGGAGCTTAGCTTTCAGCGCGATACCCAGGCTTATTTTGATTATCGGGTGCGGCAATTGCTGGAAAGCATCGATAAGCGTCTGGAAAACTATCGGCAGGTGCTATATGGTACGCGCGGTTTGTTTGCCGCCTCCGAGGTAGTGGAGCGAACGGAATTTCACCAGTATATAGCCGCCTTGAATCTCGTCCAGCTTTATCCCGGGATACAAGGGGTGGGCTTTTCCTTGATTGTGCCCAAGGAAAAAAAGGACGGGCACATCGAGGAAATTCGGCAACAAGGCTTTCCGGATTATCAAATTTATCCCGCCGATGAGCGGGATAGTTGCACCTCGATTATTTACCTTGAACCATTTACGGGACGTAATCTCAGGGCTTTTGGTTATGACATGTTTTCCGAGCCGGTGCGCCATCAGGCCATGGTTTATGCGCGGGACTATGATGAGATCGGTATATCGGGAAAAGTCACTCTGGTGCAGGAGACCGATGACGATATTCAGGCGGGATTCCTGATGTATCTTCCGGTTTACCGGAACGGCCAGCCGCATGGCGACGAGCAACAACGCAGGGCTAATATCATTGGCTGGGTCTACGCGCCTTTTCGTATCAATGATTTTATGGCCGGCGTTGGTGGCGAGTGGGCGGGCGATTTGAATCTGAGTATTTACGACGGTGATCAGGTGTCCGAGGCTAACCTGATGTACTACGACAAGACCGAATTGATAGCGGAAGAGGCGATCAGCACGACGCAAAAATTAGTCATGGGTGGGCACGCCTGGACGCTGGTGATTCATAGCGAGCCGGGACTCAAAAATCGGCTGAATCATAAACCGTCGCTGATTATCTTGATCAGCGGCGTGGCGCTGAGCTTATTACTGGCGCTGTCGGTCCGGCAATTCATTACGCGCGGCCAAGCTTTGGCATTGGCCGCGGTGACTAATCAGGAGCTAAAGGAAAGCGAGACACGATTTCGGCTAATGGCCGATTCCGCCCCAGTACTGATCTGGGTGTTGGACGCCAATCAATGGGCAATCTGGTTCAACAAGCATTGGCTGGATTTTACCGGCCGATCTCTGTTCGAGGAGATCGGCCGTGGTTGGCTGGAGTCGGTCTATCCAGCGCATGTAGAGCTGGTAGCCAAACTGCTCGACTGGCATTTTCAATTACGTAAACCGTTTAGCGTGGAATACCGGCTAAGGCGTCATGATGGAGAATACCGCTGGATTATGGATACCGGTGTGCCTCGTTTTGACGAAGACGGCGATTTTATGGGATTTATCGGATCCTGTATCGATATTACCGAGCACAAAAAAATGGAGGAAGAATTATGGGAGCTTGCGACCACCGACGGTCTGACCGGTTTGCTGAATCGGCGGCATTTTTTGGTGTGTTTACAGGAGGAGTTTGACAGGTCGCAACGCAACGCCGAATTGCATTCGTCGGTCTTGATGCTGGATCTTGATCATTTCAAACGTATCAACGACGGCTACGGTCATGCCGCAGGCGATGCGGTGCTTAAACATTTTGCCGAAATCATCCACGCCGAGCAACGCAAGATCGATGTGGTTGGACGCTTGGGGGGCGAGGAATTTGCCATTATTCTCCCCGATACCGGCTTATCCGAAGCGCGCGTGTTTGCCGAACGCCTGCGCAAGGCGGTGGCGGATAAGCCACTTCAGCAACAAGACACAAATATTGAAATCACGGTTTCCATCGGTATCGCCTTGTTAAGCGCCGCGACTGAAAATCCCGATAGTGTGTTACGCGACGCGGATCGTGCGCTCTATGTCGCCAAGGAAAGTGGCCGCAATCAGGTAGTGTTATCACGGGATTGTTTTTGCGACCGGAATTAGCCGGCTGATCCGGCAGAATTTTGTAGCGTGCCGTTTCATTAAAATGTATCAGGTCAAAAATTCTTCCAGACAATGGCTTACGAAAGCGTATTCGGCGGAAAGCGCTTTGTCTTCCTCGGTGTTGTATCCCCAGGGCGCAAAAAACAATTTCACGGCGCTTAGTTCCGAGTGTTTTTGCACATTCAACAGGGTCGGCAGACGGTCTTCGACAAAATGAATCGTATGTTCGGGATGGGCTTGTACCAAGCCTTTTAATACTTCGGGTTTACTGAGGTTGCGATCCAGGCCGAAAATCCGTTCATCCGCCAGATCGATGTCATTAGCTTTCAATATCTGCTTTACGAAACGTTCCTGCTTGGTGGTGATGACATACCAGGCATGCTGCCGGCTCAGCCGTTGTAGCTTTTCGGCGATGCCGGAAAATAAGGGGTTCATGGCTATCCATTCGCCCAAGTCGTCGGCAATCCAGGCATCTCGGGTTTCGCCGAATAGTCGTTTTAGCTCGTCGCTGGTTGTTTGTGCCTGTTCCATCAACAGTCTGGTTTTTTCGCCATAATCGCAGTAAATGGCTTCGGTGGTTTCGCCCAGATAAAGTAGGCGCATGGCCAGAATGGCTTCATAGCCGGTCTCGATTATCGGCCGTACCTGACGAAAGCAATCTATCAATTCCGATGGAGTTGCCTCGGGCATATCGTTCCAGATTCGGCCGGCGGCTTTCCAGCCAGTGATGGCGGTTTCCACCGCGCTGTCGCAGATAACGCCGTCAAAATCCAGCGCGTAGAGTATCGAGTTGCCCATGGTGTGATTGAAAATGTTGCCGTGGTTATAAAACGAATATTGTAAAGGATTGCACCCTAATTCATCCGGCAAAGATGCTTGTTCATCGGCTCGCGAAGTATGATTGGGTGAGAATACGATTGTAAAATAGCTTTCCGAAATGAGTTGCCTCTTGACACCCTATAGGGTCACGGGAAGTAGGAAGTCATAAACAACTTCCCATTTCCTACTGACCACCACCCACTACTTGTTGAGAACTGATTATGAATAACTTGATTTCCGTGGTTCAGGCGGATTATTACCGGCTTGACGGTCGATGCCGTCGTCAACGCCGCCAATACCTCGTTGTTGGGAGGCGGCGGTGTCGACGGCGCGATACATCGGTGCGCGGGCCCGCAATTGCTGGACGAATGCCGGCTGTTGGGTGGCTGCCCGACCGGCGAGGCCAAGATCACCGCGGCTTATCGCCTGCCGGCCAAATACGTCATTCATACCGTCGGCCCCGTCTGGCGGGGCGGTGAACACAACGAGCCCAAGTTGCTCGCCGCCTGTTACCGGAGTTCAATGCGATTGGCGGCGGAACATCATATCCAGTCCATCGCCTTTCCCTGTATCAGTACCGGCATTTTTGGCTTTCCGAACCGGTTGGCGGCTCAAATTGCGGTCGCCACGGTCGCCGACTGTTTGCGCCGGGATGGCTTGAATATCCGGGTGATTTTTTGCTGTTTCTCGAAAGAGGATGCGGACATTTACCGGGATCGGCTGTCCGGCCTGTCTTCCGATCAGGCTTGAGGGGTGAAAATGATGACATCCTGGCCGATGAATTCGACCTCGCATCGATACCGTTCCGCCAGCCATTGCAGGGTAGGGCGGGAGAAGAAGCTGATATGGGTCTGGTCGTTCTTGTAATGCCAGCGGGCGAAGGCGTCTGCATCGAGTACCAGTTTGGTCATCAATCCCAGCCGTCCGCGTGGTTTCAGCAGGCCGAATAGTCGTTCGAATTCAATGCCGGGCCGGCGGAAATGTTCCGCCACTTCCGTACAGGTGATGAAATCGTAGCGGTTTTGCAGGTGCTGGGGATGGTTGGCATAGATTGGATCGTAGAGTTCGATGCCGTGGCCGGCCTGTTTCAATATTTCCGCCAGCAGCGGACCTGGACCGCAACCGTAATCCAGACCGGACGAAAGCGGCGCCAATCTGTCCAGCAGGGGGAGGGCCAGTCGCGACAAAAACTCGCGGTAGCCGCCGTCATCGGCCTGGTTTTGGTGCAGATCGTAAATCGCCTTTTCCTGTTGAAAATCCAGATGTTGGTCGCTGGGGACAAACACCAGCAGACAATCCTGGCAGCGCAGATAGTCGCGCCGTTTATCGCTGTGAAAGCTCGAAATATGCCCGCCGAAGCAGAGCGGGCAGGGCGATTGTTTCATGATCGTTTGCAATTGGGCTTGACGGTGGCTTAATTGGCTGTATAATGCGCGGCTTCCAACTGCGGAGCGGTAGTTCAGTTGGTTAGAATACCGGCCTGTCACGCCGGGGGTCGCGGGTTCGAGCCCCGTCCGCTCCGCCAATTTTGGTTCCTCCATTATAAGTCAGCTTTCGGCTTTTCGCCGAACTCTCTACATTCTTCAATTAGTTGTTTATACGACTTGAATTTGCGGTCGGCATCGCCATAATGGCTTTGTATCATCAAAAATTTACACACAACACTGAGGAGAATTGACATGAATAACTTAAGTCCATTTGTTAGTCGCAGTCTGTTTGACGAGTTGTTTCGCGATGTTAATCCGGGCTATTTCATCAAGCCCTTGCACGGAGACGCATTGCCGGCGCAGATTAAGGTTGATGTGAAAGAAAGTCCCAGCGAGTTTATCGTTCAGGCTGAAATTCCCGGTGCCGGCAAGGAAAATATCAATGTCGATATCGACGGCAATGTGGTCAGTATCCGCGCCCAGATCAGCCAGGTCGATAGCGAAACCAAGGACGATAAATTGCTGCGTAGCGAACGTTATTTCGGCGAAGTCTCGCGCAGTTTCCAATTGCCGGGCGATATCGATCAAACGGCCAGCAAGGCGCGCTACGACAACGGCGTGTTGACGCTGAATCTGGTGAAAAGCCAGAAAAAAGGCGGCCAACGCATGAATATCGACTGATCCAAACGCAAAGCGCGACTCCAATAG
>JAJRDU010000018.1 GCA_028748685.1 Methylococcaceae bacterium
GACTCCTCTTGCCTAGGTGCATTGGCTTGCCAGAGGGATAAAATTGAGTTATCCAACGAACGGAGGCGGTCGCCCGATGAACTATACATCCATGCTGGCGGTAGCATTTGCGGAAGCGCAAGCAGGCTTTGACGAAGGTGGCGTGCCAGTCGGGGCGGCGCTGTTCGATGCCGACGGTAAACTGCTCGGCAGTGGCCGCAATCGCCGGGTGCAGGACAACGATCCCTCCGTTCACGGCGAAACAGATGCCTTTCGCAAGGCCGGCCGGCAAATTAGCTATCGCGACAAAATCTTGGTGACGACCCTGGCGCCTTGCTGGTATTGCTCCGGTTTGATTCGGCAATTCAATATCGGTACCGTGGTGGTCGGTGAATCGGTTAACTTTGAAGGCCATCTGGATTGGTTGCGCGAGACTGGCGTCAACGTGATTGAAATGAACGATGCCGGCTGTATTGCGTTGATGAAGCGTTTTATCGAACAGTCGCCACGGATCTGGTTCGAGGATATTGGCGAATGCGATTGTGATGAACCGGCGCGAGATTTGAGTGGTTGATTTAAATCCAGGACAGCCGGCGTAAGGCTCCAAAGATCAAGTAGCATCCCATGCCTACCACAAAAATTCCGAATGCCAGTCTTAAATAGGGGCCTGCGACATGGTTTGCGATAACGGCGCCGCACCAACCTCCGAAAAACAGCGCAACGGCCACGATCAGTGCCGCTTTCAGGTCCACATTGCCATGGCGATAGTATTCGATCACGGCGGCGAGTCCTACGGGGGGAAGCAGAATCGCCAGGCTGGTGCCCGTCGCCGCATGTTGTGAATAACCCGCCAAGTAGATCAGCCCTGGTACGATTAATATACCGCCACCCACGCCAAACAAGCCGGCGGCGACTCCGGAAACGAATCCAATCATCAACAGTAGGGTAATCGTCGAGAGAGTCATGGCATTCTCCGTCAGGGATTGGCAGTCATCGGGGGCAATCAAACGTCTTTGGTCGCGTAGAGTCCCTACAGTTCCACCGTTTACCCATGAGTTTGGCAGCCATTGCCACATTCGTTTCGGTAAAACGAGGTTAAGTTGCAAACGTCGTTCAATCCGGCAAGTTCTGGAAAACCCAGGCTTGTAGCGTTCGCGAAAGCGGAGGCCGGCGTCACTCTTGGCTTAGCTCCGGCTCCACACGGCCAAGCAGGCCCTTGATCTCGCTCATCATATGTTCGGCAATTAGCCGGAACCAGGGCGTCTTGTCGGTACCGTTATGAGCCAGCTCCAGCGCGTGGAAATAAGCGCGGCAACTTTCGGCGTCACCGCGGAGGTTGAGCACCGGATAACCTTCCTGCAGCAAAATAAAATTCATCAGCAGGCGCGCGCAAGTGCCGTTGGCCGCTATGAAGGGATGCAGGAAAAGCAGGCGCTGATGGGCTTCGGCGGCGAATATTACGGGATGCACGAAAGGCCCCTCCAGCCGCAGCCAGTGCAGCATTTCCGCCACCAATTCCGGCAATTCGGAAGCCGGGGGAGGCGCGTGGTGACCGGGAGGCGGTGTCAAGGCCCGAGTCCGGTAAATCCCGGCCTGTTCCCGATCAATGCTGCGTAACAGGATGGCGTGGATTTGCTTGATCAGTGTTTCGGATAACAGCGCATGTTCGTCGACTTGCTCGCGAATGAACTGGATGGCCTGATTATGATTGATTGCCGACAGATATTCCCACATGGCTTTGCCCGGTATCGTCAGGCCGATCTTGATCGCCATTTCCGTTTCGACGGGCGTCAGGGTGCTGCCGCCTATCCGGTTGCTTTGATAGCTATATTCGACGGCAAGAGTCTGCAGTAGCTGCTCATCAAATCTATCGTTTAGCAAATCCAGTTCGCCTTTCAGCAGATCGATTTCCGCAAGCAAAAAATCCAGGTCGTTATTCATTTCAATCTCTCGAGCAGATGTCCATCATTAGCCAGCGTCAAGTTTTGCAGAAAGCCGGATTTCCGTATTGTCCTTCGTCAAATACATTTGATCAGGTGTTTTTAGGTATAAGTACCTACATTGGGTAAGTATAAGTACCATAAAGCGCTTCGGCTAGAGGGGACAATATGCTATTTTGACCTTATTGTTTTCATTCCTTAATTTCAACAAGCAACATGAGCATAAAATCAGACAAATGGATACGCCGGATGGCGGAACAAAACGGCATGATAGAACCCTTTCAAGCCGGGCAAATCCGCGAATCCGCGCAAGGCCGCATCATCTCCTACGGCACGTCCAGCTACGGCTATGACGTGCGTTGTTCCAACGAATTTAAGATTTTCACCAATATCAATTCCACCATCGTCGATCCCAAGGATTTCGACGAAGGCAGTTTCGTCGACGTTAAATCCGATGTCTGCATCATTCCGCCCAACTCGTTTGCATTGGCGCGCACCGTGGAATATTTCCGTATTCCGCGCGATGTGCTGGTGGTGTGCCTGGGTAAATCGACCTATGCCCGTTGCGGGATCATCGTCAACGTCACGCCGCTGGAACCCGAATGGGAAGGGCATGTGACGCTGGAATTTTCAAACACCACGCCGCTGCCGGCCAAAATTTATGCCAACGAAGGCGTGGCGCAGATGTTGTTTTTCGGCGGCGACGAAGTCTGCGAAACTTCCTATAAGGACAGGGGCGGTAAGTACCAGGGGCAGGTGGGCGTGACCTTGCCGAAAGCCTGATTTCCCGACACTGCCGGGATCCGAACCATGCGTCTTATCTTGCGACAAGGGCAAAACAGTGTTGGCGGATCCCTACTCTCCAAGTTCTTACCCAGTTGTTTAAATACCCGCAAGATGTCCCTTAGCCAAACCGATACACTCGAACAGTATTACCAGCAAGTTCAAACCATCATCCTCGATCGTCAAGACTGGATCAGCGGCTTGCTGCCCGCCAGCACCGCCGTCACTACCCATGGCGACTATACCGATGCCTGGGTGCGGGACAATGTCTACAGCATACTCGCGGCCTGGGGTTTGGGTTTGGCTTACCGCAAACTGGATGGCGAACGGGAGCGGACCTACCTGTTGGAGCAAAGCGTCGTTAAACTGATGCGTGGCCTGCTGGCCGCAATGATGCGTCAAGCCCATAAGGTGGAAAAATTCAAGCATACTCAGGAACCGCTGGATGCCTTGCATGCCAAGTACCATACCCAAAGCGGGGCCGTGGTGGTGGGCGATAGCGAATGGGGGCATCTACAACTGGATGCGACCTCGCTGTTTCTGCTGATGCTGGCGCAGATGACGGCGTCGGGTTTGCGTATCGTCTTTACCCTGGACGAAGTCAACTTCGTGCAGAATCTGGTGCATTACATCAGCCGCGCCTACCGTACCCCGGATTACGGCATCTGGGAGCGGGGTAACAAGATGAATCTCGGCGTGGCCGAGCTGAATGCCAGCTCGATCGGCATGGCAAAGGCGGCGCTGGAAGTGATGACCGGCTTTAATCTGTTCGGCAAGGATGGCGGCCAGGCTTCCGTGATTCACGTGATCAGCGACGACATTGCCCGCACCCGCATCGCGCTGGAATCGCTATTGCCCA
Organism: Methylococcaceae bacterium; assembly: GCA_028748685.1. Classification (GTDB taxonomy): domain Bacteria; phylum Pseudomonadota; class Gammaproteobacteria; order Methylococcales; family Methylomonadaceae; genus Methylomonas. The sequence goes on from JAJRDU010000018.1 coordinate 3,562, forward strand.
GGGAGTCGATCTCCAAGGAAGTCGATTCGGCGGTGCTCAGCGTCACGGGCTTCCCGGCGTTCGCGGTCGATGACCCGGAGCTGCGCAAAAAAACCGAGGCGCTGATCGTCGAGAAACTGCAAGGCCGATACGGTTGCAAGCGTTTCTTGCTGGACGGCCATCAAACCGTGCTGGAAGATCACCAGCGCCTTCATTACGAGCCGCATGAAATGAAGCAGTTCATGGACATAGAATGCGAGTGGCCGCTGTTTTTCTGTTATCTGCTGCTCAACCAGCTGTTTGCCGGGAATCAGGACGAAGTGCGGGATTATCGCCGCCGCCTGGAAAATCTTCTGGTCGAACAAAACGGCCAGCAATTGCTGCCGGAACTGTATTTTGTCCCGCAGTCGGCCATCGACGCCGAAAAACAGCATCCGCATAGCCAGACTCGGCTGCCGAATGAGAACGTACCGCTGGTCTGGGCGCAAAGCCTGTTTATCTTGAGCGGATTGTTGCAGGACGGCTTGATCGGCCCCGATGACATCGACCCCTTGAGCCGGTATAAGGCGGTCAGGCGGCATGCCGGCTGTACGCTGCAAATTGCCATATTGGCCGCGGACGAAACCGTGCAAAGGCAATTGAAGCAGTACGGCATTCCTGCTCAGACCCATGCCGAAATCGCGCCTATCCAGGTGCGCGACGCCGACGAACTGGCCGCCGCCTACACCCAGGTTGGCCGCAACGATAGGGTTGGCCTGAGCGGGAGGCCGTTGAGGCAGCTCAGAACCTTGTCTACCTCGAAACTGTATGTGCTAGCCGGCGAGCCGCTGGTGTTCTTGCCGCAGTTTATGAACCAGAAAGGTTTCTATATCGCCATGGATAACCGTTTGCTGATTCAGCGCTTGAGGATAGAGTTAGCCTATATCGCCAGACATTGGGAAAGCGCCGGCCAACCGCTGGTGGTGATCAATATCAAGCAAAACATGTTGACTGCCCTGGACAGGCAGGTGTTGCTGGAGTTTATCAAACAGCTCCAGCAAGGCGGGATTCAAGGTTTGTCCATCAAGTTGGGTTTCCTGGCGGATTTTCTGGCGACCTCGTGCCGGGAGCAGATCGGCTATCTGCACGATTTCAAATTTTCGGAAGCCAAATGGGACGAGGCCGAACGGCCATTCGTCGATGTGTTGCCGGTCGGCGACGATCTGCCGCGGCCGCTGAGTACCTATTTATTGACCGAATGGGAAATCGGCGAGGATGCGTTACTGATTGAGCAATTGCAACGCAATCCCAATCTCTACGCGCAACTGGAAGCGCTTAAGCTATTGAGCCGCAGACATGGCCTGGACTATGAAACCGGTTTGACTACCGTTTATGGCCGGCCCTGTCGTGTCCGTGACTTGTTGAGCGAGGTTTATGCGCGGGCCGGGGATTTGCACGTCTGGCACATCGTCCGGCGCTGTGCCGGCTTGCTGGGCAAGTACGACATCAATCTGGAACAGGCCGCGACCGATATGCTGGTTCGCCAGCACGGACTGACCGTCGGCCATGCCTATAGCGGCAAGGCCACCTTGCGGCGTCCGGCCGATTCCTCGGAAATCCTACAAACCATACGTATCTTCAACAGCAACGATACCAGCCAGCACATCGTCATTCAGGAACTGATCGTCTATCTGGGGATGTTGATCAAACTGAAACCCGAGCTGTTTGCCGACATGCACACCATCCGCGTCGGCCATATTCTGCAGTTGATCGTGGCCCGGCAAAAGCGCCTGAGCGGAAGCTCCCTGGATGGGGCTTTTACCGAAATCCTGTCCCTGGCGCCCTATCGGCTATCCCAGTTGCTGCAAGAAACCCTGGAAAATTATAGCGCCAGCGAAGCCCAACTGGGTCAGGTGGAAACCTTGCATTATGACGGCCCGCAACGCCAGCTTGGTAGTGCGCGCTTTCCGGCCAGCATGAATCCGCCGGATAGGGGCGAAGCCGAGGACTGGTACGAGTGGCGGGAGCGGCAGGGCAGCGTCGGCCGGGAAAGCGAGGCGTTTTATCATGGCGTCTGGTCGCTGTTGCCGCACTGCCATGGTTTGCTGATCGGCGAAAAGATCAACAGCAAGCGCCGCATCGACAGCGAAACCACTTTGTCGCAAATGACCAAAGGCGAGCAAAGCTTCAGGTTGCACGTCAGTCATCTGCTCAATAAAATCCAGGCACCGGTGTATCGGCAACTAACGGTGGAAGCCTTGCGGGCGTTAGCCTCGATTTTTCGAGACAATCCTGCATTGCGCATCGAAGACACGGTGTATATCGACATTCTGGTCGGCCATGCCGTCAGGCTGTGCTGGTTGCAGTCTCATCCCGAACATGGCGATCAGTACGACAAACACGTATCGCTGGCCTGGCAGGCGTTTTATCAGCTGCCGCCGCACGCGGTGGCCAATGGCATACTCGATGCATTGATATATCTGCTCAATAACCACAAACAACCGGCACGGGAGACGATATGATTCTAGCGGGCGACATCGGAGGAACCAAAACGGTTCTGGCCTTAATCGATAAAGCAGGCGACGGTTCCTTGAATTGTGTTCTGGAGCAGACATTCGCCAGCGGCGAATTTGACGATTTCGACGAGATTCTGGCGCTGTTTCTGGCGAATCGCGATCCGGTGGAGGCCGCCTGTTTTGGCGTAGCTGGCCCGGTGATCAATCAATGCTGCCAGACCACCAATCTGCCGTGGATGCTGGATGGCGAGCAACTCAAGGCCAAACTGGGCACCCAAAGCGTCAAGTTGCTGAATGATCTGGAAGCGATGGCGATAGGCATGTTGTATCTGCCTGAACAGGATTTCGTCGAGCTCAATCCCGGGGCCGAGCCGCAAACCGGCAATATCGCGGTGATCGCCGCCGGCACCGGCTTGGGCGAAGCGATGCTGCACTGGGACGGCCGGCAATATCACCCCATCGCCACCGAGGGTGGACATTGCGATTTCGCCCCGCAAAACAGCCAACAGGACCGCTTGCTGAGCTTCCTGCGCGAAAGGTATCCCGAGCATGTCAGCTGGGAGCGAATCTTGTCTGGCATCGGTTTCAGCCATATCTACGACTTTTTGCTCGCCGACGGCTACGCAGAACCTTGCCCGGCCGTGCCGGCCGCCGATGATCCCAATAATTATGGCGTAGACCGCAATGCGGTGATTTCCCGGTTAGGCATAGACGGCGAAGACGCCTTATGCGCCGAGGCCGTCAGGCTGTTTGCCGAACTATACGGTGCCGAAGCCGGCAATCTGGCGTTAAAAGCCTTGGCGACCGGTGGCGTTTTCATCGGTGGTGGCATTGGTCCCAAAATCCGCTCGGCGCTAGAGTCGGGCGAATTCATGCAGGCCTTCACCGCCAAGGGCCGGCTCCGACCCCTGCTGGAAAAAATGCCGGTGAAGCTAGCGCTGAATCCCAGGACACCGTTGCTGGGGGCGATGCATTATTTCGCGGATAGGATGGATTGAGGCACGAAGCGTTAAGGGGTGTCGGATACCTTTCCTTCAACGTATGATTTTGCCGTTATTGCTGGCGATCATATGCATCCTTCAAAATCTGTTCCGCACTGCGGCCTGTCTCGGCTAATGCCTGGGCATGAATGATCGCCAGACCCTGTCCATGTCCGGCGCCAATGCCCTGAAATTGCCAGGCTGTCTGGTCGGCCGCCCGACTGATGGCGTCCGGACAAGAGGGTAGCTTCAGCGAGTTGCGGAAAATCTCGCAACTGATGGTTTCCTCGTTGTCCGGGTAATAAAGATGGACGAACAACTCGCCGTCTTTACGGCGTTCACGGCGTATGTCCAGAATCCGATTTTCCGCAAAAACCGCGTTCATATCGCTGGCGGCGATTTGCCGCTGCCAGCGCTGATCGCCGCCGTTGGCGAACGGCAGCCAGTTCAGGCCATTTTCGGTCGCCAGTTTGTCCAAAAAATTTAGCAAATCGATGTCGACATGGCCGCTACGGCGCCGCTTTGCGTCGGGCAGTTCGCCCATAAACACCATGCAATGCGTGGTGTCGCAAAGCGATCCGGAATCGGCGTGGCGATGACTACCGAGGCTGCCGTTCCAGGCGATCACCGCCCGCATCGCCTCGCGGGCACTACCGGTAAGGGTCTGCGCTTCGGCCGACAGTACCGCATCGACGTAACTATCGACATCAGTTTCCAGCACCGCCGGGCCGTCGCGAGTTTGGTGAACGATGCCATAAACTAAGCGTTCGGATCGGCTGCCGCGCGCCGAAGAGACGATGCGGAATTGTCCGCAGGTCGTGAAGCGGCTATTCGGCCCGGCGATTTGTGGACAATCCGCCTGGGTCTCCCAACTGGCGCGGTCTGTCGGCGTCAACAGCCGGACGCGGACGGCGGCGAAGCGGGGCGGATAGGACTTTTGCCAGTTTTTCAGCAAGGCAGCGGCTTTTGGCAATACCGATGCGCCGTTGACGCCGCGTTGCCGGAATAGCGCAAGAAAAACCGGATGCGCGGCCGGCCACGCTACCAACAAATGCCCGACCAAGGGCTGGCCGTCGGCGCTTGACACCGTGCCTGTCTTCGCCAGCGCCTGAAGCTGCCGCAATAGCCTTTTATGCGTTTCATTCTGGCCGTATAGCGTCGAATTCGTCGATACGCCGTTTTGCGTCAGTCCCCGGAAATACTCGGCGTGCGACAGCAGCGCCGCCCGCATCGAAAAAGCCAGTTCCGGCAATCTTGCTTGCAATGCGAAGTTGCCGTCGGCGCTGCGTTCGCCCAGATAAGACCGCCAATCCTGAACTTGGGCCGGCGCTTGAACCAAGCCTTGTTCCTTGATCGGAGACAGCAGCAGGCGGTAGCGCTCGGATTGGAAATGTTCGTGGCGTTGCAGCAATTTGTCGGTATCGCTGGCGGCCAATTCGGCGGCCAGCACTTCGGGATTGGTCTGGCTTAGCGCCGCCGCGTAAGGGATTTTCAGCAAGGAGCCGGGCGGCAAGGGGCTGTCAATATCGCCGCCGCTTTCCAGTATCCGTCCGGATAGCAGGCTCATCAGCAGATAGCCACTGGCGCCGGTTTCGTTAAACGCCGATCCCAACAACTCGCTCAGCTTGGGGGATATTGCGCACGGCTCGGTTGGCCAGCCAGCATTGACTACCAATCGGCCCAGTAACATCCGGTCGTTGCTCTCCGGTTCCGCGCCTTGGCTGATACGGGCTTTAAGCCCTTGAAGCTCTGCTTCTTCGGGCCATGCGCCCGCTTCCAGTCCCGCCAGTTCGCCGCTGAAATGCATAGCCGCCGCTTCTTCCGCCCAGTTTGGCATACGTCCACGGCAGCTACGATGGCTGGCTTCGTGAAACAGTTCGTGGCGCAGGTAAACCGCTTCGCTCAATCCGCCTTGCGGCTGCCGGCGCAGATAAATACCGCCGGGCCGCCAGCCGCCGGCATGCCGGCCGCTGAAATCGCCGCCGGTCAAGGCCGGAAACACCCGCACCGGATCGTCCTCGCTGGGGATGCGATAGCCCCGTGCCGCCAGTTCGGCAAGCGCGCCGCTAGCGGTCTGCTGGAGATCGGTTTGCTGGGCGAGGGCACCGAAAAACAGGATAGCCGCGCCGGCTTCCAGAAATAAGCCGGTGCGGAGTCCACGGAGGAAGATCGTAAGGAAAATGCTCAAGGCGGTGGCATGGCGGACGATTGATTGTTTGATAGCCCCGCGGGCAGGAATAGGATTGCCCAAGCGTAGCGCAGAATTGACGTTTTGGGCAAATTCGAGCGGCGCGCCTATGTTTGTGGTCAAGCGAGCACTTGGCGCATTGTTTTTCCCTTATTGGCTTTGTTAGAATAACCACCATTACCTATCATATATCGGAGTGTAGCTCAGCTTGGTAGAGCACTGCCTTCGGGAGGCAGGGGCCGGAGGTTCGAATCCTCTCACTCCGACCATGATTTAAGCATTAAAAACAAGGGTTTACTTTGAATGGGTGGCCCTTTTTTTATGCCTGTCGTTTTTGCATTTCCGTAAAATTGACGATTTTGCATAATTTACCTAGCTTTGCGGATTAGCGTTAATTCCGGCTTCCAATTCTCGCAGAGTAACTCAACGCAATCGATCAACCGGCTTATTTCCACCTCGCGGTATGCTGTTTGATCCAGGCGTACTTCTCGGCAACCGCTCCTGCGTTGCCCTACCTCCTGTATCCATGCAATCGATCTTTGTTCCTTACATCGAATGGTGAAATATACGAGTTAAGCCACTTGCCATTTAGTCCAAGGTGCTATCAGGAGGCAATTCCATCCGACTCGCCGCCCCTTCTCCACCCGCGCCTAGCTCTCAAATATGTAACTCATATGAGTTACCCAAAAAACAGGACCCTGATCGTGTGACTTGTTGAATCGGTGAAAAGGGGAGTAATTTTCTCACCAACCGGGCGGGTGAATTCACTGAATTTTTCCCCTGACTGTTTTAACTCATTCGGAGAGCTTGCTGTGGACCAACAATTTGATAGCGATGTTATGCACGATTTGATGGCGGATTCCCCGGCTTCATCGGCCGACGAGGCATTCGACGAGGAGTCGTCTTTTGACGACGGTTTTGAAAGCGAGGGTTTTGATGGTTATGACGACGATGGGATGGAGGCGGATGCCGCTGTCAATGCATTGGACGAATATGATGAGGCCGGCGACGAGTTCGATGAAGATGCTTATGCCGCGGAAAGTATGGATGGATTCGAGGATTATGGTGACCAATTTGCCGATGAGGAAATCGATGCAGTTGATGCAATGGAGGCTGCGGTTGCCGATGCGCTGGATGCCGATGACAGCGACGAATTTCTGGGGCGTCTGATCAGCGGTATACGCAGCGTAGCTGGGGCGGTAGGCCGTGGCGCGGGGACAGTGGGGCGGGTTGCCGGCAGAGCGCAACGCATCGCCGGCCAAGTTGGCAGAGTGGCCAGAGGCGTACAGGGATTAGCGGGTGCGGTTGCCGGTACTGGCCGGCAACCTGGGCGTCGCGGTAGACCCCAAGCTGGAAGGGCAGGCGGTCCTGCCGCAGCAAGCGCTGGCTTGCCAGCCTTATTACAACAGCTGTTACCAATGTTACAGCAGCACGCGGCCCAAGGTGCGGATGAGTTGGATTTGTTTGAGGAACTGGCCGACTGGTTCGAGTACGAAGATGCGGATGAGGCTTTGCCCATTTTGGCTGGCGTTGCCGCGCGCGCGGCATTACGCCCACTAATACGGCGTGGCGCCAGCGGCGTGGGTCAGGCCGTACGTCGGCAAATCGTCCGTGGTGCTACCCAAGCCGCAAGGAACCTGGTCAATCGCCAAGGCCCGCAAGCGATTCGAGCCATACGCCCAATTGCGCGCAGTGTCGGCCGCGCCGCTGCGCGCAGAGGTTTGCGACCGGCAGCGTTGCCGGGAGCGATTCGCCAAGCCGCAGCTCGAGTCACTGCACAACCGAACTTGGTCAGACGCTTGTCCAGGCCAAGCACTGCGCCAGTAACCGCAACACGCCGCCGAACCGGTGTTGGTGGTCTGCCGCGCCGCATCCGTTTGAACGGTCCGGTGGAAATCATTATCCGTCGCTGAGAACCAGCGAATTCAATCAATCTTAATGGGGATACGATCATGAGCAGCTTTGATACCGATGTGATGGACGATTTGTACTACGACGAGGCGGAGGGACCGGCTCGCCATCATTACGACGAATTTGAGGACGAGGGCGATGAGTTCCTGCGCAATATCATCGGCGGTATTGGCCGGGCCGTGGGAGGCTTGATAGGCGGCGGAGACCAATACGACGAGTATGACGAATTCGAAGAAATTGATGCCTACGACGAGTTCGAAGGCGAAGGCGAGGATGTAATGGATGCGATGGAAGAAGCCGTCGTCGATGCATTGGCAGCTGACGATACCGACGAATTTTTCCGCCGTCTAGCACGCGGCATTGGTCGGGTAGCGCGCGGTGCCGTCAATGTCGCCAGGCGCGTTGCGCCAGTGGTGGGTAGAATCGCCCGCACCGTTGCACCAATTGCCAGCGCTATACCCTTGCCGTGGACACAGGCCATAGGTCGGGTCGCTAACGTTGTCGGACGTTTGATGGCCGACGAAGCGGATGAATTCGAAGCGCTTGACGAAATGTTGGATTTCGCCGATTACGATGACATCGACGCTGCCGCGCCGGTCATCGCCGGGCTGACGATTCGGCAAGCCATGCCGGGAATTGGACGCATGCCGCGTGCCGAGCGTCGTAGGATTGTGCGTAGCGTTACCCAGGCTACTCGAAACGTGGTACGTAGCCAAGGTCCGCAAGCCGCTCGGGCGATACCCGGTGTGGTGCGTAGCGTACAGACAGCGGTGCGGCAACGGCGGATACAACCGCGCACGGCTGCTCCGGCCATCGCCAGAACCGCCGCCAGGGTTGCACGCAGTCCGCAACTCGCTCGGCAAATGGCGGCCCGGGCACCGGTAGCTCGCCCCGGCAGATTGCTTTCCCGGCGCGGTAGACCGCTTGCGACTCGTGCCGTCGGCGCTTGCCCGAATTGCCGGGGAGGTGGACAGCGTTACGCCTTGCGCGGTCCTGTAACGATCAGCATCAAAGGCCGTTAAACCGAAACGGTAGTGAAAAGGAAGCAGGCTATGTTGACCCGAAAATTCCTACGTACCAAGATTAAGGCACTCACCGCGCGGGCACGGCGCTTGGCCAGTATCGATGGCGAGGGCGTGGGCATCCGGCCGCAGGACCGGCCGTTTGCACCTTCCAGAGCGCATTTTCGGGCCGCTAATCAGCGCTTGGCGAATATCGACAGACAAGTCGCCCAACGCCTGGGGCGGTTGGAACAAACCTGGCAGAGCGCACCCAAGCAGCGGGTGTTGATCGAAATTGCACTGGTCGAACGCGAAATCGATAGGGCTCGGCGGGCGTTCGGCCTGTTCTTCGAAATTTTCAGTCAGCGCGGTAGCGCGTTCGCGCCGGCCTTGTCGGCGCACGATGTGATTGCCGAAGATTGTTATCGGGCGGTTCGGGAAGCGGCGCCACAAATTTTCAGTGCGCCGTTATTGAAACCCCTGTGTTACATGGAACACGGTTTTTCGCCGGCCACCATGCGTCGAGGAGTGTTGTTGAACCGCTTGCTGGGGGAACCCAATCCGTTTCCTATCGTGCGGATACCCTGGGATAGGGATACCCCGTGGCAAGCCGTATTCCTGCACGAAGTGTCGCACAATCTGCAGGCCGATCTGGGAATTTGGCAGGAGAACCGGCAAGCGGTTGTAAGGCGGACTCTCAGGGCCAGCGGTGACCCTGGATTGACCAGGATCTACGGGCTCTGGCACAAGGAAATCTTTGCCGATCTGGCCGCGATTTTGTTGGGCGGCCCGGCGGCGGCTTGGGGCATGGCTACCTTTTTGGCCAATCCGGCACCGAGAACCATGACATTCAGGCCCGGCGGCGCGCATCCTACCGCCTATCTGCGGGTGCATATCCTGGCGGAAATGTTGCGCAGGTTGGGATTTGACCAGGATGCCAGTCGGCTGTCACGAGTCTGGGACGATTTATACAACCCACGGCGAGTCAACCGCTTGCCGGCCAGATTATTGTCGACATCGAGTCGGCTCATCCCCGAGGTTGTCGATGAAATCGCTTTTCAGACCCGGCGCAATCTGGCTCAACGTTCGCTGGCCGACATCATTGTTTTCGATCGCGAGCATGAGCAGGCCATCCTTAGCGGCGCGCGAAGCTTGGGCCGCGGCCAGATGCCGCACGATTTGGCGCCCCGGCACTTGGTCAGTGCCGCCAGTTACGCGCTGGCCGAAGGCCGAATCGCTCCGCGCTTGTTGGCAGATCGCGTGATCGACCGCCTGAACGAACTAAAGAACTTAGCCGCTAGCATGCAGCGCCAAACGCTGTCGCCAATCGCGGCATAAACGAAACCCTAAGGACTAATCAGCCGAGGTAACAGCAATGGCATACCCTAACTCGAATCCTTTTTATGGCAGTTCCGGCGGTGGCCTTTCCGCAAATGGTGGTCAGCAGCGATTAGCACTCGATAATCTGCTCCGTCGTGAGCTAAAGGTAGGAGACCCGAACGATCCCAAACAGATTGCCGAGGCGTTGCTTAATCGCTTTAAGGACGATCCGCGAGCCAATGCGATCACTCAGGAAGCGAACGGCTTGCCCTTTTTGTTGTCATCTTCCTCGAAGCCTATGATTCAACAGTCTTCTACTTCATCCGATTCCGAATTAAATCAGGCGAAAGATGACGTAGAAAAGGATTTACAGGAATTGACAACTAACGCGTTGCTCAAAGATGTAATCCCTGAATTACAGGGGTGGGCACAATCATTACGTTTCGCAATAGCAGAAGGTACGCAGGCGGCACGATTTAGTCTAGATCCGCGGCAGCGCGATAAAGCTTTTGCGATTCGGCGACAATTGGGTGACTACGCACGCATCGCACGTTTCGTTGGAGCATTGACGCCCGCGATCAACATGAATTACCGCAAATTTGCTCAAAGTCTTGACGAAGTTGCAGCCGTTTTATTGGTGATGATGGGCGAGGCATTGGCAAATGTGGGTTTTGCCGGAGGTCGATTTCTACTTCAGGCACCTTATAGTGAACTACAAATACGTCGAGATGCAGTAATAACGGCATTAAGGAATCTAGTAGGCGCGACGCAGGAAAGCTATGGGGCAAGCAGCTGGCCGCGTGGCTTAGATGGCTATAGACGACTATTCGATATACTCGAAGCGCAGGGACAAGGCGATCTGCGAGCTCTTCTGGTGGAAAATGAACTGTCTAGAAATATGGATGAACTGATACAGCGTGCTGCCCATGGTACCGTGGGTGGGTTACGGGCGCTCGGATCAACGGCTCAGCTCGATCTGCAAAGGTTCAACCGATTGATAGCTATAGGCCACCGGTTAGTAAATCCAGAATCGCCGCCGCTTACTACTTTCCTTGAAGCGCTTCGACTATTTGCTGATGCCTTTGAACCTGGTGGAGGCTTCCGATTGTTGAGGGTGGCACGTCCCCCTATTCTTTCTTATGGGTTATATGGCGCGGACGAAATTGAGCCTGCTGACCGCCGTCTTACGCAGTTAACTGTCCTTAGGGGGGGGCTTGCTGGACAGCTTGATTGTCTTATGCGTTGTGAATGTAGCACGAATACGGTTCTCTGCCAGATAGTATTAGATAAGGTACTTTATGACGTGGACCGTTCGATTGATCTTTATTGTGTTGGAAATGATGATCTCGGGCTGCCGGAGATTCGAGCAGCGGCTTACAGTTATGTCATCAATGCGGCACAGCGTCGTTGTGCGCCCGGTCAAAATGATCCGTTAAGAGCGAGTTTAACCACTCTTATGCAAAATCTGCGGCCGATCGCGAACACGCCACAGGTGATAGATTGGGAAACGGGCCCCGCTCAATTTGAGACAAGGCGCACAAATAACGTATTGGTAGACAGAAGTCGATTTACCAATGTTATGCATCAAGAATTGTGTATCCAGCGACGGGCCGAAGCAGATTGGGAGCAACTGGTAAGACAGATGGCACCGAACTGTATCCCTTCCGACCAGATTTTCGGTAACCAAGGGATATTGCATCAAGTGATTCAAGAGGCTATGGACACGGTTATCAATGGAGTTGATCCGGCTAATCTCGATATCCGTTGTGACGCTTTCGTGCCTGACATTCCCGCCGATTTCGAGACAGCACTCGATGCATTTGTCTTTAACCACGGCCGTGCTGGGCAGGGTCGGCCGTAAATTGACGTATACATTAACAAGACTAGGCAAGAGCTGAGGTGATCGATATGGCTAACAAAGCAAACAATGCATTTTATGAAATCCAATTTCGACGGCTTGAACTGATGCAAAGTCAACTCGAAACGTCTGAGTCTACCAACAACACTGTTCATGGCCTTGCGCGCGAAATAAGTGAAATCGAATTTCCAGATACTATAACAACAAAATTCGACGAAATTTCATCTCAGCAATTACAAGGATTGGTAAATGGAAGGAAGGAGGCTAATTCTCAACTCAAGCAACTGGTAGGTCTCGGCGACAAAATTTATTCTCAAGTTCTTCTGCAGTCGTCCTCGATAGCGAAAAACGCTAAATTTATTCTTGTCCTGCTTGCGCAACTTCGTTCGCAAGCCTTGCTTGATACAGAAAAAGTTACAGTAGACTCGACCAACAAAAAACTTTATGAGTTGCGAGACCAAGACAGAGAAGACCCAAATAGTCGATATCAGCAATCGCTATTCCTTTTGCAAAATTACAAAGATATTAGCCATGAATTTAGTAAGTTGTTTGCAAAAGTCGATGGAAAAGAAAAAATCGATGATGTGTTGGAGGAGCGGCTACTGAATCTGATGATGCTCGAAAAACGCATCGTTAATGAAATAACCGACGATCAAGCCGTTTCTACAAAAGGACAAGAAGTCTTGAAACAGAAAGAGGGTAGGAGTACTGCCAATTCCAATCAGGGAGAAAAGTCATGAGCTTCAATACCACAGAAACCATCCAACGGTTATGGGAGACGTTCCTGCGGGAGCAGTTGGCTGCGTTGCCTCCTGAAGAGCGTCAGCAATACGAACAGCAATTTGAGGACCGTTTTGGCGATTTGCTGAAAAACGCCGCCAACGGTGCGCCGGGAGGCGACGGCTTCTTGGATTTGATAGGCTTCGGTGGCAAGGGCCCGGTTGAGTTCGGCGAGATGAATTATCCCTATATCCAGCCGGATTTCGACGACTCGGTGGTGCCCAGTCAGTTGCACGCCGCCGCCGAGCTGTATTACATTTACCAGCACGAGCGGATGAAAATCTTCCAGGTGGTCGATGTGTTGCTTAGGTTGTTCCATCTCGGCAAGATGCGCATCCAGCGTGGACCGGGCGCACGTGGCTTGTACCTGCTGGAAAAATGGCAGCCCTTGCGATACACCGCGCGGCATCGGATGGCGGCCTATCGGCGCGCCTTCAATTACGGAAACGCGCAAGCGCCGTCGGGCGCGGTGATTAACCGAAATTTTCATCGGCAGCTCGTCGGCTTTATGGTGGCCTTGTCGCAATATTTCCGCGATTTGCTGATCGGTGAAGTGATTCGTGGCGGCCAGGTGATCGAGCAGCGGCCGTTCGGCTCGGTCGCCACCGTCCAGCGTATCGGACTGGATTTGCGCTACGCGCTGGACCGCTCGACGTACGGCAATATCTTCTCGCTGACCATGGAAACCGGACACTATCTGAAACAAGTGCTGCAATTGCTGGACGCGCCGGATATCAAGAAAGCCTTCGATGCCAACACCAAATGGGACGTGGTGGAAATTGTCTCCAGCCGCCATCTGGGTGGCATCGCCGAACCGTCGCAACGCGCCAAAATGGCTGAAAGCGGTCGGCGGATTCTGCAATTTATCGCGGACAACGATTTTAAAACCGCAATCGATCCAATTTTGTTCCAGTCCACGGTCAGACCAATGGGTTCCCACGCCGAGGCTTGGGTGGCTGCATACCGGATGACGCCGGAAGGGCGAGGATTTTCCGGCGTAACGCCGGCGCTCCGCAACGTATTAGGCATTACCGAATCGGCTCGAGCCGCAGTGTAAACAAACGCCATACGGCAAGAACTTGGTTAAGCGAAGGTAACGATTGCCTGTTCGAATGCGTTGCCGAGGAGTGAACCCATGTACCGGTCATTTGACGATGATTTTTTTGACGACTTAATAGACGATTTCATTCGCACCGTTCCGCCGACTTCCTCCAAACTCCCCAGCCGGAGAGAGGACAGCTTCGACGCGATGGAGGATGCCTTCGACTTTGGCTCGCCCACGCAAGCGGCGCGCCGAGTGCGTGCAGGCCTGGTCAGTTGTAACCGGCCCAGCGCTGCGGTTGCGGCAATTACGGGTCCCGATCCAGTTGCCAGAATCCAGGCTGCGAATACCCGCGCCATCACCTTGCTTGATCGCGTTATCACCACGATGGAACAGACGCGACGGCGAATTATCGCCGGTACAGCCCCAGGCGTAGCAGTGGCACCTGAGTTAAGAGCCGCCCTCCGCTCGCGATTCGGAATGGATGCCAACGATCGATCGCTCTGGACCGGGAGCGGCAGCCGAAGCGCGTTGGTCTTGATCCGGCGTTTTCGGGGTGCCCGACAAATACTGGCGGATGGCTGGATGGCCTACACCTGTTTGGGGCCAGCAGCACCGGCCAGGGTAACCGTGCGTCGCGGCGGAACGCCGTGCACGGTAGAAGGCTGTGCTGGCGAAGTGGCCTTCACCTGCGGTGGCAATTCTCGAATCGTGTTATGCCGGCCGTTCTGGAGAGATGCCAGTAACCGTATGCAGGACATCGATTTTCAAGCAAGTACATTGTTGCATGAATGCTTTCATATTTATTTTCAGGGCGTTATCCGTGACCAGCAAAGAGAGAATATAGGTAACGCTCATTGTTACGAGCAATTCGTGCTGGATATTAACTTTTTGCCGGTACCCGTTGAGTTTAGGGCTGCTTGTCCTTAGCCGCTAGGGACTATTGAGCCCGCTGGCTTTTTTCTGGTTCCGGCCAGATCGCAATCAAATGATTAAGGCAGAAGACCATGTATCGCGAATTTAATGCACACGACGATGTGTTTGAAGAGTTGCAGCAGGATTTGGAGGATTATTTTGCGCAATTCGACTGGGATGAGGGCATAAGGCTAAACCGGCGCAGAGGTCTGGCCGCGCAAAGAAGATTGGCCAGGGGCTTGCGAGGTCCGGGGGATATTGCAAAATCGTTACCGGGATTTCATACACGCCAGGAAGTGGGCGTTGTAAAACCCTCCGGAGCACGGGGTAGGCTGGATTTGGTGCCCTCAGGTACTAAATTGGCTCCGTTCGTTTACGAAAGCAAATTTATCGATCTTAATAGCCGAAGTTACGCGAGTTCTTCCGGTGGGCTCAATGTTGGCGCGATCAGTAGACGAGTGGCCCGAGATGCCAGCCAAGCGCGCATTTATCAACAGGCGGTGCGCGGTAACCGGAACATAAAATGCCGTGTAATGCCGTGTCGGGTCAGATTGGTATATCAAATTCCGCAAACCACCCCGCGGGCAAGATATCTGGCATTCGTGAATTTGTCTCGGGGCATCGCGGCTCAACAAGGTATACCGGTGACTGTGGTTATGCCGGGATCGCGGTTATCGCATGCGTTTGAGTAACCATTTGAAATGGCAGCTATGTCCGGTCGCGTTCCCGATTTTTCAATCAACATTAGCCATCGGCGTCTGGCGTGTGTACTTGACCCTATGTTGGCTTTGTCGAGGTACGGTTTGCCTTTATTAGGGCGACTGGGTGTGGCGATGGAGGTTTGGGTTGCCCGAGAACTTTGGCATATTTTGGACAATACCCATTTTTATCTGGAGCATCCCGGAGAGTTATTGGCCTACGAGCACCAAGCGGACCGAAGCGATCTTGAGCCGGCATTGATTCGCACTCTGCTGGATTGGGAGAGGATTCGGCTCGAAAATGATCCTGCTCGGCAGCAATGCTATTGGATTGGCGACAGTCCATTGGAGTCGTTCCTGCCGGAGGGCATCGAGGCCGATATGGTTTGGCGTTATGAAATGTTAAGTGCCGCACTGGACCAACGCCTGGCCGACCAAATTTCGCCGCTGCCCGCGGCCTGCCGGGATACGGCATCGATGGCGGTCTGTTTACCGTCCGCATTGGTATTGACGTACATGCCCCCACACCGCGCGGAGGAACGGCCAACGATCTGCGCTGTATTGGAACAAGCCGGCATTCACTGCCGGGAGATCCAAGCTGACGATCCTTGGCGGCTCAAAGAAAGCGATCTAATACGGCAATTATTCGTGCAAGTCGGCTTGGGCAAATGGATCTGGTCTGGTCTCCGCTTGGCCGTGTTGCATTTGGCCGCACCAGCGGCTTGTTCGATTGAGACGCCGAGTCGTGACGAATTGGAGTTTACAGAATATGCCGGGGAACGAATGGATTTTACTAAGCCTTTAGTCGGTAACGATTATTGGTGCGAGGCGCAAGGGTTTTGGTATCCGTTATAAGCGTTCACATCGGAGACGAAAATAGCTCCAAAAAGGGTATTGAATTGGATCGCGCCCACAATAGACAAAGGTTCGACCGTGAGTGATTTCCGGAATTTGGGTTGGTGTTGGATGGCGTAATGTGTTACGAAATGCGCTTCGCGCGCGCTAGCTTGCTTTAATAAGTCGAGGTAGTTATGGATGAGATGAACTCTGTAAATCGTGGTTCACCGCGTATTAATGCAAAAGATCTGGTGATGGTCGCGGTATCCGGGCAAATCGCGCATCCAATTGGTGCGGCCAACGCGTATCGAATCGGCAATGATGGCGTGCCGCGAGTCTTGCCCGCGACCGGCGGCATTGTCATCAACCAGCGCATCGGTGATCGTTGCGTAGGCTTGGCTGGCGACCACATCGAGCCGGGTGTTTCCTTACACAATAACCAACGCGAGGTTGTTGGGTCTCGCAAAGGACCGAACCAGGCATTGATTACTTACGCCTGCATCGGTAATCGCGTGCGGGTGACCAGCGGCCCATGTGTCGGAGAACAGGGCCTGGTTACCGGCAAACACGGAGGTGTGGATCACGTGATGGTGGATTTCCCGACCCAGGTTTTGCAACGTTTAAATATTGGCGATCGCATGCAAATTAACAGTATCGGTTTGGGGTTAGAACTGATCGATTACCCCGGCATAACGGTGTTTAACTGCGCTCCGGAGTTACTGCAGAGGTGGGGGGTCGTTGAACGTCATGGTCGACTTGAGGTTCCTGTTACCCATCTAATTCCCGGACGAGTCATGGGATCTGGGTTAGGCAAAAATACCGTTTGGAGGGGGGATTACGATATTCAATTGTTCGACCCGGCAGTGCGTAACCGCTATGGCTTGGGAAGGCTGCGCTTCGGTGATATGGTGGCTATCATCGGTGCGGATACCCGGTTCGGACCGAGTTTTAGGCAAGGCTATATCAGTTTCGGGATTGTCGTACACGGCGACAGTACGGTGAGTGGGCATGGACCGGGTGTGACTCCCCTAGTTTGTGGAAGGGCCGAACAGTTCAAAGCGGTGCAGCGTAACACGGCGAATCTCGCCGATATTTTCGGAATTAGAAATTCGGTAATACCTAAGGACTATCCGAAATTAGCGCGTAGGGACGCGTCAAATCAACAAAATTTATCGCGAGTCAATCGACGTCGCGAAGTATCGTTGGCGGACGACTATTAATTTTTGACTTGCCTGGCGGCTTAGCGATAAAGTTAGCTAGAATCCGGGTCGGGCGGTCATTTAGCACCAGGTGATATAATGGCGAATAATAATAACAATAACCTGAAAATAATCAGGACCTCAACCGATCAGAGGTTAAACGTCGCCGAGACATTGTGCCAATTCAGTTTCAATGAGCACGAGCTCCTCGCCGTAAAACTAGGTGACGGCAGTAAAGAAATCGACACTTTGACAGCGGATAAAGGCTATTCGGTGACGGAGGTTTGCCGTTTCACGGTCAATAATTGCGATTGCGCAATTGTCAAAAAAATCCCACTGGAAGTTGCGGACGATTTGAATCTTCGCGTGGTCCTAAGCGCCAGAGAACTGCAAATCGCTACGCTGATTGCCATGGGTTGTCCGAATAAGCAGGTGGCCGATAAACTCCATATTAGCGAATGGACGGTCGCGACCTACTTACGTAGAGTCTTTGCAAAATTGGGGGTCGATACTCGGGCTGCTATGACCTTTCGATGCGCCTCCCTTATCGAAAAGCAGGACACAATTCTAAACAAGCCCCTCTAATAAATATTCATTGGCTTTTAGCCTTTGCGGTTGCTCTAAACCTCATTCTAGGTCGTACGCGAAAGGTTTGATTTTGGTTTCCGGGTCTGGCTTAGTAACGCCACCAGCCAAAATTGCTGCAACCCAAAAGCACTGAAGCGAAATTGGGCTGAAAAAATCACACTATGGGCGGACAGCCTTGTCCAATGACACATGAGCCTGAACAGACTCTAAGCACTGGTTTCTTTTGATGAAAGTCCGCGGCGGTTTGGCCGCGAATGTTGCGATCGCAAACCGCTCATTTTTTTTGAAAGTTCATGGTCATGATAAGCTCAGGCAGGCTAAGAGTTCTTCTGGAAAACTCTGGTTTAGTCCTTCGGCGGGCGGTAAGTGGTTGATTCCGTTCGTGGTGAGCTTGTCGAACCATGAGCGGAATCAACTTGTTCAGAGTTTTCCTAATAGGAAAGTAAAGGTGAATATGTCGTTAGCAGTGGATCCTTGGCCTGTCTGCGCAAACCGCCTTTACCCGATTGCGACAAGGAACTGCTTTCGCCGATTGCGCACAAATTACGGCTGATGGCATTGGGATCGAACGACTGTACGATCAGATTGGCCAGCGTGCCGCTCAGATTCAATTGCGGCGGAGTGGTGTTCACCTGGCCGCTCACGCCACCTGGCGCGGCGGCTTGAATTACGTTAATCCCCGAAAAAGGCTGGAATTGATATGGCGTGTCACCGCCCACGAATAAAGTGCCTCCGGACGGTATCAATGTCCCGACGTTGATATTGACCAACCCGCCGCTTGCGCCCTCGGCCGCCGTATTGGCTTGGATGAAGCCGCTGTCCATGATCAGAAAATTCGATTGTATGTCGATATTGCCGCCGTTACCTCGCAAGCCAAGTACCGAAGTAGCGATCATGGAATCCTGTAACCAAATATAGTTGCCGCCACCGATGTTGATGTTGCCGCCATTGCCGTCGAAGGCAATGGTGCTGATCGCGGAAGGATCGAGTTTTAGCCACTCCTTGAAGATGATGTTGATGTCGCCGGCATCGACATTACCGCTCGAGTCGGCGACGATTTGGCTGTTGGTGAGATAGATGCTGGAAGCATTCAGATTGATGTGGGTTTTATATAAGCTACTTAAGCGAGCTTGATCCACGGTCGCCAGGTTGGAAATACTGATCTGCGCGCCGTCGGTCATGTAGACATCGCCGCTAGCATGGATGTCGATGTTTCCGGTTTGCCCGCCGGATCTGGCGCTGGCTATGGTTCTGATGCCGGTGAAACTTTCATCGAAATAGCGACCCAGGTGGTTAACTGGAATCGGCCATAAACCATTGATCATGACCGTTTCGGCCTCGACGTTAACGGTTCCGGCTCTGCCCAATCCATCGGTAGAGGAACTAATGAAGGAGCCGGCGTTGATGGCCAAGGTTTTGGAATGGGTTGAAATGGCTCCGCCTTCGCCGCTCCCGCCGTCGTTAATGCCCTTGGTGTCGGTCGTGACTTCGGAGGCATTGTTCAGGGTGATTGAATTCGCCGCCGTCAGTTGAATATCGCCGGCCTTGGCGTCACCGCTGGTCGTGGATGTAACTTTCGACCCGTCCATCAGTATCGAGCCAGCGCCGGCATTTAGGCTGATCTTGGCGGATTCGGTATTGCTGGTGCCGCTCTGGATATCGGTACTGACCGTGCTGTTGTTGACCAGGGCGATGTCTCCGTTGTGAGCGGTTAACGACACAGTACCCGCGGCACCGGCATTTTTGGCGTGATCTATTTCCAGCAATAGAATGCCTGGGGGTGTTAAGTCAGGTCTTAGAGCGGACGGCGTGTTGAAAGGCGACGTGTAGCGACTGTGATCTTCGGAGAGCAGCCTATACGTAGTAGTTCGGCCGTAATAGGTATAACCGTCTGGATCTAATGCCCTTTGTATATTGCCATTGTAAGCTTCCACATAGCCTGTCAGCCCATTATGAGTCGACGTGCTTTCGGATTTAACGCTGGCGTTATTCAAGGTGATGGAGCCGGCTTCAATATTGATCTTGCCCGCATCGCCAAAAGTCTCTGTGCTGCTCTCCACCGACGAACCACCCCGAGCCGTAAAATCACCGTAAACCCCCTTGTCATTAACAATTTTGATATCGATGTTCCCGGCTCTTGGAGCCATGGGATGGGGTATAGGGTATATGCCCGCTGGTACATAATCCGGATTGACATGCGCTACGTTTAACGATTTGGTCGACACGGATGAGTGATTATCCATCAGCATCGAAGCCGCCTGGATTTTGATGGCGACATTATCGGCCGCCGGATTTACCGGAGCAAATGACGTTTCGGTGACGATATGGCCGTTATTCAAGGTCAATTTACCGGTGGCGAGTATGTCTATGCCGCTGATTCCGGGAACTGGCTCACGGCTCGCATCACTTCCACATATTCCTGCACAATCGTCGCCATAATTGCTGGAAACAATACTGGCGTTAGTCAAATTGATGTTTCCCCCCCTGATCAGCGTTATTTCCTCGGCATCGCCACCCGCATTAATCAGATCGGTATTTCGGATATCGATATTGCCATCCAGCTTAAGGTTACTAATTGCTGCCATATTATAGGCCGCATTGGCTTCGGCTTGATCCGGATCATGGGCCAAAATCTTGACATCCTGTTTTCCATGGTGAGCCATCAGCAGCAATTGTATGCCGTCAATAAACAAATCACCTTTTGTGACGAAGCGGGGGGTAGCATTTGGATCGATAATGCCGGAACTGTTGTAACCTTCCGTGGGTTTCATCAGGTCGACTTGGCCAACCGTGCTGCTATCGATCGTGATGTCGCGCCCGACCAGGGCCAGAGTTTCGTCATTGAAAACTTGTATCGTGGCATGGTCGAGGACCAGGGCGCCTGTCTCGTTGCCGAGAAAACCGAAGGCGTCCGGGGCGCTAGCTGTCAATTGGCTGATGGGATTGTGACTTTCATCCATCCCATAAATGGAGCCGTCCTTGAACTTAAGTTCGCTCGCGGTGCTGGCATAGAAGGAGCCCGGCACATCCACCACGGAACCGGGACCAAACACGATGCCGGCCGGGTTGATGAAGAAGAAGTTTTTTGCGCCAGTTATGTTCGTCGCACCGGCTATCCCGTCTACAAAATCCGGATGGTGGCTGGTGTCACCATCAACTAATCTGGAACCGCCGACCCTCAATGTGCCCAGTATTAAGGATGGATCTCCGCCGGTCACTCGCGCGATCACATTTTCCCAATTCTGGATTAAATTAAAATACGCCGTATCCCCCGAGCCAATATTGAATTGACTAAAACTGTAAAACAAATTATTCCCGGCCGCTACACCGTTATCCTGATTGATAGGCTGAATAGTGCCACCGGTATTGCCGGGATTGGTGTCCGGAACGGGGTTGGGAAGCGTAGGGTTCACCGGCAAGGTGTTATCAATCACAATGCTGGTTTCAACCGCCCGGACCAAGCCAAACGGAAGCGCAATGAGCGAGATACTGATGGATAAGATAAGCGTCCCATTAAAAGGCGAATGTTTTTTCATAACCAGTTCCCCACTAGAATAAAGGGTGACCAATAAAACGGATGGCTCATCTTGGGGTCATTCAACAATTTCAATTGCGCTTGGCGTAGCGCTTCTGCTTTACCGAGGGATTGCGTCATGTTCGCGTAAAAGTTCGTCATCAGTTGCGATGCCGCTTGATCGGCAATCGGCCAAAGCGAACCCAAGGCACTACGCGCCCTGGCCCGCAACGCGGCTCCGGTGAATCCGAGCGGCGCCCGGTCGTCGCCTTCGGCGGTTTCGCAGGCACTTAAGGTCAATAGCTCGATACCGCGTTGGGCACCCTTGTCCTGTTTCAGCAAGGTTTCCAGATCGTCCAATTTAATGACGTTATCGTAGGCCATCAGGAAACTGTTGTTGGCATTCGATGAAAAGATGCCGTGGGAGGCGATATGAACCATTTCGTAGGGTTCCTCGCCAGCGACTTGTCGATGGAAACTGTCCACGGTAAATTGGTCGTTGAGCAGGGTGGTGTGGGTTACGGTTTTCTGTAAATTGCTCAACTCATCTTCGACGGCCGGTAAACTGAGCTTTTCCTTGAGCTTTTCTTCCGCGCCGGGTTGTCTGAGCAAGATGTCAGCCTTGGCGCTGGTTTCGAGTGCATTTGTGGCGGACGTAGCGCCGTTTGCTAGGCCTCTCGTCGCCGGCAATTTGCGGTTACCGCTGCTTTCCGATTCCGGCTCCAGTAGGGCGCTAACCATGGGCGAAGGCAGTTTTCCGACTACCGGCCCCGGCTTGCTAAGCCCGGCTAGAAGGGTTCGATAGGTTCGGGATTTTGCATCGCCGCCGTGGCCCATCAAGCTCATTCCCGGCGACACCGATACCGCGTATTTTTCCACTACATAGTGCTGCCCGTCGAATAGAGCCGAGAAGGGCACCAATCTCAGCGCACCGTCCGGGACCACCACAAGAGTCTTGATGTCTTCTCCGGCAAGATCCTTTTCCAGCGGCGCAATCAGCCATTGATAGAGGTTTTGAGACGGCTCCCGGAACGCTTTCTTTCCGTTGCGCAAGCTATCGGACAATTTGCCCGCTTCCTCGCGAATCCGGCTCTGCGGCACCGGAACGGTAAATTGGCGGATGGTCTTGCCTATGCTGACCAAGAGTTCCAGCCTGTCCGGCAACATGATCGGATAGAGCACGGCCGCGTGCGTATCCAGAGTTTCCAGCTCGCTACGCTGCAAGCCCTCGATCAAGCAACGCGCGCCGAAAAAGTCCTCCATTTCCGTTTGTTTGATTTGTTCGACGGTATTGCGCGCCAGCAACAAGGTCCGTTGCTTGGCTTCACCTTCCTGGTGGCCGGCTTTTTTGAGCAATTGGAAGGCATAGCCCAGATAGACGGGTTCCAGCGTTTCGCGGAACGACGATTTTCCGTCATGATATTCGACCGGAATATCCTGGCGGATGGCCTGGATGTTATCCACGGCTTTGCCGAAGGCGGCCAACGCGAAATCATCCTTGCCTTGTTTTTGGTAAATTCTGCCCTTGCGCCATTCCAGGCTAGCCGCGCCCTCGTCGCCATTCATTTGCTCGGTCAACTCGGAGGCCTGTTCGCACAGATCCAGGGCCCGCTGATCTTGGCCTTGGGTCTCGTAAATTTCCGACAGGCTATCCAGCAAATCGACGCGCAAATGTCGGTCATTGATGTTGGCGCTATCGGCCTGCGCCTTCTCCAAGGCCTCTTGAGCAAGGCTAAGGCCTTGCACACCTTGTTTATTGACGGCGGCGGCCAAATTGATGGCGTAGTGTGCCCGAACGTTGGGAGAATCGAGCTTGGTAATTTCGGTCAGCAGCGGTATGGCTTGAGTCAGCACCTCGGTGCCAGTCTGAGTTTTCAAGCGGTTCAACTTGATTTTCAACGACAGGGGGGCATTTGTCCCGGCAAACTGAAGGGCTGTCTTGAAGTATTGATCTTGCTGGTCGCTATAGCCGTTTTCATGGTAAAGCACCCCCAGGCTATTGGCGTAATCCGCTTTTTGCAAGGGATCGTCCGCCAGTTCGAACGCCTTGAGCAGGGAAGTTTCCGCCTCGCGATAGCGGTGCATCTGTAATTGAATATTGCCCAGCAAGCCGTAGGCTTGAGATTGTTCGGCCTTTGATTCGGCTTCCTCTAAAACGCTACTCGCTTCGCGCCAGGCCAGTACATATTGCCCTTGCCCGAGATAGGTGCTGACACGTGCCACGGTGTCTGGCGAGGTTTTGGCGGCAGCATTGTGGGAAACGCACATCAGCAGCATGGCGACTGGAATAATGTCGAATAAACGCTTAATCATTTACGCCTCTTAGAATGCATCTAAACGTGCTTGAAAGTGGATGCCGTCGTCCTGCAGGTCGCCGTGTTGACGTATCGTGCTGTCTTCCAGGCGATGAGCCCAAAAAAATTCGCCGCCAAAATGAGGCACATGAAACTGAAAGCCGATGCCGGTCGAGTATAGATTTTGCGTACTTGGATTGGCGGAGTTGATATCGGGATTATTCCATGCGGCGCCATAATCGAAGAAAGGTACCAAGTCAAAACGATATTCGGCCTTGCTGTCGCCCAGCAGCGGAAGGTGCAGCTCTAAGCTGGTCGAATAGCCGTTATCCCGGACCAGTTGATTTTCGCGATAACCGCGTACCGAATAACGCCCGCCCACGGCTATCCGTTCCAGCGGCAACAGCGGTGCGTTACTCAGTTGCAGCGTGCCTTTGAAAACCAGGCTGCTTTGCGCATAAGGCAAATGCCATACGCCTTGGGTTTGCCCTAGCCAGGCAAAATAATCGCTATCGGGGATCTTCGGGTCTGCGTTGATCGTCGCCCCGAAAGAGTCCAGGCCGACGCTAAAAGTGGAGCGAAATGCCACGGCCACTTTTTCCCAACGTTCGATATATTCCTGGTTAAGACGCACGAACGATACCTGGGATTTCCCATCCGGCGCTCCCGGTGAGAACGGATACGGAAACCCCAATGTGGTCGTTGCATTTTCCTTGAAGCCGACCCCAGCCCCAACGGCCAAGCGTCGCTGCAGATTATCGATCAGAATTTGATTGAGTCCGCCCTCGACCGAAAAACTCTGACTATTGATGTCAAGCCTAGCAAAAGGCTCTTCGACGATGGATGAATTTGACTTGCTAAACGAAAAATAGGCCTTGGTGCCGTAATCACCGAGCGGCATCAGCCAGTTGCCGGAATATTGCAACATCTTGCCGCCCGTGGGTTCCGACGACAGGAAGGTCAGATCGATCATGTCGCCTTGCCCGGTCAAGTTGCGGAACCAGCCGTTAGCGCCGACCGCTTCGGCGCCGATCGACGGGGAGCGGTAGTTATCCATCAGCGCGGAAACCTGATAGGGGCGGGCGCGCACCACTTCCAAATCCAGCACGCTGAGCCCCCGGTCGGCACCGGGTATTAATCGGCCGTTCAGGTGATCGAATAAAGGATCGGTCAACAACAAGCGAAACTGATCCTGAAGCTGGTTCATGTTTAACGGCGCGTCGGGATCGGGAATCAAGCGGTTTTTAACATAGCTGTCCCGCAACCATCCGGCGCCGCTGATGTTGGCATCGCTCAATCGACCTTCAACGATCTTTATCCGCAAGGTTTTACCTTGAATCGCGTTTGCAGGAAAAGTCGCTCCGGATGTGATGTAACCCTTGTCTATATAATGATGCGTCACCAGGCGGCGCAGTTCTTCCAAATCGTCGACGCTGACCGGTTTGTGCAAATAAGGCCTGGCAAGTTCGTTGAGCTCTTCGGTCGAAAAAACACTATGGCCTTCGAACTTGATTTCGTCTAATTCGACTCTTCTTTGGCCGTTATTTTGTTTCTGTTGCGGGGGTGATTCGGGCTTGGGCTGCTGGGGGACATCAATGCCGGGGGATTCGGGAATTGATTCGGGCATTAATAAAGGTTTAGTGCTTGGTCTCAGTCCACCTTGGGTTTCAGTTACCTTTTGACTATAGGCGGAAAATGCCATCAAATAAAGGCTCAAGGCCATCCAAAATTTATAGCGCATCGTCCCATTCTCTAATTTTTGGGCGCCATCATGGCACAGAAAAAAAGGTTTTGTAAAACCTTATAAGATTAAGGGGAGATTAAAATTGGGCGCCGATCCTTGACCGTCAGCGCCAGTGACAAAGGAGGCTTGATCCCGGGCTGTCCGCGGAAAGTCTCGGTAGCGCACACCGGTTGATCAATCCATGACCGGATTGGCTTTTCCGGTTTAACCTCCGGTTAAACGCGGGTCGTGCCGGCTTCAAATACAACTCTAGTGACAGTCCTATCGGTGTGTTCGCCACATCGCCATCAGCTCTTGATGTTGTTCCCGAGTCGGCAAACCGGGCCGCGCCCCCAGTCGCGTACAACAATATGCCCCGGCGGCGCTGGCGTAATACAATTTCTCGCCCCACTCCATGCCGGTGGTCAGGGCCGCCGCAAAGGCGCCGTGAAAGGCGTCTCCGGCGCCGGTGGTGTCTATGGCGTTGATCGGTGGCGCCAACAGACAACCGCTTTCCGATCCGCGCCGCCAGATCAAACCGCGTTCGCCTAGCGTGATGACAACCACCGGCGCCAGTTCGGCCAGCCGAGATAAGGCCGTAAGCTCTTCGCCGGCGTATTGCAGCGCGAATTTTTCGGAACAGACCAGATAATCGACCTTGTCCAGCAATGCCCGTGTGCCGTCATGCAGGGAGCCGGCGTCGAGCACTGTGGGAATCCTGCTGCCGCCGATTTTTTCGAGCAAGGCCAGAGACAGTTGCGGCTCGTGGCCGTCGAACAGGACAACTTTAGGTTCGAGGCCGGTAAAGTCGACGCTGTTGGTGGGCAGCGCCTGGGTCTCGCCCTTGTAGTTGATCAAGGCGCGTTTGCCGTCCGGTTTGACCAATACCGCCGACAACGGCGTCGGCGAATCGCCTCGCATCACCAGGCGGGTATCGACCCCGAGAGCGAGCAGTTCCTTGAGGTGGCTATCGCCGTAGACATCGTTGCCCAGATAGCCGCAAAAACCGGCGCTGAATCCCAGTTTGGCGGCGGTCACGGCGGCATTGGCCGCGGGACCGCCGCCGCAGCCTATCAGGTTATCGGCGACGGTTTTTTCGTCGGGGCCGGGGTGATGCGGCACCGAAAACACCAGGTCGTAGCTAGCGTGACCGATGCAAAGGACGTCGATTGCTTGCGGAATATGCGTCATCAGGGGCTTAAGTTTTAGCTATGTTTGCGTTAGCAATTGAAAGGACATCGAAGCCGTCATCCCGGCATGGATTGCCGGGATCTAGGCCACAAGGATGTTAAAAGCCTTCGCCATCCATGGCTTCTGGGCCCCGGCAGTCCATGCCGGGGCGACGAAAACTACTACCGCAAACATAGCTTAAATCTTTGAGTCTTGTCAGGCTAGGCCTTTGCTGCGATTTTCCATGCGCCGCAGGAACTCGGCCATGATCACCCGATACAGCTCTTCTCCCAGATAATGATCCTCGACGCCGCTGTCGATGTTGGGGTTGTCGTTGACTTCGATGACGTAACCCTTGCCGTTGATTTCCTTGACGTCGACGCCGTACAAACCGTTGCCTATCGGTTGGGTGGCTTTCAACGCCGCATCCAGGACCGCGCGTGGCACTTCGAAGGTGGGCAGGGTGGCAAAACTGCCGCTGTCGGTGCGGGTGGCGCCATGGCGGTATATCTGCCAGTGGTTCTTGACCATGAAATAGCGGCAGGCGTACAAGGCCTTGTTGTTGAAGACGCCGATGCGCCAGTCGAAATCGGTGTATACGAACTCCTGGGCCAGCAGCAATGCCGATTGCTGAAACAGTTCGGCGACTTTGGCGTCCAGTTCCTGGCGGTTATTGACCTTGACGATGCCGCGCGAAAACGAGCCGTCGGGAATCTTGATCACCATCGGATAGCCGGCCGCCGCTTCCACTTTGTCCAGATGTTCGACGTTGCCCCTGTGCAGTATCCAGGTCTTGGGCGAGGGCACTTTGTGGGTGCGAAACAGGTCGGCCAAGTAAACCTTGTTGGCGCAGCGCAGGATGGAGGTCGGGTCATCGATCACCATCAAGCCTTCGGCTTCGGCTTTCTTGGCGAAGCGGTAAGTGTGGTGGTCTATCGCGGTGGTTTCGCGGATGAAGAGCCCGTCGAATTCGGGTATCCGGCCGTAATGATTCTGGGTGATCAACTCGACGTCTATGCCCATCTGCCGGCCGACATTGATGAATTTTTTCAGCGCGCCACGGTTGCTGGGCGGCAGCTTTTCGCCGGGGTTGATCAAGATGGCCAGATCGTAGCGCGCGGCTTTACGTGTGCGCCCCTTGCGCCAGATTTTCTTGCTGAATTTGTCCAGTGCTTCAGCAAACAAGGTTTGCATCGCATCGTCCAGATCGCGGGGCGAAATGGCGGTGAGGTCGATGATTTGCCATTGCTGTTCCAGGCGCAGGGTGATTTTCAGCACCGGGCAGGCGAAGCGTTCGAACAGCAGGCGAGCCAGTTCCTGAAAGGCCGGATCGGAAGTGGTGCCGAAATAGCTGTGCAGGATGAATTCGCCGTTTTTATTTTGGTGTTTGAAGGCGCGGGCCAGCGGC
>JAJRDU010000019.1 GCA_028748685.1 Methylococcaceae bacterium
CCTACGCGCAAAAACCCGAAGCCGAACGCCACGCCTGCTCGCCGTCATGTCATTAACTCGCCGCATGCAGGTCGTGCATACCAACGAACAGAGGATGCCCATGGATACCGCCATCAAAGTCGCTTTTGCCACCACCGACATGGTTCACGTCAACCAACATTTCGGTTCCGCCAAGTCGTTCGCGGTCTACGCGGTCGATCCGGAGCAGTCCGAACTGATGGAAGCCGCCCAGTTCGGTGAACTGGCTCAGGACGGCAACGAAGACAAATTGTCGGTCAAGATTCAACTGCTGGACGGTTGCGCGGCGGTGTACTGCCAGGCCATAGGCGCCTCGGCGATCAAACAGATCATCGCCCAAGGCATACAGCCGATCAAGGTTCACGAAGGCAGCACCATCAAGGATTTGGTCGCCGACCTGCAGAACGAAATGAAATCCGGCCCGTCAAGTTGGTTGGCGAAAGCCATCAACCAGAACAAGGGGCCAAATGCCGAGAGGTTTGATGCGATGGAAGACGAGGGTTGGGATGAGTGATTTTAAGCTAACAACCTCCAGACGGATGCGGCTCCTATCGTCGGCACATTCTACGGATAAGGCAAGGGTTTTTATCCCGTATGCCGCGCCGAGCACCGGAGTTTTCGGCGGGATTAGCCCGTAGGGGCGATGCAGGGAAGTATCGCGTTGGCGAAGGGGCAGGAGCCCCTTTCGACAACCCTCGGCGAAAGCGAGGAGCGCAGGAAACAAGCGGCGTCCGGGTGTCTTTTCTTTTGGATACTTTTCTTTGGACAAGCAAAGAAAAGTATCCCGCTTGCCGGTGCGGGAACCGGCATTAAAGAAGTCGTCGCGATAGCGACACATAAATGAAAGCTATTGGGTTACGGCCAGCGCCTAATCCAAGCTACATATATAACGAATTGAAGAAACCCGGTGGGTGTGGCCCACCCAAAAATAGGAGAACCACCATGTCCCAACCCGCACTCGTCGTCGAAAGCGGCGACCCATTCATGACTTCGGAAATCGTCGTCGAAATGATTAAACAGCTCCGCGCCCTGGATACTTACGATACCTACGAGGGCTGGTCTGAAGAAAAGATCATCGATCCGCTGGTGTTGACCAAGGAGCGCAAACGCGAAATTCCCATCGTCGGCGATCCCGATGAAATCACCTTGGCTCGGGTTAAGGCTTATTACAACAGCATAGCCTCGTTGATCGAGAAAAAATCCGGATTGATGGCCGTGCCGGTGATCAACATTACTCATGAAGGTTTCGGTCGGGCGTTGGTACTGGTCGGTAAGCTGATCGTGGTCGACAAAGTTTTGCGCGATGTGCATCGTTTCGGATTTCCCAGTCTGGAAGATCTGAGCCAGAAAACCACGGCGACCGTGGAAAAAGCGCTTGGATTGATCGAGCAATATAGAGAAGTAGCCGAAGCTTGAGGTGTGAGATGAGCGACGAAGAACTTAAAAAACTGGAAAAGGACGTGAAAAAGAACAAACGTCTGGCCAACGAGGCGGCGTCGGTACTTCACGATCTGATCGAGGACCGTTTGCCGGATGCCTATGGTGAACTGATGGGGATTGCCCAGATGACCTACGATGCCTGCAAAGCCTGGGATGAAGCGAACAAGAAATTTATGGCCGCTTCCGGCGGAAATGCTTGAGGAAAGAAGATGAGCGAATTTGTTACTGGCGTTACTTTTGGTGGCACCGTTTGGACTCCGTCGTATGTGACCGATATTAATCAGCGTAATTGCATCGGTTGCGGCCGCTGCTTCAAGGTTTGTCCGCGCGACGTGTTCGATTTGGTCGAGAAGGACGAGGTGTTGTCGGCCGAGGACTTTGGCGACGACTACGGCGATTTCGAAGACGATGACGACAACAGCATGGTGATGAGTCTGAAGAATGCGGCGGATTGCATAGGTTGCGAGGCTTGTTCCAAGGTTTGTCCCAAGGAATGTTTTACGCATCAGCATAAGGCCGCGGTGTAGGATTTAGTGTTGCTGTCGCGACGATGATTGAAGCCGGTTGTCGCACCGGCTAGCGAGTGACTTTCTTTTGTTTCGCCAAAAGAAAGTCACCAAAGAAAAGGCGACCCGGATGCCGCTTGTTTCCTGCGCTCCTCGCTTTTGACGAGGGTTGACGAAAGGGGCTTCCTTGCCCCTTCGTCAACGCACCGCATCCATGCGGCGCCCCTTTCGGGCTGATCACGTCAAAAGCTGTGGTGCTCGGCGCGGCAAACGGGAAAACAACCATTCTGTGATTTGAATGTATGTCATTGATTTAAGGAGTAACAACTATGCCACGCCCCGATAAACACGTCTTCGTTTGTACCCAGAACCGTCCGCAAGGCCACCCTCGCGGTTCCTGTGCCGCCAGCGGTTGCGCCGAGGTGATGAACGAGTTCATGAACGAAATTCAAAGCCGCAATTTATTTGAAAAAATCGCCCTGACCAATACCGGTTGCATGGGGCCTTGTATGATGGGACCCAGCGTGCTGGTTTATCCGGAAGGGGTGATGTACGGCAAGGTCGGCAAGGACGATGTCAAAACCATCATCGACCAGCATCTGTTGGGCGGCCAGCCCGTCGAAGCCCTGAAAGTACCGGCCGAGGTCTGGTAAGGTATGGCGCAGGCGGCATTTTTTGAAGAGCGGGTGCTGTTCAGTCCCAACCTGCCGGAAGCGGTCAACAAATTGCTGCAAGCGGCGGTGGTCGCCAGTCATGCCGACAAACCGCTGGCGGAAAAACTGTTCAAGCAGGCGCGGGAAACCGATCGCGCCTGTTTGCAGACCTATTTTGCGCTGTACAAGTTCTATTTTTATCAGGGCCGTTTGCAGGAAGCCGAACGCGAAGTGATTGCCGCGCTGGAAGAAGCCTCTCATCAAGGCGGGTTTCCGAGCGATTACCGGCGGCTGGTGAGGCAAGAGGATCAATGCGACATGTATGCCAGCGAGATTACCCTGTTTTACCTCTACAGTTTGAAGGCGCTGGCTTTTATCAAATTGCGCCGGCAACAAGAAGTAGAGGCTCGGGTCATCCTTTCCCTGATGAATGAACTTGATCCGGAAGATCGCTGCGGTGCTTCGGTGATCATGAGCTTGGCCGATGCCTTGTTGGAGGATGCGGCATGATGGGGGCGAATCTCGAACAAGCTGTCGAGGCCAAGCGGGTTTTCGGCAAGGCGGTCTGCCAGCGTATCAGCGAAAACATCGCCAAGCTGGGTTTTTCGTTACAAAGCGGTATCAAGCTCCCGGATTTCGATGCCGTCCAATTCAGTCTGGTCGTCGATCCTTTCACACAAAGTGAGGACCTGATAGGCTACTGGTATAACAACGCCAAGCAGCGCATCGGCCAGCTCAAGTTTCACGGCGATGGCAGTTTTTATGCCGAATACGATGTCGTTCAGCCGCATCCCAGCAAAAAGCATTATTTCGTCGAAGCGATTAACGCTTGGGGGCAGCAGGACAACATCAAGACCGAGGCCAAGTTGCTCGACATTCCGCAATAGCAGGCACAGACATGTCCAATCCGAAACGCATCTACGAGCTGTTGTTGGATCACTGCAGCAGCGATGCGGTAGTCGACAATCTGATGATAGGACTGGTATGGACGCTTTGCCAAAGCAAAGGCAAAGCGGCGACCGGATTGGCTATGAGTCCGGGTTTTGCCACCCGCACCCTGGCTTGGTCCGGCGCCCTGGCCGGTAAACCGGTCACCGACCTGGCCGCATGGATTTTCGAATGGGACCCCTATCAGGCTACGGTGGCGATGGCCGCCATCAACAGTTGTATCAACAGCCGGCCGTTGCCGGAATCCGTAGCTGTAGAACACAATGGCGAACAGGCCAATCTGGCCGTGTTCGAATATTTTTTACCGCAACTCCATGACCAAAAAGTGGTGGTGATCGGCCATTATCCCGGCATCGAACGTTATAAAGATCGCATGCAACTCAGCGTGTTGGAAAAACAGCCGACCGCCGAGGATTTGCCGGATTCGGCCTGCGAATTTCTGTTGCCGAACGCGGACTGGGTGTTTTTGACCGCCAGCTCTATACCCAATAAAACCTTTCCACGCCTGGCCGAACTGGCGAGCAACGCCAAGACCGTGTTGATGGGGCCGACCTTGCCGTGGTTGCCGCAGTTGCACGAGTTCGGCATCGATTATCTGGCCGGCGTGGAAGTCACCGATGCGGAAGCCTTGTATCACGCGGCGGCTCAAGGCGGGGGGGTGCGGATATTCAATCACGGCCTGCGATACCGGATCGCCGAGTTGACGCCCGCGAATAGTTTGAGTTGGCTGAAACAACAAATCGCCGATTGCGCCGCAGAGCGAACCCTGCTAAATGCCGAAATGGAAAGCTGGTATGCGGCCGGTAATAGCAGCCGTTTCCCCGCTTATCAACTGCTGGAACGGGTCAACAGCCGCTTGTCCCGATTGGATAGCAGTTACAAGCCGCTGTGGGACGAATACGCCGCTAATTCCCATTCAACCCATTAAAACACGCTACGTAAAAGGATGTTCAATCGCCATCGCCTAATGCTTTATTACAAGGGCGACATTAGTGCCTTGACGCTGTTCACTCAACAAGGCAACGGCAGTATTTGCTTTCCCGAGCCCTTGCCGGCCTTGTCGGAAATTCTCGAAGAAGATCACCCCGAGTCCACCATAGTCACTATCCATCCGGCCACGCTGGTCAACGCCATCAACCAGCAATTGCAACTGGACAATGATCTACTGCGCGCCGAACCCGGCTTCTGCGAGCAAGTCGACGCCCCAGGCGGCGTCATTACCATCTACATGGCGCGTTTCATGTTGTTGGACCCGCCGCACAAACTGATGCAGTGCCGGGATTGTAAGATGCGAACCTTGCCGGAACTGCGCGGCAGGCCGCCGGCGGAGATGGAATTACTGCGGCGTGCCTACGTCCAGGTGATGGAGGGCTGATATGTTCGATTTCATGGATTTCGAGTTGGGTGACGACGTCTCCGAGCAGCCACTCTCCAGCCCCTACATTCCGGATGCCAGCGAATGCATGCGCTGCGGGATGTGCGTCAGCGCTTGCCCAACCTTTAAGCTGTTCCAGATCGATGAAGAAACCCCGCGCCGCCGCATTCGTACCATCAGCAAGATACTTGTCGAAAACCTGCCTATCAGTGCCGACGAGCGCATGCATCTGGATAACTGCCTGCAATGCCGGGCCTGTGAAGCGATTTGCCCGAGCCGGATGGCTTACGGGCGCCTTTTTGATCAGGTGCGGGCGCGGCTTCGCTCCGCTCCGAGTGCTTTGGCGAGACTGGCGTTTAGGTTGATTGAAAACAAACGCCGCCGTACGCGGTTGATGCCTTTGCTGGCGCTATATCTGAAATCGGGCGTGCGAAAGCCCTTGCGCAACAGCGGCTTGTTGAAACTACTGGGGCTGGCAAATGCCGAAGCCCTGCTTGGTAAGCCGGCCATGCAGACATTGGCCAGTTACCATCCGACCAGAGTCGCAAGACGTGGCAGAGTCGCCTTGTTCACCGGCTGCATCGCCGAACAGTTCGACCGCGACACCTTGTTGGCGGCGATCAAACTGCTCAATGCGATAGGCTATGAAGTATTGGTGCCGCCGCAACAGGGCTGCTGCGGCGCGATCCATCAGCACAACGGACAATCCGCCGAGAGTTTGATAGCCAACAACATCGCGGTGTTCAACGCGCTGGACGTCGATGCGGTGCTACATACCGCTACCGGTTGCGGCGCGATGCTGGCCGAATATCAATCCAGCGACGGCGAAGCCTCGGAGTTGTTTCGGCAGAGCCTGCTCGACATTAACGACTTCTTGCTCAAGCATTGGCCGGACGGCCTGCAACTGTTGCCCTCCAGTCTGAAAGTGGCCGTGCATGAGCCGTGTAGTCAGCGCAACGTGCTGAAAAACCAACAGGCGGTGTATGCGTTGCTGGCAAAAATTCCCGATTTAAGTGTGGCGCCTTTGGCTGACAATAGTGTTTGTTGCGGTGCCGGCGGTAGCTATATGCTCACGCATCCTGAAAACGCTAGCCAACTGCGCGAGCTGAAACGCCAGGCCATTGCCGCAGTTCGGGCCGATTGCGTGGTCAGTAGTAATTTCGGCTGTGCGGTATTTCTTAATGCTGATAATGGCGCGGTCTGTCACCCCTTGTCGCTGCTGGCTAAGCAGTTGCCGGATCAATAGGCGCGTCAGCCAAACTCTTCTCGATCAGAACCTCCGCCGCGGCATACGCCGTGAGCATCGCCTTCGAATTCCTTTGCATCTGCTCTCTGACCATGGCGCCGGAGATCAACATGGACAATTGTTTGGATAATTCTTCGGCATTTGTTTCTGCAATACCGGCCTCCTGGGCCAGTCCGGCAAGCATTT
Organism: Methylococcaceae bacterium; assembly: GCA_028748685.1. Classification (GTDB taxonomy): domain Bacteria; phylum Pseudomonadota; class Gammaproteobacteria; order Methylococcales; family Methylomonadaceae; genus Methylomonas. The sequence goes on from JAJRDU010000019.1 coordinate 6,373, forward strand.
TTCGGAACGATTCGGAAAATTCCGCAGCGGCTTGCTGAATAGGGCTGGCTTCTTCCGCGAACTCAGCCGAGGCGTTGATGAACGGACAGCCGCGAAAGCTAGGGGTTTCCAGAAACTCCTCAAAAACGTCGAATACCGCCAGCAATTTTTGCTTGGGGTCGCTGGTTCTGGCTTCGATCCCGCTCAGGATGTGTGCCCGCATGATTTCCCTGCTTCGTTGCAAATGCGCCAGTACTAAATCGTCTTTCGACGGAAAGTATTTGTACAGACTCATCTTGGCGATGCCGGTGGCCTTGACGATGGTGTCCACGCCAGTGGCCTTGATGCCCTGCCGGTAAAAAAGCTCGGAAGCGGTTTGCAGGATGTGTTCTCTGAGATTGCGAGCCATAAAAACGAACTAAAAATGAAGTTGAAACTATACAGACCTGTATATATTATGTAAATATACAGACCTGTCTGTTTTGGTTTGTCTTTTTTCAATTTTTGGAGATTTACTCATGATTACTCTGTACGGTTTTGCCATCAGCAACTACTACAACAAGGTCAAGTTTGCGCTGCTGGAGAAAGACATCGCATTCAGCGAAGAATTGGTGGCGCCTAGCCAGGACGACGCAGTACTGAAGCGGTCGCCGCTGGGAAAAATCCCCTTCATCAAGACAGCGAAAGGCTATTTGTCTGAATCGCAAGCGATATTGGAATATTTGGAGGATGCATTCCCCGAACATCCTTTGTATCCGGCCGATGCTTTCGAGCGTGCAAAATGTAGGGAATTCATTCAACATCTGGAATTGAATGTCGAACTGATCGCCCGCCGCATCTACGGCGAGGCGTTATTCGGAGGCACCGCGTCGTGGGAAACCAAGGATGAAGTCAAAACCAAGGTCGAAGCAGGCCTAAGTGGCCTGAGCAAACTGATGAAACTGGCGCCGTATGCGCTAGGCGACAGTTTTACCGTAGCGGATATCGTGGCCTGGCCGCATCTGCAACTGGTGGCGTTTGCTACTCAGAAACTTTATGGCAAGGATTTGGTGGCGGAAAACATCCCCGGCATCGAGGCTTATATCAAACTGATCGAAAGCCGGCCGCAAGCACAAAAGGTTGGCAAGGATAGGGCCGAAGCGTTGGCCAAGTTCTTCCAAAACAAATAGTGTTATGTGGAGCAATGGCGATGCCTGGCCTATCGTCCCTCGGTTGTTTTCCAAACGCCATTGCTCCCATGGTTCAAGCCTTGGCCATGACCGAGAGGGCCAGGGATGGTGTGCTCGACAGGGCAATTTTGTGTCGATAGGTTATTTGGCGTGTTTTCCGCAGTCCTCGGCAAAGTTAAAATCCGGACGATTGCGTGGATCGGTTTCCTTGCCCGGCGCCTTGTTAAATCCAACTGTAACTAAATGGTATTACTAATGTTGTAGTATTATTGTTGATTGTCTGATTTCAACTTTTTAGTGTGGCAAATCGGTCATTTGGATAATGTGTTTTGTTTTTGTTAAGGAATCAATATGGGCAAGCAGGTAGCATTAATCACAGGGATAACCGGACAGGATGGGTCTTATCTGGCCGAATTCTTATTGGAAAAAGGATATGAAGTTCACGGCATTAAGAGGCGATCATCGCTTTTCAATACCGAGCGGGTCGATCATATTTATCAGGACCCGCATATTCGGGATCCCAAGTTTTACTTGCATTATGGCGATCTGACCGATAGTTCAAACCTGACACGTATCCTTAGCGAAACCAAACCCACGGAAGTGTATAACCTGGGCGCGATGAGCCATGTCGCGGTGTCGTTCGAGTCGCCAGAATACACGGCCGATGTCGATGGCATCGGCACGCTACGGTTGCTGGAAGCCATGCGCTTCCTGAAGATGGAAAAGACCACCCGATTTTATCAGGCTTCCACCTCCGAGCTTTACGGCCTTGTGCAGGAGATTCCCCAGAAGGAAACCACGCCTTTTTATCCTCGCTCGCCTTATGCGGTTGCCAAGCTATACGCTTACTGGATTACCGTCAATTACCGCGAAGCTTACGGCATGTATGCCTGCAACGGCATTCTGTTCAACCACGAATCACCGCGTCGCGGCGAAACCTTCGTGACTCGCAAGATTACCCGAGGTTTGAGCAATATCGCCACCGGCCTGGAGCAATGCCTGTACATGGGTAACATGGATTCGCTCAGGGACTGGGGTCACGCCAAGGATTATGTGCGGATGCAATGGATGATGCTGCAACAGGAAAAACCCGAGGATTTCGTGATCGCCACCGGCGTGCAGTATTCGGTCCGCCAGTTTATCGAAATGTCGGCGCTGGAATTGGGTGTGACGTTGCGCTGGGAAGGCGAAGGCGTCGATGAGAAAGGCTACGTCTCGTCTATCAGCGGCGATAAGGCGCCTGCCTTGAAGGTTGGGCAAAACATCGTCGCCATCGATCCGCGTTATTTCCGTCCGGCGGAAGTGGAAACCCTGCTCGGCGATCCGAGCAATGCCAAAAACAATCTGGGTTGGGTCCCGCAAATCACGCTGGCCGAAATGATCAGCGAAATGGTGGCTTACGATCTTGAGCAGGCGCAAAAGCACGCATTGCTCAAAAACCAGGGCTACAACGTATCAGTTAGCAGGGAGTGAGGCCATGGCCGACAAAAGGAAAAAAATTTATCTGGCCGGCCATCGTGGCATGGTCGGGGCGGCGATACACAGGCAACTGCTAGATGCCGGTTACAATAATATCGTGGTGCGTACTCATGCCGAGCTGGATTTGACCGATCAGGCAGCCGTTCGCGGATTCATGGACCGGGAAAAGCCAAGCCAAGTGATTCTGGCCGCGGCTAAGGTCGGCGGCATCCACGCCAACAACTCGTTCCCGGCCGAGTTCATTTATCAGAATCTGATGGTTGAGGCCAATGTCATTCATCAGGCCTGGCAAGTGGGATGTCAACAATTGCTGTTCCTGGGCAGTTCTTGCATTTATCCGAAATTTGCCGAGCAACCCATGCGGGAATCGGCATTGTTGACGGGAATTCTGGAATCGACCAACGAACCTTACGCGATTTCCAAGATTACCGGCATCAAGCTGTGCGAATCCTATAACCGCCAATACGGTACGGATTATCGCTCGGTGATGCCGACCAATCTATACGGACAGAACGACAATTTCCATCTGGAAAACAGCCACGTAATACCTGCATTGATCCGCAAATTCCATGACGCCAAGTTAGCCAATGCGGCGACCGTCAGCGTCTGGGGTAGCGGCAAGGCCATGCGCGAGTTTCTGCATGTCGACGACATGGCGGCGGCTTGCCTGCATGTGCTGGAGCTCGATAAAGTGACCTATCAATCAGTTACCGAACCGATGCTGTCGCATTTGAATGTCGGCACGGGCGAAGACGTGACGATACGTGAACTGGCGGAAACCGTAGGCAAGGTGGTTGGTTTCCGGGGCGAGATCTGCTGGGATAGTAGCAAACCGGATGGTACGCCCAGGAAACTGATGGACATATCCAAACTCCGTTCCTTGGGTTGGCAGCCGAAAATTGGTCTGGAACAAGGATTAGCGGCGACTTACCAGTGGTTCCTGGAACACCAGGGCGACATTAAGGCGCAGTAACAGTGTAGGGGCGATTTTACAATCGCCCTGTCCAATTAGCGGTTGGAAATCGGCCGCACGTCCCGTGTCATCACGCCTTGATACAGCTGGCGCGGGCGGCCGATTTTGAGCTCGGGATCGGAGATCATTTCGTCCCATTGCGCGATCCAGCCTACCGATCTGGCCAGTGCGAAGATGGCGGTGAACATTTCGGTGGGGATTCCCAGCGCCCGCAGGACGATGCCGGAATAAAAATCGACGTTGGGATAGAGTTTCTTTTCGACAAAATACGGATCTTCCAGCGCAATGCGCTCCAGTTCCATCGCCAGTTTGAATAACGGGTCGCCATTCAGGTTCAGCTCGTCCAGCACTTCATGGCAGGTTTGACGCATCAGCTTGGCGCGCGGATCGTAATTTTTATAAACCCTATGACCGAAGCCCATCAGGCGGAACGGATCATTTCTATCCTTGGCCTTGGCGACATATTCGCCGATCCGCGAAATATCGCCGATTTCTTCCAGCATGTTCAACACGGCTTCGTTGGCACCGCCGTGGGCCGCTCCCCACAAACAAGCGATACCGGCTGCCACGCAGGCATAGGGATTGGCGCCGCTGGATCCGGCCAGGCGTACCGTCGAGGTCGAGGCATTTTGTTCGTGATCGGCGTGTAGAATCAGGATTCTATCCAAGGCTCTGACCAACACCGGGTTGGCGATGTAGTCGTCACCCGGATCGCCGTGCATCATGCGCATGAAGTTTTCGGCATAGCCCAGCTTGCGTTTTGGGTAGATAAACGGCATGCCGATACTGTACTTGTAGCACATCGCCACCATGGTCGGCATCTTGGCGATCAGGCGTATCGCCGACATGTAACGGTCTTCGCGGCTGGTGATGTCCATCACGTCGTGGTAGAAGGCGGACAGTGCGCCGACCACGCCGACCAGTACCGCCATCGGATGGGCGTCGCGGCGGAAACCGCTGTAGAATTTGCTCAATTGTTCATGCACCATCACGTGTTGGCTGATGCTGGTGACGAAACCTTTCATCTCGGCACCATTCGGCAACTCGCCATTCAGCAGCAGATAACAGACCTCCAGAAAATCGCATTTTTCGGCCAGTTGTTCGATCGGGTAGCCACGGTACAGCAATATGCCGGCATCGCCGTCGATAAAGGTGATTTTCGAGGTGCAACTGGCGGTGGAGGTAAAGCCGGGGTCATAGGTAAACATGCCGGTTTCCGCATGCAGGCGGCGGATGTCGATGACCTTGGGGCCCATCGAGCCGGATAAGATCTTCAGTTCGCACTGTTTTTGCTGATCGTTCAGGACCAGATTTATCGTATTGCTGTCAGCCATTAAAAACGCTCCTGCGGGATGTGTATGGATGAGAATGGCGCTATTCTATTGCAAATCGGGGTAAATCGGGTGGCTTGTGACAAGCTATTGATTCTAGTGAATTATATCTGTCAGCGGGCAAGATGGTGAGTGGGAAGTGGGAAGCCAAAATCAACTCCCCACTTTCTACTCCCTACTTCCCGGATATAAAGCTGCGAATACTGTTGCGGCCGCTGTGCTTGGCGTCGTACATGGCGTCATCGGCGTGCTTGAGAATTTTTTCGCCGCTATGATCGTCGTCGAGAAACAGCGTGATGCCTATACTGGCCGTCAAACTGTAGGAAACTGCGCGGTTGGTATTTTGCTTATCGTTTATTTGCAAGGTATAAGGCTGATCGACGGCCGTGTGTATCTTCAATGCTACTTTTTCCACCTGTTGCCGAGCGGGCGTCCGATTCGCATCCAGGTCCACCAGTAACACCACGAACTCATCGCCGCCCAGCCTTGCGACGGTATCTTCCTGGCGGACGTGGGCTTTCAGGCGGTTCGCCACTTCAACCAGCAGCTGGTCGCCGGCATCGTGACCGTATTCATCGTTAAGCGCCTTGAAGTGGTCCAGATCGATAAACAATAAACCGCCTTGGTGGGTGCGGCGGCAGCTGCTAATGGTGTGCTCCAGTCGGTCGACCAGTAGGCGGCGATTGGCAAGCTGGGTGAGTGGATCGTAAAACGCCATTTGCCGAATCGTTTCCTCGATTTGCTTGCGGTCGGTAATATCCTGTTTTACGGCGACAAAGTGCGTGATATTTTTGCCGTCGCCATAGACGGGATTGATGCTGAGTTGCTCGTGATACAACTCGCCGTTTTTTCTGCGGTTAATGATTTCTCCGCGCCAGCTTTCGCCCTTCCGGATGGTGGCCCAGAGTCGCCGGTAGAAAGCCTGATCCTGCTCGCCGGACTTAACCAGTTCCGTCGGCGTGTGGCCCAAGGCTTCGGCAGCGGAATAGCCGGTCAAGGCGCAAAAAGCCGGGTTTACCCACTGAATCACCGCATCGATGTCGGTAATAATGATTGCATCCGCGCTAGCCATTAGCGCCGCATCGTGCAGATTCAATTCCATCTGTGCTTGTTGCATTTTCATCAGCGTGCGTTTCAGCCGCCGGTTACCGTGGAATAGTTTGACCGACAATAAGCCTATGATCAGCAAGGTCAGGCTTCCCACCCATATACTGTGCCGGTATTTATAGTACACATCGAGAAGGTCGATGTGTTTAAACTCCTGCGGATGCAGGTCGAGCCGCAGCAAAATGGCTTCCACCGACGAGTAATCGCCCGGCGCCGTGAAACCGTAGATATGCGCCGCCCGTGCCGCGGGATCGTCCGGGTTGAGATTAAGCAAGGCCAGAGAAACGGCTTTGATCAAGGCTGGCGGCGTGGCAAGCGGCGCCGCAAACGGCCATTCTGGATAAAGATCGGTGGAAAGCATTTGCGGGAAATTACCGCGGTTTTGCGGATTGAGTACTTTCAGCGTGTTAGCCTTTAGCTTGCCTTCCTGGCTCAAGGCCTCGAGGATGCCGGTGCGCACGAAGCCGGCATCGGCCTTGCCCTGTAGCACCTCGTCCACCGCCTTGTCGTGCGGCATGCCGGTGAACCGAAATTCGCCGGGTTTTATGTCGCGCCGGAATAGCTCCCAGCGCTGCATCACGTAGCCACCGAACGAGGCCTGGGTTGGCGAGGCGATGATTTTGCCCGCCAAATCGGACAGAGTTTGAATATCGCCGCGATCGGCTCGGCAAAACACTACTCCGCCAAACTGGTTGACCGGATGCCCTTCCATCGTCGGCATCATGGTGGCGATGGCCGCCAGGCCGATAGCTTGCCGCAGCATCACGAAATGCTCGGGATTGGTAAATACAAAATCCAGCTGGTTCTCTGTCGCGGCCTTGCTGAGCTCCGGAAGATACAAGGCCACTACTTCAAAGCGCTGCTCGGGAATACTGCGTTGCAGATAGTCGGCCAAAGGTTGCCATTGTTGTTGGGTCTGTTCCAAGGCCCGGAACGACAGGATCCCGATGCGAACCGGCTCGCCGCCCCAGGCTTGTTGAACGAACAGGATCGAAAGTAATAACCATAGGTGGCGCTGCATCATAACCAGTGAATCACATCAATAAATAGCGAAGTATCGTCGCGGTCGAAATCGTGCTGGAGGCGAGCACTGGATTCAAAATTGCCGATGCGCTTGTGGTAGCCGAACAGGCCGCTGACGCCGTCTTGGCCGGGATTGGGGCTGGTATTGCCGACACCGACGAACAGCGCGCTGACAAAGCCTTCCATACGCAGTAATTGACCAGGATAGACGGCGGTTTCCAAGGTTTCCACTCGCTTGCCGTTGGGCAGTGTGGTGTGAATAAAACGGAAATTGACGAATTCGCCTATTTCCCAGGCGGTGAGGCGGCGGTTGAAGTTGGGATTAAGATAACCTATCGGATTGGCCATTTCCACGCCGGTAGGTCCCATGGCCCGGCCTAGCCGCGATTCGTGGCCTAAAAAGCCTCTGCGAAAGCCTAGACTGCCACTTACCCACAAGTCCTTGGCGCCGTCGATCTTGCCTATCGTATTGTCGACATAAAAGACTTCAATCGCCGGGCGTAACTGGTTGCGGCCTTGATCGGGCGCCACATAGCCGAAAGTGCCGCGCCATTGTTCGCCGTCGCTGCCCCAGGTCGCCATCAGCTGCTTGTTGTAGACGGCAATATAACCGCCGGGATAATCGCGGCCCTGATAGTTTTGCCACTGGCTTGCCAATATATATTGGATGTCTTGCCATGCGTTGCGGTAGGAAATCTTGGCGAATTTGATGTCCTCGGCGCTGAATTTGCGGTCGACAAAACCGCCGCCCAAGCCCAGGCCGGAAGGCAAGCGGTATTCGCCTTGAACTTCGGTCTGATTTTTGTCGCCTTGGGTAATCTCCTGTGCCCCCAGTATCAGGTCGCCCAGCTCCGGACGAGTCAACAACGGCCGGACGAAACCACCATAGTAATTGACATCCTGGCCGCCGGTTTCGGGAACGATCACGCCATGGCCGCCCTTGATACCCGGCGCCCATATCATGCTGTTGACTCGAAAATCGCCGTTATCCGAGCGGTCGTAATAAGCATCCAACTTGCCGCCCTTGAAATAGGGCGAGTCGGTGTTGTCCGCATGAGCCAAGTGCTGAATTGCCAATAGCGGCAACAAAAAAAGCAGGGATATTTTATTCATGGCCTCACGGTTCTCGATTCAATAGCGCGACGTCGGCGGTTTAGCCGAGTCGAGGTTCCGAACTGCCGTGTCCGTTGCTTTTGTTCCTGTAGGGGGCGAGCCGTTGTTCGAACTCGTATAGTGACACCGGCTTGCCGAACAGATAGCCCTGAAACAAACGGCAGCCGTTATTGAGCAGATATTCGCATTGGGTATCGGTTTCCACGCCTTCCGCGACGACCTCGAGATCCAGGCTCTTACCCAAGGCCAGTATGGTGCGGATAATGGCCGCATCGTTGCCGTCCTCATGTAGGTCGTGGACAAATGAGCGGTCGATCTTCAATTGCGTCAGCGGTAAGCGCTGTAAATAGGACAGCGAAGAATACCCGGTACCGAAATCGTCCATCGAAAAACTTAGTCCCAGCGCGCGCAGTTCATGCATGATCCCGATGGTCTGTTCCAGATTCTCGAGAATGGTGCTTTCGGTAATTTCGAGTTTCAGGCGTTGAGGATCGGCGCCGGTACTTTTGAGGATGCTCTGCAACTGCTCGACGAAATGGGCTTGCCCCAGTTGCTTGGCGCTGACGTTGACGGCCAGCGTCAAGGCGGCCGTCATCGGATGTTGCGCCCAGTTATTGAGCGTCTTGCAGGCTTCTATCAATACCCACCAACCCATCGCCACGATCAGGCCGGTTTCTTCTGCCAGTGGGATGAATTCATCCGGCAGGATCTGGCCGCGCAAGGGATGTTCCCAGCGCAGCAGGGTTTCCGCTCCGACGGGTTGGCAACGTTCATCGACCTGAAGTTGATAGGACAGCCGGAATTGGTTGTGATGCAAGGCCTGGCGCAGGTCGGCTTCCAGAGCGGCGCGCTGGTTGAGGCTGGATTGCATGTCGGGATCGAATAGACGCAGGGTATTGCGTCCAGCCTGTTTGGCCTGATACATCGCCATGTCCGCTTGCCTCAGCAAATCCTCGGAATTGATTTCGGTGCCGAAAAACAGCGTGATGCCGATACTGGCGCTAGAATGATGTTCCAGCGCCGATGAATTGCCCAGTCGGTCGAAATGGTGCAGCAGATAAATCTGACTCAAGGCTTTCAGTAATTTGTTGCCTATCCGTTGAGCATAGACGCCTGCCTTCGTGGCGTCGGCGCCCAGGTCCTCCAGCAGTATCACGAACTCATCGCCGCCCAGTCGGGCGACGGTGTCTTCCTCTCGAACACAGCCGGCGATGCGTTTGCCGACTTCGATCAGTAACTGGTCACCGAGATCGTGTCCCTGCGTATCGTTTAGGATCTTGAAGCGGTCCAGATCCATGAACATCAAGGCACCGTAACGTTGCTTGCGTTGATTGCCGACCAGAGTCTCCCGTAAGCGGTCCACCAGCAGGCGCCGGTTGGGCAGCTCGGTTAATGGATCGTAGAATGCCAGCTTGAAGACCCGTTCTTCGTTGAGCTTGCGGTCGGTGATGTCGATAAAAGTGCCGACATAATGAGTGACCTTGCCGGCCTTATTGATGACCTGAGTGATGGTCAGCCATTCGGGATAGACTTGGCCGTTCTTGCGGCGATTGATGACTTCGCCTTGCCAGTATTTGTGAGCCTCGACGCTTTCCCACATGGCTCGGTAAAACTCGGCATTGTGATGTCCGGAGCTCATCTGCTCCGGGGTGTGGCCAATGACTTCCTCGGGCTGATAGCCGGTCAGCTTGGTAAATACATTGTTGACTCGCAGGATGATCTTATCGGCATTGGTAATCATGATGCCTTCCTGGCTGTTATCGAATACCGATGCCGCCAGCGTCAATTCGGTTTCGGCCTGCTGGCGCTGGCGCTCATGATCGAAATTATCCAGCGCGTATGACATGTCGTTCACCAGGCCGCTCAGCAGGGTGATGATGTCATCGGTAAAATAATTGAGTTCGGCCGAATATACCGCCAGCGCGCCGATGACTTGGCCGTCGCGGTGTAGCGGAAATGCCGCCACCGAATTAATGCCTTCTTGCTTGGCTACCTGGTGCCAGGGCGCCGTATCGGCGGCGTTGAGGAAATCGTTGAAAATATGCGGTGCCTGGTGGCGTATGGCCTGGCCTACCGGCCCGTGTCCTTCCGGTATATTGGGGTCTACCGAAATTTTTAGCTTGTTCAGATATGCCGAGTTCGGGTCGCTGCTCGTCGTTATCCCGATCCCGCCGGCGGGATCAACCATACAGACAAAGGCCAGCCGCAAAGCGATTTTTTCCACCAGAATTTCGCAAATTCGCGTCAGCAGTGTTTGTTCGTCGGCTTCGCGAACGATGGTTGCCACGCTGTCCGTCCAGGCGGCATAGACGCGGTTCAGGCGGTCCAGCTGGCGCTCGGAACTGACAATGGTGTCCAGCATGTTGTTCAGCGAACGGCCCAGTTGGCTAATTTCATCGTTGCCCCGCAACTGGCAACGTTCGGCGCGCGAACCGTTTTCAATTTTCGCCGCCACGCGCATCAGTTGCTTCAAGCGTTTGACGAAGTTTTTGGACAGCAGCATCGCGACCAGCAGTACGATCAATGCCGTAATCACGATAAATTCCAGGCTGATCATCGCCACGGCCCGCAAATTGGCCTTGGTGGCCTCTTGATCCAGCTCGATCCGCACCCAGCCTATCAAGCGGGTATTCATCAGAATCGGCGCGGAGACATCGATCAAATTTTCATCCGCAACCCAAACCAGGGGTTGAGGAGCTCCCCCCAGCATTTCCCGGCTGACGGCATCGTTGACGAATAATCCGATCTCGCCAGGCAGTGTTGAAGCCAGTACTTCACCTTGCGGAGACAGCACAAAGGCTCGCTGCAAATTGGGAGTGTCCGCGTAACCTTGCAGCACTTCCTTCAGGCCAACCAAGTCATTTGCCAGCACCCAGGAGCTGCTGCTGTGCGCCAAACCGTTAGCCAACGCGCTTGCACGGCGGATGCTGGCTTCGTCGAGAAAGTCTCGCTGTTGTTTAAGCAACAGACCGGACAGGCCCAGCATCATCAGCAAGGCAATGCCGCCGAAAGCCAGCGCCAAACGGCGTTGAATCGAATCTTGCCACAGCCACGATAGCCAGGCCGGTAAATTTACTCTGGAAAATCGCGGCATTATTCTAGGGGGCGTACGGTCTGACTAAAGACTTTTAAAAAAGCTTGGACCGGCGCGTAGGTTTGATCGTTGGCCGCTTCGAAGTGGGAAACGGGCACGGCTGCCAGCATTTTTTGGCCGGTTTCGGTTTCTTGTAGGGAAAACAGTATGGCGGCAAACTGCTCCACCAGCGAAGCCGGAATATCGTTGCGTACCACCCAGCCATTATTTTGCAAGGCCTCGGTTTGCCATTTCACCTCGAGCCGCGCGGCTTGCTCGGGGTTTTCGGCGCTGAAGGTTTTCCAGGGCACTGGCCAAGTAGCGGCGGCCGCGACATGACCTAGCAGTACATTCATGATCGACGACTCCTGCGAGCCGACATAACGGTTTTCAATATCGGTATTAATGTTGATGCCATGGGTATGCAGATAATATTGAGGCATCAAGGTGGCTGCCAGCGCCGTTTTGGCGGGATAGGACACTGCTTTGCCCTTCAGATCGCTGACATCGCGGATGCCGCTGTCCCTGCGGATCAGAATAATGCCGCGAAACTCATTGTCATCGGCCATTTTACCGAATATCCGATAGCCGTGATCCAGCGATTTGATGGTTTGTAAAGGATTGGGCATCGCAAAATCAAAATGGCCGCTGTAGAGTTTTTTTTCAAATTCTTCGTAATTGCGGGAAGCTTCCAGTTTAAATCGGTACGCCGGAATTTTGGCATTGATGGCGTCGACGATAGGTCCGTATACGTCGAACAGCCGCTTGGGGTTGTGCAAGGGATGAATGCCGACGATGTATTCCTTTTCGCCGCCGAGGCTTTGCGCACCGAACGTGGGGCGATAGGGTTCGGCTGGCTTGGTGTTCAGAACATCCTGCAATCGCTGCCATTGTTGGCTAAACCATTTGCCGATAGCCGGGGCTTGCTGAATGGGTTGGGGTTGAGCCGCAGTTTCCGCCCAGACCCGAGGATTTGTAGAAAACAAAATTAGTAACAGACAAATCGCAACGCTACGGAATTTTGGCATGAGCTGGCTTTTCTCTATGATAACTAAGGGTAAACCCTTACGATTCTATAGATTATGCGAAATGGTTACCATACGAAATCGGCAAGGATTGCCTCCAAGAGCTCATTTTTTAAGGAAATTCCAGTCAAGGCCTTCGATAGACCCAACACGGACGGCGGGCCATTAAATCCGGTCAGCTCGCCACGAATGGAATCTTGCCGAGCGGAACCCCCTTATTAAATGTTTTCCTGGAAGCATTTCGATTGGCTGATACGATTTTAAGGGTTTCTTAGCCCTAGACGGTAACTCTGGCTACACTTGTTCGACAGCTTTGCTCCGGAGAAAAGAAATGAAACGTTTCATCGCATACCTGATCATCCTGTTGCTATACGGAACTTCGGCATCGGCGATCACGCCGCAGGACGTCCCAGAACCCTTGAAACCCTGGATCGGCTGGGTGTTGGCGGATGAAGATCAGCATCAATGTCCATTTTTTTATCAGGATTTTCAGGATAAGCGCTGCGGCTGGCCGGGAGCGTTGAGCTTGAAGCTGCAAGGTCGCGGCGGTACGTTCGACATAGGCTGGACGCTGTACCGGAAGGACTGGGTGATTTTGCCGGGCGATAACGAGCATTGGCCGCAACAGGTGAGCATCAACCAGCAGGCCGTGGCGGTGGTAACGAAAGACGATAAACCGGCCATACAGCTGCCGGCCGGGCAATACCAGATTAGCGGCCGATTTTTCTGGGATAAGCCGCCGGAATCCCTGGCGATACCCGATAGCGTGGGCCTGGTTCGGCTCAATCTCAACGATAAGGATATCGCCTATCCCGAGATCAAGCAGGGGGCACTATGGTTGAACGCCAGCGCTGAAAAACAGGCCGACGATGGCCGGAATCGTCTGGATATTCAGGTGTTCAGGCAGATCATCGACGACGTGCCCCTACAGGTCGTGACGCAGTTGGAGCTGGAAGTGTCTGGCGCGTCGCGCGAGGTCAGCCTGCCGCATGCGCTGTTGCCGGCCTTCATTCCGGTGGAGATCAATAGCCCCTTACCGGCCAGGATAGAGGCCGACGGCCGTTTGTTGGTTCAGGTCAGGCCCGGACGCTGGTCCATACGGATTCATACCCGTCATCCACAGCCTTTAGCGCAACTGGATTTTGGGGTTGCCGACACGGAATGGCCGCCATCGGAAGTCTGGGTATTTCAGGCCATGCCGGCCTTGCGGCTGGTCGAAATCCAAAACCTGGTGGCGATCGATGGCAGCCAGACCAATCTTCCCGGCGAATGGCGGCATCTGCCGGCTTACCAAGTCAAACAGGGCGAGCGCATGGGATTCAAGGTGATACGCCGCGGCGATCCCGAGCCGGAACCCAATCAACTGAGCCTGAATCGCAAGCTGTGGCTGGATTTCGACGGCGGCGGCTATACCGTCAATGACCGGATCAACGGCACGATGACCCTGGACTGGCGCTTGAATTCCTTGGCGAATACTCAATTGGGACAGGTATTGTTGAATGGGCAGAACCAGTTGATCACGCAACTGGGCGATGGTCGGCAAGGTGTCGAGGTCAGGCGCGGCGCGATCGATTTGAGCGCCGACAGCCGTATTACCGGGCCTATCGATGCGTTGAGCGCGACCGGCTGGGAGCAGCGTTTTAAGCAGGTCGAGGCCGACTTGAACGTGCCACCTGGCTGGCGTCTGCTGGCGGTGAGCGGGGTCGATAACGTGCCGGACAGCTGGTTGACGCGCTGGACCTTACTGGATCTGTTTCTGGTACTGATCGCCGCTCTCGCGATCGGGCGTCTGTGGGATTGGCAGTGGGGGCTGTTCGCGCTGATCAGCCTGATATTGATCTGGCATGAGGCCGATGCGCCGCAACTGATCTGGCTACATATCCTGGCGGCGCTGGCCTTAATCCGAGTATTGCCGGCAAATCGCTTCTTGCGCTGGGTGGCATGGTACCGCAACGCCTGTTGGCTGGCCTTGCTGGTGATCGTTGTGCCGTTCATGATCGCCCAGATTCGCATCGGCCTTTATCCGCAATTGGAAAAGCCCTGGCAGACCATCACGGAACCGACCTATTCCGCCGGCGCTGATGGCGGTAGCGCGCAAATGATGGCAATGGAGGCAGCGCCGGCGCCAGCCATGGCCGAAAAAAGCGAGGAAAGGATGATGTTGAAGAAGAACCGTGCGGATTCCGCCTCACTGGCCTCCCTTGCCAAGCCGGCGGTCAATTTCGACCGCATCGATCCCGATGCCAATCTACAGACTGGTCCCGGCTTGCCGCAATGGCAATGGCAACAGTTGCATCTGTCCTGGAACGGCGCGGTCGACAGCGGACAGTCGCTTCGCTTGTGGTATTTGCCGCCCTCGGTGACCAGGCTGCTGCATTTTGTTCAGGCCCTGTTGACGGCGGCGCTGGCATTGCGGATGCTGGGTGTAATGAGTGGTTCGTGGAAATTCTCGGCCCCGACCCTGAGTTGCGTCGTGGCCTTGCTGTTGTTGCCCTTGCCGGCTCAAAATGTTTACGCGGATTTTCCCGGCCAGCAGATGCTGGATCAATTGAAAAGCCGATTGCTGGAGGCGCCGCAATGCTTGCCGGCTTGTGCCGAGATTGCGGCGATGAATCTCAGCGTCAAACCGGCCGAAATGTCCATCGAACTCGAGGTTCATGCCCAGCAGGACGTGGCGGTGCCTTTGCCGGCCAAGTTGGAACAATGGATGCCGGAACGGGTCGGCGTGGACGGCAAGGAGGCGGCGGCCTTGATCAGGGCGGACGATGATGTGCTGTGGCTGGCACTCGATAAGGGAGTGCACAAGGTCGTGCTGTCCGGCCGCCATGCCTCGCACGACCGATTCAGCCTGCCGCTGCCTTTGCCGCCGCAATACACGGTATTGAAGGCGGACGGTTGGGTCGTGGATGGCGTTTACGAGGACGGCAGGGTCGGGCAGCAGCTGGAGTTTAGCCGCCTGGATACGGGAACGGCATCGGTGCTGAAACAAAGCAGTCTGCCGGCCTTCGTACGTATCGAAAGGACGCTACACCTGGGGCTGGATTGGCGCGTCACCACCCGCGTGGTAAGACTCGCGGAGAGCGATAGCGCTATCGTGCTGGAACTGCCGTTGCTGCCCGGCGAGGCGGTCACTTCGCCCGAGATCCGTGTCAAGGATGGCAAGGTGTTGGTCAACATGGCGGCCGGACAAAACGAACTGGAATGGCAGTCGCTATTGGCAAAGGCCGAAAGCCTGGAACTCAAGGCGGCGGATACTTCGCAATGGAGCGAGCTGTGGCGCGCCGACGTCAGCCCGATCTGGCACCTCCAAACCTCGGGCATCGCCGTGGTTCATCATCAGGATGCCCAGGGGATATGGATGCCGGAATGGCGGCCGTGGCCGGGAGAAACGGTAAGGCTGGATGTCAACCGGCCGCAAGCCGTGAGTGGTGCCACGCTCACCATAGACAAGAGCGAGTTGCGGATCAATCCCGGCAAGCGTAGCGAGGATGCCGAATTGACGCTCGTCATCCGCAGCTCCAAGGGGGGCCAGCACAATATCGTCCTGCCGGAACAGGCCGTGCTGCAAAGCGTATCCATAGATGGCGTTACTCAGCCTATTCGGCAAAAGGCCGATACGGTGACCTTGCCGATCAGGCCCGGCGCCCAGCAGATCGTATTGAATTGGCAATCGCCGATAGCCCAGCGCACGCTGTTGACCACGCCACGAGTCAATCTAGGCGCCGACAGCGTCAACAGCCATCTCCAGGTGATATCCGGCGAGGATCGCTGGGTATTGTGTACCTGGGGACCGAAGTTCGGGCCGGCGGCCTTGATCTGGGGGCTGTTGATCGTGCTGGCCCTGCTGGCGGCGGGATTGGGGAAGATAGGATTGACGCCGTTAAGACACTGGCAGTGGTTTTTGCTATTGATAGGTCTGAGCCAGATTCATATCGGCGCGGCCTTGCTGGTGGTGGGCTGGCTGCTGGCCCTGGGCTGGCGGCAACATCATGCCCCGGAATCGGCCAGACGCTTCAATCTGGCGCAAGTCGGCCTGGCGCTCCTGACACTATCGTCGCTGGTGCTGCTGTTTACCGCCGTTCAGCAAGGCCTGCTGGGGGAGCCGGATATGCAGATTACCGGCAATCAATCGACCGCTTACGACTTGAACTGGTACCAAGACCGCAGCCCTGCCGAATTGCCGACGGCAATCGTGGTTTCCGTGCCGCTGATGGCTTACCGGCTGTTGATGCTGGCTTGGTCGCTATGGATGGCCGTGGCCTTGCTGGACTGGTTGCGCTGGGGCTGGGTTTGTTTCGCTTGCGATGGCATTTGGAAGAGTAAACTGATCAAGGCTAAGGCTTGATGGTGTGGTGCGGATGAAAGGCTAGTTCGCAAGCCTTTCCGCTATAGTCACAAGGTTCTTTGCCTTGCTCGCCAATCTCAAAGCGCTTTGGCTTGTGCGTCAGGCTCTGGAGCTTGCGGTTATGGCAAACCGCCTCAACCGCGTATTTCGATGAAATTCGCCGCCGGTTTCAATCGAAAAAACACCACCAGTCATGTAGGCCGGAATAAGCGAGAGCGTTTCCGGGTGCGACTGGCATGGTAGTCAGCAAGCTGGTGGAAGTCCAGCCATTGCCCTGTGAGAAGGGAAGATGTAGGCGAAGGCAAGGGTGTCCAAAGAAACTCTGAATTGCTACC